>JBNLBY010000224.1:0-500 GCA_050303535.1 Sideroxydans sp. | reverse complement strand
ACATGAGGCCGGTCCCCGACGTCGCCGTCAGGTATTCCGTGCGGAAGCCGATGAGGCCGCGCGTCGGGATGCGGTAGTCGAGCCGCACGCGTCCCTTGCCGTCGGGCAGGATGGCCTGCAGTTCGCCCTTGCGCTCGGCGAGGCGCGTCATGACCGCACCCTGGTACGCGTCTTCGCAATCGACGGTCAGCTGCTCCCAGGGCTCGAGCTTCACGCCCTCCTCCTCGTGGAAGATGACTTCCGGCCGCGACACCGCCAGCTCGAAGCCTTCGCGGCGCATGTTCTCGATAAGCACGGACAGGTGCAGTTCGCCGCGGCCCGATACACGGAACTTGTCGGGGTCGTCGGTGGGTTTCACGCGCAGCGCGACGTTGTGCTTGAGCTCCTGTGCGAGCCGCTCGTCGATCTGGCGGCTCGTCAGGTACTTGCCTTCCTGCCCCGCGAACGGCGACTTGTTGACCTGGAACGTCATGCTGATCGTCGGCTCGTCGACCGCGAGC
>JBNLBY010000223.1:0-503 GCA_050303535.1 Sideroxydans sp. | reverse complement strand
CGGCTGGACCCGGCCACGGAACAGCTCATCGAGCGGGCCGTAGACAAACTGCTGCAAAATCGCACCGGCATCATCGTGGCGCACCGGCTCACGACGGTCCATCGCGCCGACAAAATTATGGTGCTGGCCAACGGCCGTATCCTGGAACACGACACCTACGACGCCCTGGCCAACGACCCAAGCTCGCACTTTGCCGAGTTGCTGCGGACGGGGCTTGAGGTAGCGATGTAATGACCCCCACCCTAACCCTCCCCCTAAAATGGGGAGGGAACTGGCCCCCTCTCCCTTGGAGGGAGAGGGCTGGGGTGAGGGTGAAGTTTAAAGGAGGAACATGACAACCCTAAAACAATCCACGGTTAATGTACCAACGTGGAAATTCGTTCTGAGGCTGATTCGTTTTCGGCCGTGGCAGCACTTTTTCAACCTGCTGTCGCTGCTTGCGTTAATGCTGGGGCAGCTAGGGCCGCCGCTGGTTATTCGCTACTTTTTTGACCTGCTAACAA
>JBNLBY010000222.1:0-508 GCA_050303535.1 Sideroxydans sp. | reverse complement strand
TTTTCCAGTTTCGTGGATGTTCGCGGTAGAAGGAAAGGGTGGTGTAATCTCGACCTTAGGTGATGGATGGAGTAATCCTAGCCTTGGCACAAGAGGGGGCTTCTGTAGGATTGTGTAATCCATAGCGGTGAAATCTCAGTGTGGATGTTTTGCGGGTTAGGAAATGCTATGAAAAACTATCTAGTGATCTCCTGGCCGTGCACCAAAGAAAGTGTACGTAGGGCAAAATAGAGACTTTTAGTCACTTAGCTAGCGATAAAATCACCAACATATGGGTAAAGTTGTGTAACATCTGCAGAGTGTAAACTATCATGATAGTCGTGCTCACAGTTACGAGCGGTTTGGAGTCCTCGCAGGATTAGTGTGTTTTGGGATGGCTTGGTATGGTTGGTCAATCGCAGTGGGTAACTGTGATCGGGTGGTGTAACCCATAGATGAAAAGGTGGAATAACCTATAATCTTAGCAAGGTGATTTAACTTTGTCATGTCTAGAGATAATATTACATAG
>JBNLBY010000221.1:0-508 GCA_050303535.1 Sideroxydans sp. | reverse complement strand
CAGGCCGAACCTTGTATATCCTGGATGAGCCGACCACCGGCCTGCATATGGAAGATATCAACAAGCTGCTGATGGTTCTTAACCGTCTCGTGGAGAATGGCAACACCGTAATAGTGATCGAACACAATCTGGATGTTATCAAAACTGCCGACCATGTAATCGACATGGGTCCCGAAGGCGGTGATGGCGGCGGTTATGTGGTGGCCTCCGGCGCCCCGGAAGATCTGGCCATGCAGCCCACATCCTACACCGGGCAATTCCTTAAAAAGATACTGGGATTTGAATGAAGGTCGTGGAAGGAATCCCGTAAAATGAAAAAGCCCATTTCCCTGAGAAGGAAATGGGCTTTTCAAATCAAATTGGAAGAATTAGTGGGAAATCAGCTTGATGACTTCTTCCAGTGCAGGCACCTTGCCCAGCAGGATCAGCGAGATAACCAGCGCATAAATACACAGAGACTCGATCATGGCAAGACCGATCAGCATGGTTACGGTCACTTTACCGGAGG
>JBNLBY010000220.1:0-511 GCA_050303535.1 Sideroxydans sp. | reverse complement strand
TCCTCATCCTTGGACCCTTCTTGGCTCGGTCTTGGCTTACCCCAGCCTTGATTCTTCCTTACTCGGACTCGGACTCCACATCAATTCAGAGTTGTTTCCTCAATCTTCTTCTTGATTAGCGTGCTTAGGGTCTTGTTACTAGACTCGACCTAACTGTTGGCCTTAGCGTAGTATGGCGAAGAACTAAGGAGTTTGATCTTGAGAGGCTCGGCAAAGTTACAAACTTGATGAGACATGAATGACGAACCTTGATTCATAGTCAATGTCTATGGTGTGTCGAATCTATGAATGATATGCTCTGAACTAAAGTGGATTACCTCTCTATGTGTCATGTTCTTCAATAAGACAACCTCCGTCCACTTGGTGAAGTAATCCGTAGAAACTAATACAAATCGGTGGCCTTTAGATGGCCAACCATGAAATGGCCTTGGTTTGATTATGGGATGCAACATAGCTGCAGGAGCCAATTGCACATGTCCAAACTTCTGGCATGATTCACAGCCTTTGTAGT
>JBNLBY010000219.1:0-511 GCA_050303535.1 Sideroxydans sp. | reverse complement strand
ATCAGGATGCTTTTTTGATGATCTCGTCGGCAATGCTCGAGGGGGCCTCGGCATACTTGGAGAATTCCATCGAATAGGTTGCACGCCCCTGCGTCGCGGAACGCAGGTCGGTGGCATAACCGAACATTTCGGCCAGCGGCACTTCGGCCCGGATGATTTTGCCGGACGGAGAATCTTCCATGCCATGGACGATACCGCGACGACGGTTCAGGTCACCCATGACGTCACCCATGTAATCTTCCGGGGTCACCACTTCGACCTTCATCATCGGCTCCAGCAATACCTGGCTCGCTTTCAGCGCGCCCTCTTTGATTGCCATGGAACCGGCGATCTTGAACGCCATTTCATTGGAGTCCACGTCGTGGTAGGAACCATCAAAAATGGCGACCTTTACGCCGATCAGCGGATAGCCAGCGAGCACGCCATTCTGCATCTGCTCCTGGATGCCTTTATCCACGGCCGGGATATATTCCTTCGGTACCACACCGCCGACGATCTCGTTCTTGAATTC
>JBNLBY010000218.1:0-512 GCA_050303535.1 Sideroxydans sp. | reverse complement strand
AAAGTGCTAGGTGCATTAGTTAATCCAAAAGGCATTACTAACCACTCATACAAGCCAAACTTAGTTTTGAATGCAGTTTTCCATTCATCACCAAGTTTCATTCGTATTTGGTGCAACCAGTTCGCAAATCAATCTTGGTGAAAATTGTAGAACCACTTAACTCATCAAGCATGTCATCTAACCTAGGTATAGGAAAGCGATAGCGAATGGTAATGTTGTTTTTGGCTTGACAATCAACACACATGCGCCAAGTACCATTTTTCTTAGGAACCAAAATAACAAGAACGGCACAAGGACTAAGGCTCTCACGTACGTACCCATTGTCCAACAATTCTTGGACTTGTCGCTGAATTTCCTTCATCTCCTCTGCATTGGTCCTATACGCAGCTCGGTTTGGCAATGATGCGTCCGGGATCAAGTTAATTTAATGTTCAATTCCTCTCAAAGGTGGCAGCCCCGGGCGTATCTCAGCAGGAAAAACATCCTTAAACTCCTACAAAAGGTTAGTGATA
>JBNLBY010000217.1:0-512 GCA_050303535.1 Sideroxydans sp. | reverse complement strand
CTTCCACCGCGACCACCCCTCCTCTTTCCGCAGCAGGAGGATTCTTCCGGCGGAGGGAGAGGACCCCAAGAGGAGCGTGTAGGGACAGGGAAGGAGAGAAATGGCGCTTTCGATCTTGGCGCGGCGGCGCGCGGCTGAGACCGTGCGGCGTCACGCGGCGGCGGCGTCCTCCGCGTGGAGGGCGTACGCTGCGTCGGGGGAGGAGAGCGACGTGGTCGTGCTGGGCGGCGGCCCCGGCGGGTACGTAGCGGCGATCAAGGCGGCACAGCTAGGGCTGAAGACCACCTGTATCGAGAAGCGGGGCACCCTCGGAGGGACCTGCCTCAACGTCGGCTGCATCCCGTCCAAGGTCTGCTGTCCTCGCTCTCCTGTCCCATCTCTGCTCGTCGACCTGCCATTTCCGTCCTTCCCTGCCTTGCCTTGCGATATGACGTCATTTGGCGGGTTAGATCTGTTAATAACCTGTGAGATTCGGGTCGAACCAAGTCAATTGCGGTGGCTCTTAGGGTTTC
>JBNLBY010000216.1:0-514 GCA_050303535.1 Sideroxydans sp. | reverse complement strand
AGGTATTAATTCAAGGGCATCGCGTGTATCTTTGCTGATCCCACCGCACACCAGGCTGTCAACATTGTGACTGATCAGTTCGGAAAGAAGGTCCATCGTGTTTTCCACAACCTGGCCGGACCGTTCCTTCCGGATGATCCTTCCCTGGAAAAGAACCCCGATCAGCAACCCGTCAGCGTGGGTTGGGCGCGGGGCTACTCGTTCACCAAATAATGGTATGCAGAAACGCATCTGATCCTCATAATTACTGGGATGGGCTGTGCAACTCTTCGTCATTCCCGCGCAGGCGGGAATCCAGGAAAATTGACAAAGGATTGTCATAGCAAATTAGAGTACAAATCACGCCAATGTGGGTTTGTCTTTTCAATCATCCTGATTTTCCAGTCTCGGTTCCATTTCTTGATGCGCTTCTCACGCTGTATGGCTGATACTATGCTCTCGTGGACTTCATACCAAACAAGGAGATGGACATCATATTTGTCGGTAAATCCTTTGACAGCCTTATTTTGATGTT
>JBNLBY010000215.1:0-514 GCA_050303535.1 Sideroxydans sp. | reverse complement strand
CCCACGTCTTCACCTGATTTGGCGCGGTAGACTTCCGCAGATTCGAGCATGGGGGTGAGGTATTCTTCATAACCAAACTGGCGGTTGACGGTGCGCCAGGTGTCGAAGATGTATTTGCGTTTGGCGTATTCATCTGGCCACCAGTCGCTGGTTCCTTTGGGGGGGGAGTTGGAGATTGTCATATCAAATTCCTTCACCGAATAAATTCGGTGTCTGAGATAAGAAACGTGCTGTTGTTTAAAAAAATAAAATAGGTAATGATTCACCCCCATCCTAACCTTCCCCCTCAAAGGGGGAAGGAACAGGCTCCCTCTCCCTTGAGGGAGAGGGCTGGGGTGAGGGTGATTACCCAATTATTTTCTTAAATTGCAAAAGCACGTTGGGTGTTCATTAACCATTTACCATTAATCATTTTGTATTAACCATTATCCAGCGCGTTGAGCATGGCGTTATAACGCACCGGTTCTTCTTCAAAAATAAAGGCGCAGGGCGTGACGATGACACCGCTGCCGCC
>JBNLBY010000214.1:0-527 GCA_050303535.1 Sideroxydans sp. | reverse complement strand
CCCCGCCCTGCCACTGATTCTCTATGCGGTGGTGGCACAGCAACTCGGCATCGGCGGCTCCATCAGCGTGGAGGATATGTTCCTGGCCGGCATCCTGCCCGGTCTGGTGATGCTGACGATCCTGATCGGCTGGAGCTACTGGTCAAGCCGCCACGTGGCCCTGGCCACCTTCTCCGGTAGTGAGGCCTGGGCCGCGCTCAAAGAGGCGGCCTGGGAGCTGCCGCTGCCCCTGATCGTGCTCGGCGGCGTCTACAGCGGCTACTTCGCCATCTCCGAAGCCGCCGCTGTCACCGCTCTCTACGTGCTGATCGTAGAGGTCCTGATTCATCGCGAAATCAACCTGCGACGTCTGCCTGGAGTGATGCGCGAAGCGATGCTGCTGGTCGGTGGCATCCTCGTCATCCTCGGCCTCTCCCTGGCCTCCACCAACTACCTGATCGATCAGGGTGTGCCGTCAAAACTCTTCGGCTGGCTGCATGAGTGGGTGTCCAATCCGCTGACCTTCCTGATCCTGCTCAACCTTTTCC
>JBNLBY010000213.1:0-535 GCA_050303535.1 Sideroxydans sp. | reverse complement strand
GTGCACAAATCAACCAAAATATAGAGTATACTGTGGTCAAACGCGCCTGGTGCCAGTTCTATGGACTGGAAACGTATTGTGATTTGCTCCGATCAACGATGCCGCACGCATTTTTGCTACGACTGAGCATCGCCGGGCACACATGTCTAAATATTTGTTGTTTTTATTTTTATATTAATTTTGAGCATTCATCTTATTCAAAAAAACAATTAAAGTTATGAAAAAATCAAATATATACTTAAAATACATTGTGTAATAAACCACATTATTGTTAAAATAAAAAATAATTCTGATTTTTTTAATAAAACGGGTAGTCAAAGTTGGGGTCGAAAAAGTCAAATGTCAAATATTTGGGGACGGAATGAGTATCTATTAAGACCAGAAAAAAAGTAAGAGTACAATATATACAGAAAGGGTTGAGAAAAAGAAGAAGCAGAAATAGAATGAAAAAGAGATAAGATATGTTGTCTAGCCATATTTGAGCATCTGGTACATATTTTGCTTTCACTCTCTGAATCGTCATGGTGAAATCATG
>JBNLBY010000212.1:0-536 GCA_050303535.1 Sideroxydans sp. | reverse complement strand
CGTTGTCGTCGAAATCAACAAATTGTTGCAGCAAGAGGCTAACCAGTCGCCCCGCTTTTTGCTGCAAACCATCAGCCGCCTCATCGACAGCCATGCTAATCACGCGCCAGATATTTTTCTCATTACCCTGGACGATTGGCAGCGGATGGTGGCAAGATGGGGCGAAGTTTATAAGGGGTAAAATACCAATTCACCCTCACCCCAGCCCTCCCCCTTAAGGGAGAGGGAGCCAGGTTCCCTCCCCTTTGCAGGGGGAGGGTTAGGGAGGGGGTAAGTCTAGAAGTTTGCAGGACGCAACCATGCAGTTAATTCGCAAGCGTAAAACTTATAACCCCGAGCAGTTTGTCGGTCGTGAGGCGGAACAAGCCTACCTGCGCGGCTGGGTGGTCGGGGAGAAGCAGCTCCTTACCATCACCGGGCCGCCGGGGATTGGCAAAACGTGGTTTGTTAACAACAGTTTCCAGCGGCTTAAAGTCGAGGGACAGATTGCTTACATGATCGAGCTGCCCTTCACCGATCCACGCAGTGACCAAAAT
>JBNLBY010000211.1:0-536 GCA_050303535.1 Sideroxydans sp. | reverse complement strand
ACGGTGATCTGCCGCTCGCCCAGCGCCACCCGGTCAATCCCGGCCCTCAGGGACCGCCCGATCAGCCGCTGAATCTCGACCGTTCGCCCCCCCTGTTTGCCCGAGGCCGCCTCCCGCCGGTTCCGCGACGTCGTCGCCCGCGGCAGCATCCCGTATTCCGCCGTCACCCAGCCAAGCCCCGACCCTTTCAGAAACGGCGGCACCCGCTCTTCCAGCGAGGCGGTGCAGATCACGTGCGTGTCGCCGATCCGGATCAGGCACGACCCTTCGGCATGTTTCACGATCCCGGTCTCGACCGAAATCTCCCGCATCTGGTCAGTGGCTCTTCCCGAAGGGCGCATTGCAATCTCCTCTAGCTGCCCGCGCCTCATATCCAACTCCGGACCCGCCGTAAACTATACCGGCAATTGACCCCGCGTTCTCCCGCCCCTAGATTCCCCTCTTGCGGCGTCCACATAAGTAACCCGATTTGCCCCGGACATGAGCCAACCATCGACCAACCTGTCAGACATGAACGAGCGTAGCCGCGAGGTCTT
>JBNLBY010000210.1:0-539 GCA_050303535.1 Sideroxydans sp. | reverse complement strand
GGATGAATCATCACTTACATCGGAGTCGGAGTCGGAGATATGCCGCGACGACTTGCCCACGAGACAAAGGCCGGTGAAGTCGCCCGTCTTGCGCTTGGGCCTCTCATCCTCCTCAGAGCTGGAGGTGTCATCGCTGGAGAAGTCGAGGTCGTTGAGGGCGGCACACGCTCGGGACATCATCTTCTGGAACTTCTTCTTCTTGTTGTCCCCATAGGGGTACTTCTTCTTGTCGTCGCCCTTACTGTAGTCATTTCGTTTGGTGTAGTCGTACTTGTTGGAGGAGGAGTCGAGCTTCTTCCTCTTGGGGCAGTCGGCGATGAAGTGGGCGGTGTCACCGCACTTGAAGCAGCCCCTGGGAGATCTCCTCCTCTCCTTGCGGAATCTGTGCAACGCGTGGAACTTTCTCGCCGGCAGGGCAATCTCATCATCAAGGATGCTCTCGTACTGCTCATCAGAAGCTGCACACAAGGAAGACAAGGCAAACTCCAAAGCAGATGAGTCAGTAGTGTTGGTGGGGTTAGTCACATGGCCACCAACAC
>JBNLBY010000208.1:0-547 GCA_050303535.1 Sideroxydans sp. | reverse complement strand
ATCCTGTTCACTGGAGAGGAGTTCGCTGTAGCGATTGATGCGGGCTTTGGCTTTGGTTTGCCGCCCTTTGGGCGTCATGTTGATCCATTCCAACTCACGCTGGAGGGTTTTTTGCCGGGCAGACTCGGCTTTTTCTTCTTGAGCCAACCGCTCTTGCTTTTGGGCCAGCCAAGAGGAGTAGTTGCCTTTCCAGGGGATGCCATAGCCTCGATCCAGCTCCAAAATCCAGCCCGCCACATTATCCAAAAAGTAGCGGTCATGGGTCACAGCAATGACGGTGCCGGGGTACTGCTTGAGATGTTTTTCCAGCCAGGCGACAGATTCGGCGTCGAGGTGGTTGGTGGGTTCGTCCAGCAGCAGGATGTCTGGCTGCTTCAGCAGCAGGCGGCACAGGGCCACGCGCCGCCGCTCACCACCGGACAGTATAGAAATGGGGGTGTCGCCGGGCGGGGTGCGCAGGGCGTCCATCGCCAGTTCCAGGCGGCTGTCCAGGTTCCAGGCGTCCATGTGGTCCAGCTTGTCTTGCAGCGCTCCCTGTTTTTCGATG
>JBNLBY010000207.1:0-550 GCA_050303535.1 Sideroxydans sp. | reverse complement strand
CAATTGCCGGAAAATTTCACAACGGACTCGTGAGGTCACAATACGCTTGGTGGGGCGGGATGGGCAAGAAGAACCCCAGGCAATGCCGTTGAATTTTCCATAATTGAAGACAAATCATTGAAACCAATGAAGCAATATGCAAATCCCGCCGGACGTCATTCCCCCTTCGGTCAGGCGGTCAAACGAGCGAAGAGAAGTTTCGAGGAACGGCCATCCAGCCTTTATACAATTGCAGGGTGCGCAAGCGCACCGTGCTGAGTATTATTCCCTCCCCCTTGGAGGGGGAGGGCCAGGGTGGGGGTAGAGATGCAAGTGCGTACTGCAAGAATGACGTCACGCCGTTGACGGCGCCACCCTGAGATCCTCGACCAGAATATCACGCACGACGGCCTCAGACTCCTCATGACGCCAGGGCTCTTGCAGCGCCGCTGTGTACCATTCCTGCATCGGCTTCAGTTCCAGCAGGTGCGAAACATACTGCATGGCTGCCGGCTTCAATTGCAGGGCATAGGTCTGCACGCGGAAAGCGACCGGCGCAAAGAAGGCATCA
>JBNLBY010000206.1:0-552 GCA_050303535.1 Sideroxydans sp. | reverse complement strand
CTCTGCCTTGCTCACCCAGCACGCCGAAGCCGTGTGCATCGTCCACATACAGCCACGCATCGTGCTGCTCGCACAATGCCAGCAACTCTTGCAGCGGTGCAATGTCACCGTCCATGCTGAATACCGCATCGGTAATGACAAGTTTGCGTCCGCTTTTTGTCTGTTCGAGCAGTTGCGCCAGTTGTACCACATCGCCATGCCGGTAGCGCTTTGTTTCCGCACGCGACAGCAGCATCGCATCGTTGAGGGAGGCATGATTGAGCTTGTCGGCAAACACGGTGTCGCCCTTGCCCACCAGTGCCTGCACCACGCCTAGATTAGCCATGTAGCCCGTGGAAAACAGCAGTGCGGCGGGCTTGCCGACAAATTCGGCAAGCTGTAGTTCGAGCTGATGGTGCGGTTCGAAATGTCCTGCCACGAGATGCGCAGCGCCCGCACCCACACCCCACTGCTGCGCGCCTTGCTGCAGGGCGGCAATCAATTGCGGGTGACTGGCAAGACCGAGATAGTCGTTACTGCAAAAAGCAAGATATTCGCGTCCATCGACCGTGA
>JBNLBY010000205.1:0-564 GCA_050303535.1 Sideroxydans sp. | reverse complement strand
GTTTGCCGGTGCCGCATTCCGAGTAGTTGCGGAACAGGCCTTCCAGCTCTTCCAGCAGATTGGCGCGCGGTCCGAAATGGCTGAGGGGGAGGCAGTCCTTATGCGCCATCGACACCGCCTCTTTCATCGCGACGCGGTCGAAACGATGGAGGCTGTCGCCCTCGATGACAGCGGCGTTGACGCCTTCACGGTAGAAGATATGTTCGAAGGCCACCTTGACGGTGCTGGTGCCGGCGCCGGACGAACCGGTGATGGCGATGACTGGGTGTTTGGACGACATGGACGATCTCCATTTGCAGGTCCCGCGTTGCGCTTCGATGCGCCGCGGATTCGCTTGCCATAATGCGGCGCGGGAGCGGTCTCCGGCGCGGTGTAACCGCTTTACGCAGCGGTTGCCCGGTACGGTCGCCGTTCCCCCCTTCAGTCCCTCGCTCCAGGATCGGTTTTCCTCCCCCTCCCGTGAAACCGCCAGGGCGGATACCGGCTTAGCAGAAGGCCTTTTTGTAGCAGACATGCTCCCTGAGGCACATTCACATTGTGCTATGCACCCATTGGGAACCTTTA
>JBNLBY010000204.1:0-565 GCA_050303535.1 Sideroxydans sp. | reverse complement strand
CCGCTGCAAGTGTTTCTCGTGATGGTTGTGCTCTGGTACACCATTACCCGTGGCGTTGCCGTCGCCCAGACCAAAGAATTGGCCGTTTTGTGGGGCCATCGTCTGCTGCGCCTGGCGGCCGGCGTCATTATCGTATTCCTCTTAATTTTGATTATCCGTTGATAGCTGATGGTTAGCTAACGGTTAGGCACGGATACGGCCGTTCCCCTAAACTCCTTCATATAGATAGTTCAGACAAAAACAATCCTCACTATCTTTGCAGATTTTAACCCTACCAAAGGTGGTGTCATACCCGCGTAGGCGGGTATCCATCTTGTTCACCGGAGTGGATTCCCGCATTCGCGGGAATGACAAGCAAAAAGTGCAAACATAGTGAATCCCGTTTGAAGGAGTAAAACATGAAAAATAAAACAGCAAATATCGGTGGGTTGTTATTAATTCTGTTGGGTGGTTTGGCGCTACTGGATGGCACGATTTGGCCTTTGCTTGGCTGGGAATTTGGCATTTGGCGGCTGTGGCCCTTGCTGATTGCGACCATTGGCTTAAGTTTCATCGCCGCTCCAAT
>JBNLBY010000203.1:0-567 GCA_050303535.1 Sideroxydans sp. | reverse complement strand
CACGGTCAGCCCCGACGACGTGGCCCGCGCCTTCGCCGAGACCCGGCGCAAGAAGAGCGACCCGCCCGACGTCTGGCGGCGCTACATGAACGCCGTGCGCCAGCAGGCCGTCCACCTGGCCCGCGCCGGCCAGATCGTGATCCTGCGCCGCGGCGAGCCGCAGGACCCCCACGCCCCCATCACGGGCCTGATCCGACTCGGCCTGCCGAAGGACTGAAAACTAAGCGCCCAGCTCCGGCGCCGGCAGGCCCGCCTGACGGCAGGCGGCGGTCACCGTGTTGGCCAGCAGCACGGCGATGGTCATGGGGCCGACACCGCCGGGGACGGGCGTGATGGCGCCGGCCACCGCCGCGGCCTCGTCGAAGGCCACGTCGCCGACCAGGCGGGTCTTACCCTCACCGGCGTCGATACGGTTGATGCCGACATCGATGACCGTGGCGCCGGGCTTCACCCAGTCGCCCTTCACCATCTCCGGCCGGCCGACGGCGGCCACCAGGATGTCGGCGCCGCGGCAGACCGCGGGCAGGTCCCTGGTGCGGCTGTGGGCGATGGTCACCGTGCAGTTCT
>JBNLBY010000202.1:0-575 GCA_050303535.1 Sideroxydans sp. | reverse complement strand
AGAATGAAACGGGTGGAGGTGATGAAGGAGCGGATCAGCCCCAGCGCCAGCCGGGTCTCGAAACTGCTGTCGCCCTGCCTGCGGGCATACTGCCGGGCGAAGCGGTAGAAGTCGTTGCACAGCCCCTGAATGCGCCGACGGATTCGCGGGTCGAATACCCGCAGCCGGTAGCAGGAGACCATGAAGACACTGACATCCTGCAGGTAGTCCATATGGCGCGAGCGGTGCAGGTCGATGAAGTTGATCCGCCCCTCTCCCGGATCGTAGATGATGTTGTCCACATTGAAGTCGCCGTGGATGTAGACCGAGAACGGCGCCTTGAGCCCCTTCTCCAGCTGTCTGAGCCGGCTCAGCTGCTGTTTGAATGCGGGCAGCTGCAGGCCGCCGATGGCGCAGGCGGAGGTCTGAAACTGGGGGTGGATGGCGTAGACGTCGGGCAGGCGCTTTTCCAGCTGGCCGATGTAGTCGGCGGTGACCGGCTTGTCGTCCTGGGTTTCGCGCCAGATGCGCTTGAGCGTTTTGTTCAGGCGGCCGAACGCCTCCTGCAGCAGCGGGTCCGAACCGTGCAGCAGAAT
>JBNLBY010000201.1:0-579 GCA_050303535.1 Sideroxydans sp. | reverse complement strand
GCTTTGGAATTGGCGAATGGGCTTAAAGTAGCCGTTCGGTACGAAATCGCTAAGTTAATTCCGAACGGCTACTAAGAAATTAAGGATGGTTCAAAAATAACTTGACACTCCTATTTGTGTCATTCCCGCGTAGGCGGGAATCCATACGACTGACACATGGATTCCCGTTTTCACGGGAATGACAATTGTAAAGTTAAGTCAATGAGCTTATGAATACATCCCAAAAATTATTTGAGTAATCACCCTCACCCTACGCACACAAGTGTGCGTCACCCTCATCCCTCAAGGGAGAGGGCGCTAAATTCCTTCCCCCTTTGAGGGGGAAGGTTAGGATGGGGGTGAAATCGTTACCCGATTTATTTTTTAAAGACTAAACGGGAAGCCCGTTATATTACAAATTATCTCCGGATAAATTTGATGAATTTATAATCCTTGTGCCGCTTTGACGGTAATCTTTTTAGCCTGCGCTTCAGGCGCTTTGGGCAAATTCAGGCGCAGGACGCCATGGCTGATACTGGCTTCGATGCCATCACGATCAATCTCATCCGGTAGTGTAAAACTGCGCTGGAAATCACCGAT
>JBNLBY010000200.1:0-584 GCA_050303535.1 Sideroxydans sp. | reverse complement strand
CGAACATGCCACCGGCGGTGCTGAGACCATTTTGGATAATGCCCAGCACGTGAAGCAAAAACGTGATGCGTGATGCGTGTTGCGTATAGACGTGTAAACGTGTAGACGTGACTTCGCCAACCAAACACCAAACGGTGCGGCGAGGCAATTGGCCGCAGCCCTACCACAACAAAACACCGCTCCCCCAATTGCCTCGCCCCGACCCAAGTACCTAAAACGTAACCATTTATGTGTCATGCCTGCGCAGAGCCTGCTCCCGCGAAGGCGTGGGGCGGGCATCCATGTGTATAGGCAGGCAAGTGGATTCCCGCATTCGCGGGAATGACAATTTGTGTGCAATGATTGGCGAAAAAGCAAAGCAACTGTATGAGTGGGATGTTGCGAAAACACCCACGCCCCCAAAACAACCCCCTCTGCGCCTCCGCGTCTCCGCGTTAAAAAAACACTTGCCAGAACCCGAGCCTTTCAACAAGCTCAAGAACCATCTGCCGCAGCCGCCAACTCTGCCTCAAGCTGCGCCAATTCATTTTGGAATCGTTCCAACATTGGACTTTGTACAAATTCTGCCAATACCACAACCCGAA
>JBNLBY010000199.1:0-587 GCA_050303535.1 Sideroxydans sp. | reverse complement strand
TTCGAACAAATGACTTAGTTATATCTCATCTCTGTGGATTTACCACTATTCCTTTATCCCTGCCACCATTCTTTTGGGTATTCTTTATCTCATCAATCCTCATACTTCAGATGGTCAACACAAGGAACCATGTCACCGCCAACAATGCTAAAAACAATGGGGAGAGCAACAACCAAGAAGCCAACCCGCCGCCACCCCCTCCGCTTACTCTTGAGCAAGTGCTGGCTATGCAAGCACAGATGCTTCAGACCATGCAGCAGACCATGGTCAACCTGCATGCACAACCCCAACCCCAACCGCCACCACCGTCGATGGATAGGCTGGGAGATTTTCAGTGCACTACGCCGCCAATCGTTTCTTATGCTATGGAGACGATGGATACTGATGATTAGCTCAAGTTTGTTGAGAAGAAATTGCAAGTGGTGTAGTGCAACAACCGTGAGAAGGTGCTGCTAGCCTCTCACCAACTTTCCAGTCCTGCAGCCGACTAGTGATATGCTTATGTGGAAGCCCATGAGGAACCTGAGAGCATCAACTGGCCGGAGTTCAGAGCCGCTTTCCGCGCACATCATGTTCCCCAGGGAGTG
>JBNLBY010000198.1:0-602 GCA_050303535.1 Sideroxydans sp. | reverse complement strand
ACCAGACCAAGTGTCTCATTGATCGATCGGTTAACAAAGCCCTGGCCAATAAACTCTTGTTCAAACCGATCGGCAAAACGCAAAGTGCGCTGATCTTCCTCAGAAAGTGCAGCTTCGCCAATGATTGCTACCAGTCGGCGTAAATCACGCGCCTCCGCATAAAGGGCATACAGTTGATCTGCCACCGGGCGATGCTCTGTTCGGGTTTTTTGTTCCCCAATCGCTGCGTTCATCAAACGTGACAAGGAAGGCAGTACATCAATGGGCGGATACAATCCTTTGTGGTGTAGGTCACGACCGAGCACAATCTGCCCTTCGGTGATGTAGCCGGTCAGATCGGGAATGGGGTGGGTAATGTCATCATCGGGCATATTAAGGATGATTAGCTGGGTCAATGAACCAGATTTATCTCGCAGACGGCCGGCTCGTTCATATAAACTGGCCAGATCGGAATACATATAGCCCGGATAGCCACGCCGTCCCGGTACTTCTTCACGTGCTGCCGCCACCTCACGCAGCGCCTCACAATAATTAGTCATGTCCGTTATGATAGCCAGCACATGCCTGTCATGGGTAAAAGCCAGGTACTCGGCAGCGGTTAA
>JBNLBY010000197.1:0-603 GCA_050303535.1 Sideroxydans sp. | reverse complement strand
GTCAACGGCTCCTACTCGGGGCATGATTTATGACGATAAGAACTCACCACAGAGACACAGAGGGCACAGAGGTATCCAATTCCGGGATACCCCGCGTCCTTCAGCTCAGCTCGGCTTCGAAAGCCACCGTCAGCCTTATTATTTGTTTTCTCCGTGTCCTCCGTGCCTCTGTGGTGAACCAGGGTTTTAGATCATGTTAAGAATCCTCGCCCGCATCCTAAGCACCGGCCGCGTCACCGACCCGGCCCCCAAACGCGACGACGCCGAACTGGAACAGCTCGGCATCGAAGTACGCCGCACCCTGCAAAAACGCTTCGGCGGCAGCCTCGCCATCCGCCAGGTAGACGCCGGATCGTGCAACGGCTGCGAACTGGAAATCCACGCCCTCAATAATTCCTACCACGACATCGAACGCTTCGGCGTCCACTTCGTCGCCTCACCCCGCCACGCCGACGTCCTGCTGGTCACCGGCCCCGTCTCAAGACACATGGAAGCCGCGCTGCAACGCACCCTCGACGCCACCCCGACCCCGCGATTGGTGATCGCCGCAGGCGAATGCGCCTGCAATGGGGGAGAATTCGGTGTGAGCTACGCCAGTTGCGG
>JBNLBY010000196.1:0-612 GCA_050303535.1 Sideroxydans sp. | reverse complement strand
CATGGCCAGACCAGCGTGCGCCGCCTCTCCACCCGTACCCTGGAGGTCACCGACGACGGCGACAAATCCATCAGCGTCTTCAGCGAACCGCGCGATGTGAACGGCACAGCCATGCTCACCTTCAGCCACAAGGCGAGTGACGACGACCAGTGGCTCTACCTGCCCGCGCTCAAACGCGTGAAACGCATCAGCTCCAGCAACAAATCGGGCCCCTTCATGGGCAGCGAATTCGCCTACGAAGACCTCTCCAGCCAGGAGGTGGAAAAGTACACCTACCGCTGGTTGCGCAACGAGACGCTCGACGGCCAGCCGGTCTTTGTGATTGAACGCATTCCGGTGGACGTGAACTCGGGCTACACCCGGCAGATTGCCTGGATCGACCGGCACGAGTACCGGATGCAGAAGGTGGAGTTCTACGACCGCAAGGGCGCACTGCTGAAGACGTTGACTGCCGGCCAATTCGAAAAGTACCTGGGCCGGTACTGGCGTCCACTGGAAATGGTGATGATCAACCACCAGACCGGAAAATCCACCCGCCTGGTATTTGAAAACTACCGGTTCCAGACCGGTCTCAAGGACGGGGATTTCAATCACAACAGTCTGAAGCGGGCG
>JBNLBY010000195.1:0-613 GCA_050303535.1 Sideroxydans sp. | reverse complement strand
GATCTCGATCTGCTGCTTTATGGCGACAGCCGAATCGCCACCTCCCGCCTGCAGGTACCGCATCCTCGGATAGCCGAGCGTGCCTTCGTGCTGGTACCGCTGGCGGAGATCGCCCCTGCCGCGCTGCTGATTCCCGGCCAGGGCAGACTGCGGGAGCTGCTAGCACAGGTCACGGAGGCCGACGTTGTACGGCTTGACTGAGGCGGCGATGCCGCCGGGATTCCTGGTCATCGAGGGACCTATCGGTGTCGGTAAGACCAGCCTGGCGCAGCGTCTGGCCTTCCATTTCGGCAGCGAGACCTTGCTCGAAGGGGCGGAGGAGAACCCGTTTCTGCAGCGCTTCTACGACAACCCCCGCGAAGCGGCGCTGCCCGCCCAGCTTCACTTCCTTTTTCAACGCAGTCGACAGATGAGCGAACTGCGACAGCGGGACCTGTTTCAACAGCGGCTGATCGCTGATTTCATGCTGGAGAAGGATCGCCTGTTCGCCCGTATCAACCTCGATCAAGAGGAGTTGAAACTCTATGAGCAGGTCTACGAGCGGATGACGCTGGAGGCGCCGGCGCCCGATCTGGTGGTCTATCTGCAAGCCCCGGTGGATGTGCTGATGGCC
>JBNLBY010000194.1:0-618 GCA_050303535.1 Sideroxydans sp. | reverse complement strand
CCCAATGTCCGTGTTAACGATAAAGGTCTGGGCTCATTGTTGAGGCGCGGTTACTTTCGAATTGAAGTTGATCCGGGTGTGGTACAGGTTGGTCTTTACTCAGTAGATCGGGGCGATGAAAATACGAATTGGCCTGCTTCGCGGAGTGCCATCGTGAAACTTTCTGCTACTGCAGGTAGCACCTACTTTGTTGAACTCTCTTTGAATACGATGATGTTCAAGTTTTGGCCAACAACTCGCGACAGGGCGTTAGAGGCGATGTCTACTTTATATTTATTGAACTAACATAACAATCGGGGACAGCAAACCAAAGGTACCGGAGTCGAATTGTTTTTGCTGGCGATTGACAAAAGGTACCGGAGTCGAATTGTTTTGTAGGCAACGAGGATTGTTCTATGAATAAATTTCAAAGGATTGGGCGCTTACTTTGGTTGTTATTGTTTTTTTGTCAGGTATTTTTAGGCGGATTGCTTATATTTCTTGCGCCGACTGAAGATGGTCGGGGTGTTCAATTGGCCTCTCAGGCAGAAAGTGAAATTAGCCCTGTTCGAAGAATGTTGCAGGATGGTATTGCTTTAACTAAAGTGCAACAGCGATATTTTTTGCAACACTGTAGCG
>JBNLBY010000193.1:0-624 GCA_050303535.1 Sideroxydans sp. | reverse complement strand
AGGCCCCTTTTGACGCCATAATTGTGACGGCCGCACCGGACCATGTGCCACAGCCGCTGGTGCAGCAGCTCAAAATTGGAGGGCACATGATTATTCCTGTCGGACCGGTCGGCGGCTTTCAAACATTGTGGCGGGTGACGCGCATCAGTGAGGACGAGGTGCGGACTGAGAATTTAGGCGGCGTCCGTTTTGTGCCGTTAACACGCGAGGAAAGATAGGGAAGAACGTAAGCGACAGTCACTGTCGTTTAGTTAAGAAATCCCACCCTCCCCTAGCCCCTCCCTCAAAGGGAGGGGAACTGGCTCCCTCTCCCTTGCAGGGAGAGGGCTGGGGTGAGGGTAGAATCATGATCAACCACTAACTTAATGACATTGACTTAATACTCACTGCACCTGCTTAATGAATCTGAGGTTCCGAACGCGAGTGCCTGACACACGTAGCCCGGTGATGTTATCGTGCTCGTCACGTTCAAAAACAACCAGATATGTCGTCGGATAATCCATAAGAGGCAGCCAGTCGTCGCTGAAAACATCGATGAACAAGGGTGTGAGCTTGCTGTCAACATACTTGCGGCGTTTTCCAATCAGATGATTATTACCAACTTCAATCGTCCAGTAGATGTCC
>JBNLBY010000192.1:0-626 GCA_050303535.1 Sideroxydans sp. | reverse complement strand
TGCGCGACATCCTGGATCGCTATCTCGCCGAGGGGCCGACCGAGGAGGAGATGGAGGGTGCGATCCTGAATATCACCGGCGGATTTCCCCTGCGGATTGACAGCAACCGCGATCTGGTGGGCTATCTCGCCATGATCGGTTTCCACCGTCTGCCACTGGATTATCTGGACCGTTTCAACCGGGAGGTGGCGGCGGTGACCAGGGAGCAGGCACACGATGCGATGAAGCGGCGTCTGGACCCCGGCCGGATGGTGACGGTCATTGTCGGGGGCGGCGATAGTTGAGCCGCATCGGGGGCGCCAACCGGCTGCGCCTGATTGGCGGCAGCTGGCGTGGTCGCAGACTGGGATTTCCGTCGCGTCCGGGGCTGCGCCCCACACCTGACCGGGTACGCGAAACCCTGTTCAACTGGCTGCAGCCGGTGATCACCGGCAGCCGCTGCCTGGATCTTTTCGCGGGCAGTGGTGCGTTGGGTTTTGAGGCAGCCTCCCGAGGCAGTGCCGCGGTGGTGATGGTCGAGCGCGACCGGCGGGTGACGGCCACGCTGGAGTCCAACTGTCGATTGCTCGATGCCGGACAGATCAGTGTGGTCACCGGTGATGCCATCCCCTATCTCGCTCAGTGCC
>JBNLBY010000191.1:0-627 GCA_050303535.1 Sideroxydans sp. | reverse complement strand
TCCACAAACGGACTGATGACCGCGCCGTAGAACCATTCGACAGCCAGGCGTAGCGGGTGGGGCAACCAATGCTGTCTCTCGATGGCCTGGTCAATCGAAGCCTCGCTCTCCAGTGTCGCCACATCCGGTACCCGGCCGGGTTCGCGTATCGTCAGCGTGGTGACCACACCGACCAGCATCAAGCCGGCCATGCAGAGGTAGGCCGTACTCCATGCCTCCAGCAGATAGCCGCCTGATTGCGGACTGGCCCACTCGGCCAGTGCCAGCACACCTCCGCCACTGACGATCATCGCCACCCGGTAGCCGATCATATAGTTGGCCGCCATGATGCCCTGCAGACGCACCTCGGCCCGCTCGATACGGTAGGCATCGATGGCGATGTCCTGGGTGGCGGATGAGAAAGCCACCCACAATGCAAGCCATACGAAGCGCCCCAACGTCTGCTGGGGATCGGCGAAGGACAAACCCAAAAGACCGACAACCACCGAAACCTGGGCGATCAGCATCCAGGCCCGTCTGCGTCCCAAGCGGGCGGTCAGCCAAGGCAGGCGCAAGCGGTCGACCAGCGGCGACCAGATCCATTTGAAGGCATAGGCCAGCGCCACCCAACTGAGGAAACCGATGGTG
>JBNLBY010000190.1:0-629 GCA_050303535.1 Sideroxydans sp. | reverse complement strand
CTGCCAAAGAAGAGCTTTCAAGGGAGACAAGAAGGAGAAGATAAGGTCAAAAATAGTGTGCTACAATTGTGGTAGAAATGGACATTTCATTGCGCAATGCCCATATGAGAGAAAAGATGAAGATAATGACAAGAACAAGAAGAAAGACAAGAGCCACAAGAAAGACAAAAAATTCACAAAGAAGAAGTCCTACGGGCAAGCTCATGTCGGTCAAGAATGGAACTCAAGTGATGAGAGTTCTGAGTCAAAAAGTGATGATGTGGCAACCATCACCATCAAGGGTGAATCTTCATCATGCAAGTCATTATTTCCCAACCTCTCCAAGCACATGTGTCTCATGGCAAAAGAATGCAAAAAGAATGTAAAAATTGATGCTCCTTCCACTCCTAAGTATGTCACTAGTGATGAAGATACTCTTTCTAGTGATAACTATGCTTCTAGTGATGATGATGACTCTCTTCCTAGTAAACTTGTGAAAAAACTTTAACACTATGATCAAAGGCCTTATGAAGCAAGTTGGAGCTGGGGATGAGCTCCTTGAGCAACAAGAAGAATTGCTTGTTCAAGAGAGAGAAATTAGCGAAGAACTCAAGAAGCTCTTGGCACTTAAAAAAGGTAAAGTAGTCACT
>JBNLBY010000189.1:0-633 GCA_050303535.1 Sideroxydans sp. | reverse complement strand
CGCCCTGCTCGGCCTCTGCCCCCTGCTGGCGGTCACCAATACCGCGATCAACGGATTGGGCCTCGGCCTGGCCACCACCGCCGTGCTCACCGCCTCCAACGGCACCGTCTCGCTGATCCGCAACCTGGTGCGGCCCGAAGTGCGTCTGCCGGTCTTCGTCATGGTCATCGCCTCCTTCGTCACCGCCATCGAACTGGGCATGAACGCCTACTTCCACGAATTGCACAAGATCCTCGGCATCTTCATCCCGCTGATCGTCACCAACTGTGCCATCATCGGCCGCGCCGAGGCCTTTGCCTCCAAGAACAGCTTCTCGCGCTCGCTGATCGACGGTCTCAGCATCGGCATCGGCTTTACCCTGGTCCTGGTCACCCTCGGCAGTATGCGGGAGCTGATCGGCCAGGGCACCCTGTTCGACCAGGCTCACCTGATGTTCGGCGAAGCGGCCCGGGGCCTGTCGCTGAAGATCGAAGACTTCCCCGGCATGCTGATCGCCATCCTGCCGCCCGGCGCCTTTATTGGTCTTGGCCTGCTGATCATGGTAAAAAACCTTATCGACAAACGGGTTGCCGCGCGCGCGGCAGTCAAAACGCAAACCACCGAAGGAGCTGAAGGCGTCGCCACCTGACCATG
>JBNLBY010000188.1:0-635 GCA_050303535.1 Sideroxydans sp. | reverse complement strand
ATCATCCCCGTTTTTATTTCATCCCTCCGGAAAAGTGACAATTCATGGTCAGTAAGCTGCTTAGTAAGGTATTTGGCAGCCGCAATGAGCGGGTAATCAAACGGCTGCGCAAGGTCGTGCAGGAGATCAATGGATTTGAGGAGCAGCTGGCAGCGCTCAGTGACAGCGAACTGTCCTCCCGCACCCAACAGTTTCGCGATCAGCTCAATCAGAATAAGTCACTGGATTCCCTGCTACCGGAAGTTTTCGCTGTGGTACGTGAAGCCGGCAAGCGAGTGCTTCAAATGCGCCATTTTGATGTGCAGATGATCGGGGGCATGGTCCTGAACCAGGGGCGGATTGCCGAAATGCGCACGGGCGAAGGCAAAACTCTGGTGGCCACGTTACCGGTCTATCTGAATGCCCTGTCTGGCCGCGGTGTGCATGTAGTCACGGTCAACGACTATCTGGCGCGCCGCGATGCTTCCTGGATGGGGCGCCTCTACCACTTCCTGGGTGTGAGCGTGGGCGTCATCCAGAATTCAGGGGGTATGGGGCCGGATACCGCATCATTTCTCTTTGATCCTGGATATGAGCCCGCATCTGGGGAGGGTGGTTATCAGTATCTGCGGCCGGCGACGCGTAAGGAGGCTTAC
>JBNLBY010000187.1:0-638 GCA_050303535.1 Sideroxydans sp. | reverse complement strand
CGCTTGGCCTCCTGACGCAGTCGGTGGCGCAACTCCGCGGTCATCACATCGCCCAGCTTTTCGAAGCGGGTGAAATCCTCGGCATAGTCGTCGAGACCGTCGCAGACGTTGAAGGCCGCGCTGCGAAAGAGCTTCTGCAGCGCCTGCTGCCTCAGCACCTCGGAGACCTTGGGTGAGAGAAAGCCGCTATAGTCGGAGTGCTCATCGAGACTCTCGATGCTTGGCATATCGTCATCGGTGAGCAGCGGCTTCTGCTCCTGTGCCTGTGCCTGTGCCTGTGCCTGTGCCTGTTCCGGATCCGGCACAGGCATCACTGCCGGGTCCGTATCCTCCGGCATCCTCGCTTCCTGCTTGCGCCTCGACCAGCGGGAGAGAAAGGGTTCGTTCTCCGCGATATCCTCCGAGATCCGGTCATCACTCATCGCGGCTTGTCCTCATCCTGCCGACGCCAATCCTGACGCTTGCGCTTGGTACGTCGGGTGGGGACGTAGTGAGCGAGCACGAAGGCCTCGGTCCAGCGGTAGATCTCCGGCGGCATCGGTACGGTATAGAGATTCTCTTCGCCTTCGAGATAGGCGTGGGCTTCGTCGAAGCTGAGTGTCACCAGCAACGGCTTGGGGCTGCCGTCATCGGCCATG
>JBNLBY010000186.1:0-639 GCA_050303535.1 Sideroxydans sp. | reverse complement strand
CGCGATGAGTCGGGCAATCTCGTCCTTTTTATCGGTAACCGGCAGTTCCGGAAAATCGATCGCCGGCTTCGACGCCTTGCGCCGGTTCCTATTAGCAACGGAGCGCTCGATGCGGCCGGACAAGGCGACAACCTTCTCTTGCGGATTTTTACCTTTCTGGTATTCGCTGCGCAAGCGATCGAGCTGCCTTTTGCAGGCATGCCTGTCCCGCGCCATACAGGACGGCAGTTGATGAGAAAGTTGCTTGAGGGTATCGGACACGGGCATTGAACGCGAAGTGGACAGAGCCGGATATTATAAACGTTGCGTGCGGCAACATGAATCCGGCCCGCTTTCATAACGGACGCGATTATTGATTTAATCCGACGCGGCCAAACGGCGAAGATGCCTGCGAGGAATCATTTCCGTAAAATCAGCAAGACGCCGCTGACTGCGGCCAGACAATCCAACACTAAAGCCGCATGGGGAAAAGACAGCTGGAACAGGTGCATCACGCTGCGCAGCAACAGCCAGATGGCCAGCAGCAGCATTCCCAGATCGGAAAAACGATCCTTTACCGCGGACAGCAGAATGACGCTTCCCGCCACCAATGCCAAAATGGCCAAAACCGTCTTTTCGTGAGCGAAATGCCACTGCGTC
>JBNLBY010000185.1:0-666 GCA_050303535.1 Sideroxydans sp. | reverse complement strand
CAGCCGAAGCGCCAGTTCACCATCGGTATCATGGATGACATCAGCAATCTCAGTCTCGACTTCAATCCTGATTTTGCCAACGACTCCATGAAAGAGGTGGTGCAGGCCGTGTTCTACGGTCTTGGCAGCGATGGCACGGTCAGCGCCAACAAGAACACCATCAAAATCGTGGGCGAAGAGACACCACGCTACGCACAGGGCTACTTTGAGTACGACTCCAAGAAGGCCGGTGCCGTTACGGTTTCCCATCTGCGCTTCAGCGACCATCCGTTGCGTTCGCCCTACCTGATCGGCAACGGTCAGGCCAGTTTTGTCGCCTGCCATCAGCCCCGGTTTGTCGATTCCTACGACATGCTGGACAAAGCGGCGCACGGAGCAACCTTCCTGTTGAACACGTCGGCTACCGACGATCAGGTCTGGGACACGCTGCCGCGGAAAATGCAGGAGCAGATCCTGGAAAAAGAGATCAAGCTCTACGTGATTGATGCTATTCGGGTCGCCCGCGAAGCCGGTATGGGCAACCGCATCAATACGGTCATGCAGACCTGTTTCTTCGCCATCTCGGGTGTATTGCCTCGGGACGAGGCCATAGGCGCCATCAAAAAGGCCGTTCGCAAAACCTACGGCTCCAAGGGCGAGGATCTGGTCAACCACAACTTTGCCGCC
>JBNLBY010000184.1:0-686 GCA_050303535.1 Sideroxydans sp. | reverse complement strand
ATCCTGTGGTACGTCGTCATCCATTTGACGCTGGTAGTCTCGGCGCTGATGATGGGTTTTCTGGAAAAACTGACCAAGCACTCATGAGCGAGTATATTCTGTTCGGGACCGAAGGATGCCATCTGTGCGAAGAGGCGGAAAACCTGCTGGAGCAGGCCGCCGTCGATTATCTCAAACGCGATATCGCCGGCGACGGCAAATGGATGGAGCGCTACGCCGTGCGCATTCCGGTACTCTGCCACCCGGGGAGTCGAAAGGAACTGGGCTGGCCGTTCGATGCATCGAGGCTTCAGGCGTTCGTTAGCGAACACCAATGCAACGATTGACAGGACTACTTTCTGAACAGGCGAACCGATGACCAAGGCCGGAAAGAATATAGACTTACCGACACCTTCGTTCCGCTATCACTGGAGAGCGTAAACATGAGTTTGATCCGCCAAGACGATTTCATCCAAAGTATTGCCGACGCGCTGCAATACATTTCCTATTACCATCCGCTGGATTTTATCCGCGCCATGCACGCCGCGTATCTGAAAGAAGAAAGTCCCGCGGCCAAGGACGCGATCGCCCAGATTCTGGTCAATTCCCGCCTGTGCGCCGAAGGCCGGCGCCCGGTCTGCCAGGATACCGGCATCGTCACGGTATTTCTAAAAATCGGCATGGAAGTCCGCTGGGACGCGACGATG
>JBNLBY010000183.1:0-690 GCA_050303535.1 Sideroxydans sp. | reverse complement strand
CTTTTCATTCATTGCTTGCTTTCAGAAAAGAGCATCAAGCATTTAGGGCAAAGATTCTCGCGGCCGATAGTGTTCAGGCGGGAATGGGCGCGTCGGTCGGTGATCTTTTTGCCACACCAGGCCACATATGATTCCCGGCTGTGCTCCACGATGTGCCAGGTATTGCCGCTAAGTAAAACAACGGAATTGGTTTCGGCATTCATTTTTAGCTTACTCTTAAGCCTGTCATACCCGCCTGAGCGGGTATCCATTTTTACAATTAGTGGATTCCCGCTTTCGCGGGAATGACAAATCATTGTCCTGACGTAGGCAAAATGGTGAAGTACTCGGCATGTTCGGGCCGGATCAGGCGAAAGTCTCGCTGGTCCAACGTAAGGATGGTATCGATGTTCAAGCGTTCGGCCGCAGCGACCAGTGTAGCATCTACCAAATCGAGCCGAGTATCAGCATACTGATTCAGTAGCGCATTCACCCGCGGCCAATCTTGTGGCTGGATTTGCTCAATGCTCCAAATAGGGTCCTGCAAATTTTGGATGAAGGCACGCATTACTGAATGCCCCAACCATCTATGCAACAAATAGCACGTCTCAGGAATTACTGTCACCAAGAGATGTTTTTGCAGCGTTGTATTGCGGGCAACTTCTACGCAGGCAGCATGGCTGGCGTCTTTTTGGTTAATCAGGGCAAAGA
>JBNLBY010000182.1:0-692 GCA_050303535.1 Sideroxydans sp. | reverse complement strand
CGGGCCGGAAACCCTTGATCTGCACCTTGGACTTCGCGTCGTTCAGCCGCTCCACCAGCCGACCTTCCATGTCGCCGGCGGGTACCACGACCTTGATTTCGCGCTTGAGCCCTTCGTTGAGCGTTTCGGTAACCTGCATCGTCAAACCTTTGTTTCTGCGAAAAGCGGCTGAATCGACGGCGTCGCCGCGATCCCGCCCGGAATCTCTTGTGCCTGGGTCGGCTGGTGCGGGTGAGAGGACTCGAACCTCCACGCCTCGCGGCGCTGGAACCTAAATCCAGTGCGTCTACCAGTTCCGCCACACCCGCCCGGTGAGGCGTTACTGCCCTCCGAAGCGCCGGTTCTATATCATCGCGGCCTGTACGATCAAAGGAAAAATACCCCCGAATCCGGCCTTTTTTGCTTTTCGATCGGCCTATTTCGCCTCGACCAGGGTTCCGGATTCGTTTTTCCGGGGTCTGACAAATCGCCGATCATGGCGAACCGCTCCCGCCGGCCGGCTAAATCCTTGCCCCGGTTGACGCAACGTCCACAAGGGCTCTCTAATTTTGCATTGCACAATATGCATTGCTGCTATGCAACAATTGCACTCCAAACCAGGAACCGTCGCCCCTATATTCACGTCAACGGTCGACGGAACGGCCACACAAATCCAGCAAGACTTCTGAAAGGTCTGAAGAAATGGGTATCGT
>JBNLBY010000181.1:0-694 GCA_050303535.1 Sideroxydans sp. | reverse complement strand
GTACCCACTTCCAGCACGCGATCTGTCGGCTTGAGATTGAGCGACTGCAGGGCTCGCGCTTCCACCCTGGGCGGCCACATCTTCACCCCATGTCCCAGCGGAATTTCCACATCCATGAATGCCAGCGACTGCTGATCCACCGGCACGAATTGTTCGCGTTTGATCTTCTTGATGAGATCGAGCACATTGGGATCCAGCACGTCCCAGGGACGTATCTGCTGTTCCACCATATTGAAGCGTGCTAATTCCATATTATTCATCCCCCTGTCCCCTGGCCGCATAAGTGTAATTAAGTGGGGGCGCAGTATAACAAGCACTTCCGAGCTGCTCAAAGCAATCAGACGAGATAATCCACCCACACCAGTTCCCTCCCCCTTGCAGGGGGAGGGGTAGGGAGGGGGTAGAAACATGGCATTTCACCGACTCTACCCCCATCCTGGCCTTCCCCCTGCAAGGGGGAAGGAATGCTGTGGCGCCAAATGGAGTATTTGGCATCAGGCTTTCCCAAGTTGAATCGTCAGCTTGCCTTCCCCCCGCCTTTCCAGTACCTTGCGAGATCGCTAGGGGTCTGCCTGCTGGCAGTGAGAAACACCCTTTGAACCTGTACGGATAATGCCGTCGTAGGGAAGCATCCTCCCGGTGCTTTCTGTATTGCTGGAGCACCATCATGAACACACCTGAGTTTTTAGCTTCT
>JBNLBY010000180.1:0-715 GCA_050303535.1 Sideroxydans sp. | reverse complement strand
CACGCGTTCCATGACGCCGTCGCGCTCATCGCACTCCTCCGCACCCGTGCAGTAGGCATCGGCACGGGCGATGGAGAGCAGTTTGTGACCGGTGGTGTCCACTCCGTAAATCAGAAATTCGCGCGCATGGCCAAAATGCTGGTTGATCAGGCCCATCCCCTTGGAAGCAACAGCCACTTTGCGCATCTTGGCCAGGCTGGAACCGAGCACGAACGAGCGCGAACGCTGGCGGCGGTTCTCCTCGATCAACGCCTGGCTCTGCTCGCGTTCCGCCTGAATTTCGCCATAAGGCCGATCGGTGGTGCCGATGCTGCACAGCGAGGCGGATTGATCCTGCCCCAGCATGCCCACCGCATCGGCGCGGCACTGGCGGCAATGGCGCATCAGGCGCATGCCGTCGCCGCAGGATTCGCGCACGGCGTCGAGTTCTTCGGCCGTAGGCTCGGCCTGTTCGCTCACCCCGAAGTAGGTCCCGTGTTCCGGTCGCGCGATCAGGGGGACGATGTTATGGACAAATGCCCCCGCATCCTGGGCGAAGCGATTGACGTTCACCACGTCGGCGTCGTTCACGCCGGGGATCAGCACCGTGTTGATTTTGACCAAGGCGCCGGCCTCCACCATCCGCTGGACCCCGATCTGCTGTTGCTCGAGCAGCACCCTGGCCGCCTCAATCCCTTTCAACCGCTTGTTGCGCCAGAATATCCAGCGGTAGATT
>JBNLBY010000179.1:0-726 GCA_050303535.1 Sideroxydans sp. | reverse complement strand
CATCCCCGCGCAGGCGGGGGAGCCCGGCCTTGACGCAACTTCGATCCACACGCTACGGGTCCATCCCCGCGCAGGCGGGGGAGCCTGAAAATTGAGGGTGAGCGGGATGGCCCCAAAGGGTCCATCCCCGCGCAGGCGGGGGAGCCTCCCTTCTGCCCCCGTTGGTTCGCCCATGGGGGGGTCCATCCCCGCGCAGGCGGGGGAGCCCGCGACCACGAGCGCGCTGCGTTCACGGACAAGGGTCCATCCCCGCGCAGGCGGGGGAGCCCATTGGCAGACGTACCTCGCCCTCGATCGCGGGGGTCCATCCCCGCGCAGGCGGGGGAGCCCGGCCTGGATCTCGTCTGCGCTCCTGATCATGAGGTCCATCCCCGCGCAGGCGGGGGAGCCGAGCGCGCATCGGTGGCGTCTGAGTAGCGCTCGGGTCCATCCCCGCGCAGGCGGGGGAGCCCGAAAGCGTGCGCAGGGTGCACGATAGCCCGCGGGTCCATCCCCGCGCAGGCGGGGGAGCCGCGAGCGGCGCGTGGGAATGGGTCAAGGGCGCGGGTCCATCCCCGCGCAGGCGGGGGAGCCACGAGCGCGTATCGCCCCTGCCCCCCGAGGACGGGTCCATCCCCGCGCAGGCGGGGGAGCCCGGATGTCACCACAAGAATCGGCCACTTCTCACGGTCCATCCCCGCGCAGGCGGGGGAGCCCCCGCTCGCGACGATGCGGTCGTAGACGTCG
>JBNLBY010000178.1:0-751 GCA_050303535.1 Sideroxydans sp. | reverse complement strand
CAGTGCCAAAACTGGTGCAGGAATCGACCATCTGGTGACGCATATGGTGGAATCCACGGGTTTTCACCAGGAGTCACACGGACTGTTCTCCGCACGCAGACGCCACATCGAGGCGCTGGACCGCTGCGCCGAAGCTTTGGCCCGAGGTGAGCGGGTATTTGTCGAATCGGCAGCAGGCGAGCTGTTGGCCCTGG
Organism: Sideroxydans sp.; assembly: GCA_050303535.1. GTDB lineage: Bacteria > Pseudomonadota > Gammaproteobacteria > Burkholderiales > Gallionellaceae > Sideroxyarcus. The sequence goes on along the minus strand of JBNLBY010000178.1, from coordinate 557 downwards.
AGTTGAGTACGGCGCAGCAGGCCTTGGGGGAAATCACCGGAGAGTTCACCCCGGATGACCTGCTGGGGCGGATATTCTCTTCCTTCTGTATCGGCAAATAGAGAGCCGCCCAATCCGTAGCGGTTTTGATCGTCAACCAATCTCTTTCCCACCATCAAGCGGAACCACGGGAAGCTAGCGTTGGCATCTGGTCCAAAGGACTGGGCAATCCAACCCCGGGCCGGGAAAGCACATGTGTGTAGATCATGGTGGTGGAAACATCGGCATGGCCTAAAAGCTCTTGGACACTACGGATGTCATGACTACTTTCGAGCAGGTGGGTGGCAAAACTGTGTCGCAGGGTGTGACAGCCGACCCGTTTGGTCAGGGGTACCGCAGCCGCGGCACGCTTTACGGCTTTCTGAATCGCACTTTCATGGAGATGATGCCGTCGTACAACGCCACCGCGAGGATCAACAGCTAACCGACTTGAAGGAAACAGAAACTGCCATTTGAACTCACGCCCGGCTGTTGGATATTTCCGACCCAAGGCGCCAGGCAAGCGGACTTCGCCATGT
>JBNLBY010000177.1:0-753 GCA_050303535.1 Sideroxydans sp. | reverse complement strand
GCCTGGCCTATCGCGAGGTCGACGACGAGGCCCGGATCGACAACCTGGTGTTTGTCGGCCACGTCGCCATGGTGGATCCGCCGCGGCCGGAAGTGCCCGCCGCGGTCGAAGCGTGCAGGAGCGCGGGCATCAGGATCATCGTCATCAGCGGTGACAAGGGCGAGACGGTGTCCTATATCGCCCGCAAGCTGGGTATCGTCACCACGCCCAAGGTGATCACCGGCGAGATGCTGGATGCCATGGACCTGGAGGAACTCGTCGATACCCTGCGTGGCGGCGAAGTGGTGTTCGCGCGCATCGCCCCCGAGCAGAAGCTGAGTATCGTCACCGCCCTCAAGGAGATGCATGAAGTGGTGGCGGTGACCGGCGACGGCGTCAACGATGCCCCGGCCCTCAAGCGGGCCGACATCGGCGTCGCCATGGGCAAGCGGGGCACCGACGTGGCCAAGGAGGCCTCGGACATCATCCTGCTGGATGACAATTTCGCCACCATCGTCAGGGCCGTCGAGGAAGGCAGGACGGTGTATGACAACATCAAGAAGTTCATCACCTATATCCTGACCAGCAACGTGCCGGAGATCCTGCCGTTCATCGCTTACGTGATCTTTCCCATCCCCCTGCCCATCACCGTGATCCAGATTCTCTCCATCGACCTGATCACGGACATACTGCCGGCCATCGGCCTGGGAAACGAGCCTCCGGAGAAGGATGTCATGCAGCGTCCGCCCGTCAGTCGCCACCAACGCCTGGTGA
>JBNLBY010000176.1:0-754 GCA_050303535.1 Sideroxydans sp. | reverse complement strand
AAACATTGATCGGTATGACACCATATCAGTTAGTCTCCGGGAAGACTTGTCATCTTCCCGTAGAACATGAACAAAAAGCTTTTCTAGGCTATTAAGAAGTGGAACATGGATTTCAAGGTGGCCGGAACAAAAAGGAAAATTCAGATTACCAAACTTGAGGAATGGAGGGAGAAGTCTTACCACAGTGCCAAGCTATACAAGGAAATAACCAAAAGGTGGCACAACAAGTGAATCAAGATGAAGCAATTGAAGCCAGGAGATAAGGTACTTCTCTTTAACTCTCGCATTCATTTATTTGGTCATGGTAAGCTTCGTAGTAAGTGGGAAGGTCCCTACTTAGTACTGCATGAAATGGATCACAGCGCAGTCACCCTCCAGTTTGATGACGGGGATACATTCAAGGCTAATGGCTAAAATTATTCCTTGAGCCAAATCCCCAGGATTTCGAGGAAGTGGATGTCCTCGATTTTCTCAAGCTAGAATGATTACATCCACAGGTTGTGCGACCTAAATAGCATAGTTATCCCTAGATTAGGATTTCCCTTTTTCAAAACCTTCTTTTCAATTTTTTCTTTCCAAATTTCCAAAATCAGGGATAAAAGTGAATTGAGTAATTTAGAAGAGAATTTTGGAAAAAAATCCCAGAATTTGTGGGGGTAAAATGTGGTTGGAGGGGCACACTTCTTGGTCGCCCGGCCTACTCCTAGGCCCTTTTTGACTCGGTCTTTTCACATTGCATTCTAATCATTGAGAG
>JBNLBY010000175.1:0-818 GCA_050303535.1 Sideroxydans sp. | reverse complement strand
GGGAAGAAACTGGGATTAATTATCGACCGCGCCCACCCGAACGGTGTTGCGCTGCCGATGGCACGCTGCCGCGATTTGCACCGCCTGCGGGCTTGCCGCCGGGACGCGGTGCACCACGGCCTTGTCCACCACCTGCTCGCGGCTGACCGCGACCTTGTCTGCGTCCGGCCTGACCACGGTTCTGCCCGTTCAGGATCGGTTCGGCCTTGATGCGCGGATCCGGTTCGAAGCCGGGCACTTGCACCACGGTGATCTCGCGCTTGATGAGGCGTTCGATGTCGTGCAGCAATTTTTTCTCATCGATACACACCAGCGAACTTGCTTCGCCTTCGCTGCCCGCGCGGCCGGTACGGCCGATACGGTGCACGTAGTCTTCCGGCACATTGGGCAGTTCGAAGTTCACCACCTGGGGCAACTGGTCGATGTCCAGGCCGCGCGCCGCAATGTCGGTCGCCACCAGGATCTGCAGCTTGCCGCTCTTGAAATCCGCCAGCGCGCGGGTGCGGGCGCCCTGGCTCTTGTTGCCATGGATCGCGGCAGCGCCGAAGCCTTCCTTGCCGAGTTGCTCGGCGAGCCGGTTGGCGCCGTGCTTGGTGCGGCTGAACACCAATGCCTGGTGCCAGTCGTTCTCGCGGATCAGGTGGCTGAGCAGCTTCTGCTTGCGCGCCTTGTCCACCGGGTGCAGTTTCTGGCGCACGGTTTCCGTGGTGGTATTGCGCGGGCTGACATCGATCTCCAGCGGATCCTTGACCAGCCCCTTGGCGAGGGCGCGGATCTCCGGCGAGAAAGTTGCCGAGAACAGCAGGTTCTGGCGCTGT
>JBNLBY010000174.1:0-1464 GCA_050303535.1 Sideroxydans sp. | reverse complement strand
CTGAGCTGAAGACGCTTGGCGAGCTGACGCTCAAAGCCTGGGAGCATGGCGTGCAGGTGATGATCGAAGGCCCCGGCCATGTTCCGTTGCAGGGAGTGAAGGACAACATGGACTGGGAACTCGATGCCTGCCATGAGGCACCGTTCTACACCCTCGGGCCGCTGACCACCGACATTGCGCCCGGCTACGACCACATCACCAGCGGCATCGGGGCCGCCAATATTGGCTGGTACGGTTGTGCAATGCTTTGCTATGTGACGCCGAAGGAGCACCTCGGCCTGCCGGACAAGGATGACGTGAAGGCCGGAGTCATCACCTACAAGATTGCCGCCCATGCCGCCGACCTCGCCAAGGGCTTTCCCGGTGCGCAGGTGCGCGACAACGCCATAAGCAAGGCGCGTTTCGAATTTCGCTGGGAGGATCAGTTTAATCTGGCGCTTGATCCGGTCACCGCCCGCAAATACCACGATGCCACCTTGCCGACGGAAGATGCCAAGACCGCCCACTTCTGCAGCATGTGCGGGCCGAAGTTTTGCTCCATGCGCATCTCCGAGGATGTCCGCCAATACGCCGCCGAGCAGGGGCTAACGGAAGCGGACGCCATTGAGAAGGGCATGCAGGAAAAATCGCGCGAGTTTGTGGAACAGAAGGCTGAACTGTATAAATAGACCTTCTGTTGCAGTCCCTCATTAAGTGTTTTGCCGCTTTCTTTTGCAGGTGAAAAACATAGTATTGTCTGATTGCAATGCGTGCGGAAAATGATAGGTTTGCGCGCTTTTATCGAAATAAGGAGAGCGAAACATGATCGAAAAAGGCAGTACATATGTTGTAATGGGCCTACTGAACACGGATTCCATCGCCTATGCCGCAGGTAAGATGATCGAGGATCTGGGCGGTAAAGTCATCTACACCTTGCAGAGCGAACGTATGAAGCGGATCTTCTTTGATCGCAGTCCCGACCTGACCGACGAGGAAAAGGCCGCTATGGATATCCGCTATTGCGACGTGACCGTCGAAGACGAAGTTCGCGAACTGTTCGAAAATACCGGCCCAATCAACGGCCTCCTGCACTCGATCGGTTTTGCCAATCCGAAGACTTGCCTAGGCGACAGCATGTACACGGATGCCTCCGAGGATATCAAGCAGGCGTTCCACATCAGTTGCGCCTCGCTGGCTACGGTTTCGCACTTTGCGCTCGAGAATATGGAAAAAGGCGGATCGATCGTGACACTCTCCTTCGAGTCGCAGGTGGCGTTCCCGTACTACAACTGGATGGGTGTCAACAAGGCTGCGCTGGAGGCGCTGGTGCGTGCGTTGGCCCGCGAATATGGCCGCGAGCATGTTCGCGTGAATGCCATTTCCGCCGGTCCGCTGGCCACCAAGGCCGCCAAATCGATCCCGCACTTTGCCCATGTGGCCAAGACCTGGCGCCAGATGAGTCCGTTGCCTTGGGATGTGGTGAAA
>JBNLBY010000173.1:0-1474 GCA_050303535.1 Sideroxydans sp. | reverse complement strand
CTGTACCAGGCACAATACAACTATCTGGTGAGCCAGTTACGCCTGAAGGCGGCGGCCGGTACGCTGGACGGCACGGATCTGGACAGGGTGAATATGGCGTTGCATTGAGCAACAGTTTCACAAGGCATCTGGTTAAATCAAATAGCCCATTAGCACAACACTGCGAAACTGTTCCTTCCCCCTGGCAGGGGGAAGGTTAGGATGGGGGTTGATTCGATGAAGGAGCAACGTTTCTACCCCCTCCCTATCCCTCCCCCTGCAAGGGGGAGGGGATGTATATCAAGCGGGCTGTTCGTAGATCAGCCGCACGCATTCGGCCAGGCTGTCCTGCCACGGTGGCAAAACAATCCCGAACGTTTCGCGAATTTTGTCATTTGCCAGAACGGAATTGGCCGGCCGTTTGGCGGGTAACGGATATTCGTGCGTGGCGATGGGATGGATGTTGAGCGGTTTGGCAGCAAGTGTGGTGTCATATTGGCGCGCCAGACGCACGACCTCTTCGGCATATTGGTGCCAGTTGGTGCGTCCAGCAGCGGTGAGGTGGTAGAGCCCGCCCAGTTCGTCGCTCCATTCGCTCATCTCCCATGCGATCAACGCGTTCATCGTTGCGCCGGCGAGGTCCCTGGCCCATGTAGGCGCGCCGAACTGGTCGGCGACAATGCGCAGTTCGTCCCGATCTTTGGCAAGCCGTAGCATGGTCTTGATGAAATTGCTGCCATGCACACCGAATACCCAGCTGGTGCGCAGAATGAGGTGTCTGCAGCCGGATGCGCGTATTGCCTGTTCTCCCGCAAACTTGGTTTTGCCGTAAACGCTCTGCGGATTCGGTGTGTCGTCTTCGGTGTAAGGCGCAGACTTGTCGCCGTCGAACACATAGTCAGTGGAGTAATGCACCAGCGCCGCCCCGAGTTTCAGGGCTTCTTCCGCCAGGATGCCGGGCGCGATGCCGTTGATCGCCATCGCGAGGTCTGATTCGTTTTCTGCTTTATCGACGGCAGTGTAGGCGGCAGGGTTGATGATGATATCGGGGCGGGTATCGCGCACAAAACGCCTGACCGCTTCCGGATCGGCAAGATCCATATCTTCTGCGTCAATCGCAATGACTTCGCTGGAAGCAGCAAAAATACGCTGCAATTCCCAGCCGACCTGCCCGTTCCTGCCCGTGATCAATATTCTGCTCATGCGAATGTCTCGGCCTCGTTGAAGTGTTTACCGGCCTGATCTTTCGCAGAGAGCAAAGGCGTGGCACCGCCGAGTTGCCAGTCGATCTCCAGGTCCGGATCGTTCCAGATGATGCACCGTTCGTGTTCCGGTGCCCAATAGTCAGTTGTTTTGTACAGGAACTCGGCCGAATCGCTCAGCACCACAAAACCATGCGCGAATCCTTTCGGTATCCACAGCATTTTTTTGTTTTCGGCAGACAGGTTTACACCGACCCATTTGCCGAAACCGGGCGAATTCCTGCGAATGTCCA
>JBNLBY010000172.1:0-1535 GCA_050303535.1 Sideroxydans sp. | reverse complement strand
TGCCATACACACCACCAGCTGGCAAACCAGACGGCCGTACCTCATCTTCCTTAAAGCGAATTGCCTGCCCGGCAGCCGTGGCCAACAACACCTCCTCTTTACCAGAGGTCAATTCTGCCCAGCCCAAAGCATCATCATCTGCAATATTCATGACCACAAACGGTTCGGAGGTAATACCCGGCAAATCCTCCACCCGAACACGCTTAATAACCCCGGCCATGGATCCCATGCAAAGATAACCATCTGTCCCTTCAGGAATGACCTGAACGGCCGCTAAATGATCCCGCCGCGACAAGCCAGTCAATTCCGACCAATGTGTCCCTTCACCAAGCTCAGTAGATTGCGGTAACTGGTAAACAGGCAAACTCACAGAACGGCCGTCAGCGACAAACAAATACAACACATCCTGCGTATTCGCCTCCACCAAGGCCAAAGGCTGCTCCTTCGGCTTCAGCGGAATCTTCACCATTTCCGGCGATGTTGTCCGCGCAATTGTCCCCTTCTCGCCAACCATTACCCAAACTTGCTGATCGGGCAGCAAGTCTGTTGCCGAGACAACTTTGCTATCCACACCGTCCACAATCTGCGTACGCCGCGAATCAGCATACTTTTCACGAACCGCTTGCAACTCCTCTTTGATCAAGTCCCGCATCATTTTGGGATCCCCAAGCAAGCGTTGCAAATACTTGATCAATTTGGTTGTTTCTTTGTATTCATCCTGGATTTTTCGTTGTTCCAACGCTGCCAAACGACGCAACTGCATGTCCAGAATCGCTCGCGCCTGTGTTTCGGATAATTTGAATTTTTTACGCAAATTCGCCTGTGCCGTCTCTGTCGTGCGCGAACTGCGAATTGTCTGAATCACTTCATCCAAATGATCAAGCGCAATCAATAATCCTTCCAGAATATGCGCCCGTTGCTCCGCTTTATCCAAGTCAAATTCAGCACGACGCCGTGAAACTTCCAGACGATGCTCCAAATAAACACGCAGCGCCTGCTTCAAGGTTAAAACGCGGGGTTCACCATTGACCAAAGCCAGCAAAGAAACGCCAAACGTGCTTTGCATTGGCGTCAGGCGGAACAATTCGGCCAGCACATCTTCCGGCTCCACATTGCGTGTCGTCTCCAGAATAATGCGCATCCCATTGCGGTCTGATTCATCACGTAAATCGGTCAAACCTTCGATTTTGCCATCGCGATGCAGATCGGCAATACGACCCAGCAAATTTGTTTTATTTGCCTGATAGGGCAGTTCTGTAATCACAATACGCGATTTATTGCGCCCCATCTTCTCCACATGAGCTTTGGCTCGCACCGTTATCCGGCCACGTCCCGTCGCATACGCTTGCGCAATCGAGTCTGTATTTTCATCTTTACCATCTCGATAACGAAATACCAGACCTCCGGTCGGAAAGTCTGGGCCTTTAATAAACCGCATCAAATCAGGCAAAGAAATGCAATACACCTACACTGAAGCTGAAAATACGGCATTGCTCAGTAAATTACAGAAGCAAGATAAAAAATATGGCATCCAA
>JBNLBY010000171.1:0-1540 GCA_050303535.1 Sideroxydans sp. | reverse complement strand
GCGGGCCTTGCGGATGAGGTTCATGGCTTTGAAGCTGATGAGTTTCCGGGGTTCTTCGTCCCAGAGATGGATACGGAGCGATTTGAGACTCTTGCGCACGCCCAGCGGTGGGATGTGCTGGAGTTTCTGGATTTCGTCGTGGCAGGCCTGCAGGTTGTAGTTGGGGATCGATGGATTCAAATGGTGTATGTGGTGGAGTCCAATATTTCCGGTAAACCACTGGGCAATCTTCGGCAGCTTGTAGTAGGAGCTTCCTTCCATTGCCGCCTTAAAGGAATCGCGTACATCGTTGCGCGCCCAGTAGACCTCCTCGTATTGATGCTGCACATAGAACAGCCAGAGCCCGAGGGTGGCGGCAAAGATGGTGATGGGCAGCTGGATCAGCAGATAGGTTTTGTTTCCGGTGGTGGCTCCAGCCAGCAGCAGCAACAATAACAACGCCAGATTGGTGATATAGACGCTAAGCCTTCCGTGGTGCTGGATTTCTTTTTGCGAAAACCGCTGGAAAACCAGAAATACATAGGCGGGGCCGATACCGAACATGAAGAGCAGGGTGTTGGTGATCTGCTAGGCGGCCTTTCTCTGGCTCGGCGTGGTAAAATTAAGAATAACCTTGTTCAGCGTTTGTCTTGTTACCGGTTCTTCTGGGATTTCGTCATTCATGCTGCCTGCCTTGCCATTCCATCATGCGTTCGAAAGAGTGCTTAAGCAAACGCGTTTTCGTGTCTGACTAAGAAGTCTGTCGCAGGAATGCAGAATGGCGAGTTAATAATAGGACCGGAGTCGTTTCATTGCATGGTTTCTGGTCTGATGCTTTTGGCTCATTATTCTTTTTCGCTTTGCCTTATACGGGGTTTCCGCTTAACTCCGGGGCTTTCCATAAACCGATAATTTTAACCAAAAAATGCACTATGTTTGAAAATTTATCCACTGCACTGCAGAAGACATTCAAAAACCTGCGCGGCTACGGCAAGCTGACGGAAAAGAACGTCAAGGACGCATTGCGCGAGGTCCGGCTGGCGCTACTGGAGGCGGACGTCAACTTCAAGGTGGCGCGCGACTTCGTCAAAAAGGTGCAGGACAAGTGCCTCGGGGAAGAGGTGCTCAACAGCGTTACCCCCGGCCAGCAGGTAGTCAAGTTTGTCAACGACGAGCTGGTTGCCCTGTTCGGCGGTGCGCACGAAGAGTTCGACCTGAAGGCCAGACCGGCGTCGGTGATGCTGATGGGCCTGCACGGCTCCGGTAAAACAACGTCGGCCGGCAAGCTGGCCTTTCGCTGGAAAAAAGGCAATCGCCGCGTACTGCTGGTGGCTTGCGACATCCGGCGTCCGGCCGCCGTGGAACAACTCTCGATTTTGGCGGGGCAGGTGGGATGCGATATCATCAAACCCAACCCCGGCGAAACCGTCCCGCAGCTGGGAAAACGCGCCGCCAAGGAGGCCATTGACGGCAAATACGATATCGTGATCTACGATACCGGCGGACGTTTCCAGATCGACGACGAACTGGTCCAGGAACTTGTGGCATTCGAAGCCGAAAC
>JBNLBY010000170.1:0-1622 GCA_050303535.1 Sideroxydans sp. | reverse complement strand
AACGCCGACACCGAGGCCGTTATTTCACCGGCTGCCCAACTGGTACCGACATCCAGTTGGGTGGTCTTCTCCGGCTTGACGAAGAATGAACTGTTCAACGCCGCAGTCGAACCGGATACGCTGGTTACCCTGCGCTCCCAGTAATCGGGGCTGCGCTCAGCGTAGCCCAGGCCGACATAGGAAGTACCGCTATCCCCCTCGCGATCCGTTTCAAAACGTCCGAAATAGCTTTTCAGCGTAGCCTTGTCGGTCTGTCCCGAAGTAGAAGAGGCGGCCGGCGTACGCTTGTCATTCGCCTCATGGAAATCAACTCGCAGTCCTGCGATCACGCGGTCCTTTTCGCCCAGAACATGTTTCATCTCGCCAAACACACCGGTCTGTTTGAAATTCATATCTTCCGCACGCACCGCGCTCAAATAGGCAGCATTTGCAGCAGCGGCACTTGCACCCATCCCCATCGACATTCCCGTGCGCAGCGTATGAGTGTTGGTCTGCGTATCCAGACCAACAGTCATCTTGGTCGCATCGCCAAGCAACAATGTGGTTGCTACCCGTCCGCCAGTGGTCTTGCGGTCCGGGTTGCTGACCATGTAGCTCATCCCGGCAGGACGCAGGGTGAAGTTATCCATTACATGGTCGATATAGTTGTAAAAGACCTGTGCCTTGATACTGTCTACCAGGGAAGAGATATGTTTTTTGTTGAATTTCAGACCAATGTTGTCCCGAGCGAATTTGACGCCATCCATGGAGCGATCTGCATAGGCGGCATGGCCGTCGCTCTTGGCTATCGAGACCTGCAATACCGTATCTTCGTCCGGCGTCCATCCCAGTGCAGCATTGCCGCTCCAGCGTTTGTACTCGGAACGCACCGCATTGCCGGCACCATCCTTGTAATCGTTCGCCTGGGTTTGAGTCGCGTCGACACGGGCATAAGCGCTTTCACCGCCGAAACGTCCGCTCAACACTTCGTCATGACGACCGAAACTGCCCACAGTGAGCGCTGCATCGCCATGCAGGCCAAGCTGGTCTGCACGTTTGATATCCTGATCGAACATCACGGTGGCAGCAGAAGTGCCTGCGCCATAAATCACGGATTGCGGGCCCTTGAGCACGGTAATGCTGTCATAGGCAGCGGGAAAAACATATGCCGTCGGCGGATCCATACGTCCGCCACACCCCCCCAGAATGTTCTCTCCATTCATCAGAACATTGATGCGCGAACCAGCCATGCCGCGGAAAACCGGGTCACCGTCCGTACCGCCCTTGCGAATGACCGAAAAACCGGGAATCGTCTTGAGATAATCAGCCCCATCGTGAGCAGGCACCGGCTGGCGCGGCTTCTTCGGGTTGGTCTTTACGACCAGTGGTTCCATACTCCGCGGAGCCATCACGACCACCTCGTCCAAAGCCGCGGTTTCGGCGGCTTGCGCAATGCTGCTCAGTGACAATGCGACCATCACAACACTTGTTTTTAACTTCATATTCATTACGCCCCCTCCCTGATTTGCTTATTAAAATGGGCGTAGATTGTATGAAAATTCGATGTTGCATCCCTGCGACATATTGCCGCACCCACCGTTTGAGCCAGCTCCGGTAAAATCCGGCCTATGAGTTCCTCTCTT
>JBNLBY010000169.1:0-1657 GCA_050303535.1 Sideroxydans sp. | reverse complement strand
CCTGCTGGCGCGCACCCTGCCAAAGCACCTGCTCGGCCGCCTGTTGTCGCCGTGGCAGCCGCCACTACGCATCGCTTTTTTCCTGCGTGCCAACAGCAATCTCTATACAACATTGAACAGCCGACGCATCGACTTCGGTTTTTACGATCTGCTGGATGGTGTCGAAGCTGCTGTACCACGACTCAATGCCAGCCAGCCTGACGTGCTGGTCGGCCCGCCGCCACTGTTGCGTGCACTGGCCGGTGAAGCCACTGCCGGGCGCCTGCAGATCCGGCCAAGCCATATCATTTCTGTCGCCGAAGTACTGGAAACCTCAGACGCGCAAGCCGTACAGGCCGCGTTTGGCATGGCGCCTCACCAGATCTACCAGGCAACGGAAGGCTTCCTGGCTTACACCTGTGAGTGCGGTTCACTGCACCTCAACGAAAGCTTTGTGCACGTGGAACCCGAATGGCTGGATAGCGAGCATACGCGGTTCCAGCCGGTGATTACCGATTTCACGCGCACCACCCAACTGATCGTCCGTTACCGGCTCAACGATGTATTGCGAGTCACTCCGCAACCCTGCCCATGCGGTAGAGCGGAACGCAGCATCGCCGCTATCGAGGGGCGCGCCGACGAAGTACTCTGGTTGCCTTCACACAGTGGACAGGCCACAGCGGTCTTTCCCGATTTCATCCGTCGTGCCGTTTTGCTAGCCGGACCCATGATACGTGAGTTTGAAGTGCAACAAAGCGGTATGACTCTGCACGTGGGTCTGCTGATTGATGGCGATAAGGATGCCGTTGGGCAGGCGGTCACCGCCCACCTGAAAGATCTGTGGTGTGAATTGCAGGTACAGGAACCCTCGTTGCAATTCGTCGACTGGAAAATCCCACCCGTGGGAGCAAAACGAAAACGGGTAAGAATGCTGGCCACACCGGAGGGGCTGACGTGCACGTTCTGATCCTGGGTGCCAGGGCACCGGCCTGTCTCGAATGGGCGCGTGCCTTTGATGCCGCCGGATGGCAAGTAACGGTAGCGGATTCACTGCGATGGCCGGTTAGCCGCGCAAGCCGTGCTATCGGGCACTATGTGCGCCTGCCGGAACCACGCTGCAATCCCGACGCCTGGATAACGGCACTGCACGATATGGTTGAGTGCAGCGCAATCGATCTGATATTGCCCACCTGTGAAGAGGTCTTCTATCTGGCCAATGGTCTGGAACAACTGCCTTGTCGGGTCATGACTATCGACCTGCCTGGCCTGCACGAACTGCATAATAAATATCGCTTCGCGAACATGAGCAATGACTGGTCGTGCACCTCGCCGGAAACACATTTAATCGAATCCGCCGATGACCTTGCAGCTTTTACCGCGACAGCCGATGAATGGGTATTCAAGCCGGTCTATTCCCGTTTTGCCAGCGCCACCCTGATCCGACCGGAGAGGCGGCAACTGGAAGGGATTCGACCAACGACCGACCGAGCCTGGGTGGCGCAACGTTTTGTCGCCGGAAAGGAGTATTGCAGTTTCAGCCTGCTGGCGGAGGGCCGCATGACGGCGCATGCCTGCTACCACCCACGCTATCGCGTCGGACAGGGCTCCGGTGTCTGGTTTGAACCGACAAACCCATCCGCTATCCGTGCATTCGTGGAACAATTTGGCAGGGAAACCG
>JBNLBY010000168.1:0-1687 GCA_050303535.1 Sideroxydans sp. | reverse complement strand
GATCTATCGCGACGAACGTAAAGTAGACACCCTAAAAAATGCCGAGTAAGGCACCTTCGAGGTGTACAATCTGGCACCCACTCTGCAATGCCCTGTTTTTATTGATGGAGAAATTATGGTAACCCCTAATATTCCAGATAAAAGCACCACGTCGAATCCCCCCAAATTATTGGATCAAATCCGCGATAAGCTGCGGGTAAAGCACTACAGTATTCGCACCGAGCAAACCTATACGGGCTGGATTAAACGCTATATTTACTTTCACGGCAAGCGCCACCCCAAAGACATGGGGGCTGCAGAAATCGAGGCGTTCTTGACTCACCTTGCGGTGGAGGGCAACGTTTCCGCTTCCACGCAAAACCTGGCCAAAAGCGCATTGTTGTTCCTTTACCGCGAGGTGTTGGCAATCGAACTGCCCTGGCTGGATAACGTAACGCAGGCTAAGGTACCCAAACGTTTGCCGGTCGTGTTGACGGTAAGCGAAGTGCAGAATGTATTGTCGCGTTTGAATGGCACGCATTTGTTGATTGCTTCATTGCTGTATGGCGGCGGGATGCGTCTGATGGAAGCAGTGCGCTTGCGGGTGAAGGATGTGGATTTCGAACGGCGCGAGATTCTGGTGCGCGAGGGCAAAGGTTTCAAGGACAGGGTAACGATGTTGCCAGAGACGGTCATCGCACCGCTCCAGGCGCATCTAAAGAAAGTGAAAGCATTGCATGCGGAAGATTTGGCTCAAGGTTATGGCGAGGTGTATATGCCATTTGCCCTGGACAAAAAGTATCCCACTGCAGGAACGGATTGGAGCTGGCAATATATTTTCCCGTCAAAGAATCTGTCTATTGATCCACGCTCAGGCAAGACGCGTCGGCACCATGTGGATGAAAAGGGTGTGCAACGCGCAGTCAAGCAGGCTGTGCGCGATGCGGAACTTATCAAGCCCGCAACTCCGCATACCTTGCGCCATTCATTTGCTACACACTTGTTGCAGTCCGGGTACGACATACGTACCGTGCAGGAATTGCTCGGCCACTCTGATGTTTCCACCACCATGATCTACACCCATGTGCTGAACAAAGGCGGCAGGGGCGTGGTCAGTCCGCTGGACAGGTAAATCGCCCTCGATCAATTGTTGGCGGCAAGAAATTACATCTTGCCAATAAGGTTGATGAACACGCCCTGGCTCTTGTAACTCAGGTCAGTGAGATCGTCGGAGAAGTTGGTGAAGTTGTAGCCGACCCCGAGTTTGACGTTGTCACCGATGTGGCGGTAGATCGCCAGCAGCGCACCACTGCGTTTGTCCTGTGCATCGGGCAGGTTGAGCATGCGCCCTTCGATCAGCGCATCCCAGCGATGGATGAAGTGCCAGTCGGCGCGGACGATGGCGAGTTGCGCGCGACTGTCGTAGAAGACCGGATTGGTGCGATCCATGCTGAGCTGACCGCGGCGATAGGCAAGCTTGCCGCCTAAGCTCCATTCCTGCGTCAGGTCGTAGGTGGCGTCGGCAGAGACGATGTGGCTCTTCTGGATATATTCCGCGGCAGTATTGGCAACGGTCATCTGATCCACCGCAGGCAGGTTGTAAAAGTAAGTGTATTTGAACAGCGCATTGAGGCTGTCATTTTCAACCGGACGATAGGCGTAACCGAGTACCGCTTCGGTAAAGTTGCCGTCGTAGAATTCGCCGAGC
>JBNLBY010000167.1:0-1792 GCA_050303535.1 Sideroxydans sp. | reverse complement strand
GCAGCGACTGCTGGCCGGCAAGGGCGGCAGCGATGCGGCACTGGTGGAGGACCATGTTGAGCCGATATCCGGAAATATTGCCATGCATCAGACCTTCGTTGAGATACATGCGGATATACTCGGATTCCTCTGCCAACCGCATTGAATGACCCAAAGCCAGCAATGCCTCATCCAAATCACCTAATAACTGGTAAGCAATCGCTGTCAGCATGTTGGCCTCAATAGAGATCGCGAACCGCCCCCCCGTTTTTGCTGTCGCCCCGATGATTTGTAGTTGGTCTATGGCCGCGAGGGGATTGTCCTGTGCGAGTCGGATGCGGGCAGTGACCAGCGTTTCGCTTTCGCGCAGAAGCGGGTTTCGATCGGTCACCGAATGAATTTCGTTTTCCCATTGGGTGGCCGTTAGGATGTCGCCTTGATCCACGCTGATTCTAGCCCGGTACGCTTTGATGAGTCTGACCATATCCTCGTGATAAAATCGACGGGCGACGTCGAGCGCTTGACGGATCGCGTCAAGGGCGTGTTCACTGTTGCCCTGAGCCACCCGCAGTTGAGCCAGCGCGTAATAAATGTCCGACAGGTAGATTTCCCGCCCGGTTTGCTGTGCCAGTTCAAGCGACTGATCGAGATAATCTTCGGCTTCTGCAAGATTGTTCCATTCCTGGTTGATCTTGCTCAATCCGGTGAGGGCTTCAGCACGCTGCCAGATGGGATTCTGTCCGATTGTATCCAGCACTGACTGGAATACGGCCGTTGCGCGGTGGAGTTGCCCCTTCATCATGAATACGTCTGCTTGCCGGTTTTGCGCGATCAGGCTCACCAGTGAATTCTTACCCGGGGGTTTAGCGCCAAGCAAATCATCAAGCAGCAGCAATGCCTCATTTACCTGACCGATCTGGGTATAAGCGTCACCCAAAGACATAAGGCAAATGCGTCTCTGTTCGCGATCCTCATCAGGAAGCAGATCAAGGGCTTTTTGGGCAAGTTCTATGGCTGCAAGTGGGTTCCTTTGCAATCGTGCCAGATTGGCTTTAAAGGTCATAACCAGGCCGAGACCGTGCCGATCTCCGGTGTTATTCCAGGCCTCTTCCGCTAACTGCAGCGGGTAGGCATATTCCATAACGCGCCCTACAAATAGCAGTACCCAAGCGTGCCACAGACACAGATTAGGCTGACCAGCACGCACTTTTTCCGGAATGGACTCAATCCAACGCAACAAAGTGAACTGCTGACCTTTTCGCAGTACAGATAGGGCGTGTGTTGTGAGCAATGACGCGGCGTGCGGATAATCGCCGGCGAGCAGCGCATGATGGATCGCGTCGTTTATCCATCCATTTTGCTCGAGCCAGCCACTTGCACGGCGATGTAATCCGGGCACCAGTTCACTATGCTGCTCTTTAAGTCGGTGACGGAGCAGATCGCTGAACAAGTGATGATAACGGAACCATGTTCGTGTGTCGTCCAGTGACGTCAAGAACATGTTATTCTGTTCGAGATTCGCCAACCTTGTTTGGCTACCTGCTTGTTCTGTCAGGGCATCACACAAGGGGCCTGACAGACGCTCAAGAATCGAAGTGCACAGCAAAAAATCCCGCGTTTCGGCAGATTGGTTCGCCAGCACCTCTTCGACCAGGTAATCAAGCACAAATCTGTGGCTGCCCGTGAAGTCCTGCAAAAAACCTTCCATGTTTGGCCGAACGGCCAGTGATTGTAGAGCCAGTTGCAACCCCACAGCCCACCCTTCTGTGCGGGCGTGCAACGCATCTATTGCCGCACGCGGGAGAGGCTTGCC
>JBNLBY010000166.1:0-1792 GCA_050303535.1 Sideroxydans sp. | reverse complement strand
ATAAATACACAAATGCTTGCCCATGACGTTTTCGCATGGTGTGCCCTTGAGTGCGTAGCGCATGTTCGGCGCGATCTCGCCTTTGGCATACAAGGCCACCGTCTCCGCCATTTCCGTGTTCTCATCCAACTTGTCGATAAGAACGTAATCCATATCGAGTTCTTCGCCGAGAAACTGCGCCAGCGCATCGAAAAAATTTTCTCCGCTTGATTGCCAGCCGCGTTGGGCGACAAATCTCAAGGCGTCTTCCACGCGCTTGCGCTCAGTGATGTCTCGTCCAATGGCCAGAACGCCGATAATGGCTCCTTCCGTATTCCGCTCTGCGGCAAACCGGATGAGATGGATGCTGCTTCCGCCATCGGGATGTTGAAGCGTCAATTCCATGTCATTCGGCTCACCGCTTTCCAGAACCTTCCGGATATGCCCTTCATATTCACTGGCGGTATCCATACCTCCAGCCCCAAGCTCCACCGGCGTCAGACCGAGTATCTTTCCAGGATCGACACCAAGGGTCTGCAGCATCCTGGGGTTGTAGTAACTGGCGCGGCACTGCCGGTCGTAACGGACGACATTGTCAGGGGAGTTCTCAGCCAGGCTGCGGAACTGTCGTTCGCTCGCGGCGAGCGCCGCTTCTGCCTGTTTGCGCTCGGTGAGATCGTAGATCAGACCGACGAAACCCATGTTGTGGCCGCTCTCGTCCCACAGTGCAGTCACTGACAGATTCACCGGAATACGCACGCCGTCCTTGCGAATGAAGGTCCATTCGCCTTCCTCGGGCAGCTTGCGCCGAGGGCGGGCTGCAAACACATCGAATCCCGGCGTTACCGTCTCACCCAGCTCTTTCGATAGCCGCATGGCATGACGCGCGATCTCATCAGGATCGTGCCAAACCGCCGGTGTCTGTTTGCCGATAATTTCATCTGCGGCATAACCCAGCAGACGCTCGGCAGCTGGATTGAAGCTGGTAACAGTCCCGTCAGGACTCGTGGAAATAATGCCGTAAGACACATTTTCCAGAATCGCACGCTGCAGGAGCTGCATTCGATCTGTATCGCTCATTCCGTGCGTCTCCAATCAAGCTCCTCTGAATGCGGCAGAGAAAAATAGAAGGTGGCGCCTTTGTCGACCTTCCCCTCCGCCCACACTCGCCCGCCGTGACGGGTGATGATGCGCTTGACGATGGCAAGCCCGATACCGGTTCCCTCAAATTCATTCACGCTGTGCAGACGCTGAAATACACCGAAGAGTTTATCGACATACTGCATATCGAATCCTACGCCATTGTCCTTCACATAGTAGACAGTTTCGTTATCCTTGACAGAAGCACCCACCTGAATCACGGGCTTCTTTTTGGTACGGCTGAATTTGATGGCGTTGGACAGTAAATTGACGAGTACCTGGCGCATCATGGCACTGTCGCCACGCATCGGCGGGACAGGTTCCACTTTCAGTTGCGATTTGTTGCCAGTCATCGAGGATTTGAGTTCTTCGAAAACTGCATGCGCCATCTGTTCCATGTCGATCGTGGAAAAGGTCAATTCCACCCGTCCGGTACGGGAAAAATTCAGGATGTCGTCGATGAGCCGCCCCATCTTGCTGGTATTCTCGCGCACCACTTTAAGCAGCCGCTTGCCTTCGTCATCCAGTTTGTCCGTGTAGTCATCCAGTAATACATGCGAAAAACCGTCGATGGCGCGCAGCGGTGTACGCAGGTCGTGCGAGACCGAGTAGGAAAACGCTTCCAGTTCCTTGTTGGCATTCTCCAGTTGCATTGTCCGTTCCGCCACGCGCA
>JBNLBY010000165.1:0-1852 GCA_050303535.1 Sideroxydans sp. | reverse complement strand
GATGCGGCTACGGCCAGGGCGGTATCGAAGTTATGCGATGGTGTTGTTGTGGGCAGCCGTATCGTGCAGGAAGTTGAAAATTCGAACGAAAAAAATGTAGTCGCCAATGTGGGCAAATTGGTGAAAGAATTGCGTCAAGCAATCGATCAATAACGAGGAGAACACCATGAGCTGGTTCCAGAAACTGTTACCCCCGAAGATCAAGCGCCGCGAGAGTGAAGATGGCAAGAGAAATGTTCCTGAAGGCTTGTGGCATAAATGTCCGTCCTGTCAGGCGGTGCTTTATTACTCGGATCTGGAAAAGAACTGCAGCGTTTGTCCCAGGTGCAGTTACCACCAGCGTATCGGCGCGCGTACCCGTCTCAACTGGTTGCTGGACAGCGAAGGTCGTTTCGAGATCGGCGCCGAAGTATTGTCGGTCGATACCCTGAAATTCAAGGATCAGAAAAAATACAGCGACCGTCTGGTCGATGCGAAGAAGAAAACCAGTGAGGACGACGCCCTGATTGTCATGCAAGGCAGCATCCATGCCTTGCCGGTCGTGGCGGCTGCGTTCGAGTTTGATTTCATGGGCGGCTCGATGGGGTCGGTTGTCGGTGAACGTTTCGTGCGTGGGGCGCAAGCTTCGCTGGAGCAGAAATGTCCTTATATTTGCTTCTCTGCCAGCGGCGGTGCGCGCATGCAGGAAGGTCTGCTGTCGTTGATGCAAATGGCCAAGACCAGCGCCGTGTTGACTCAACTGAGCGAAGCGAAACTACCTTTCATTTCCGTGTTGACCGACCCGACCATGGGGGGTGTTTCTGCCAGCTACGCTTTCCTTGGCGATGTGGTCATCGCCGAGCCTGGTGCCCTGATCGGCTTCGCTGGCGCGCGTGTGATTCAGCAGACCGTACGCGAAACCCTGCCGGACGGTTTCCAGCGTGCCGAGTTCCTGCTCGAACATGGCGCCATCGACATGATTGTGGATCGTCGCCAGATGCGCGACCAGTTGGCTACGCTGATTACGCTGCTGACCAAGCAGGATGCGGTGGCGAGGCTGGAGGCGGCGTAAACCTGAACAGTTTGATCGTCCACGAAAAACACGAAACTGCAATTTGGAGGATTGATGCGGAACGGGCCAGTCTTTTCGTGGATTTCGTGACTTTCGTGGATAAATGTAGTTTCTATTTTCAATGCCCGCGTCTTTAGCTGACTGGCTAACTTATCTCGAGTCCCTGCATCCTAAGACCATCGCGCTCGGTCTGGAGCGGGTGGCACAAGTCAAGCAACGTCTCAATCTGCAACCCGATTTCCCCGTCATTATTGTCGGCGGCACCAACGGCAAAGGCTCCGTGTGCGCGATGCTGGAAGCCATCCTGCACGCTGCCGGCTACCGTGTCGGCTGCTATACCTCGCCTCATTTGCTGGATTACAACGAGCGCGTGCGCATTGCCAGGCAACAGGCGAGCGATGCGGAGTTATGCGCTTCGTTTGAGCAGATCGAGCAGGCACGCGGTGATATCCCCTTGACCTATTTCGAATTTGGTACGCTGGCTGCCATGCAATGCTTCATTTCCCATCAGGTGGATGTCGCCATTCTTGAAGTTGGATTGGGCGGCAGGCTGGATGCGGTGAACGTGTTCGATCCGGATTGCTCGGTAGTGACCAATATAGGCATCGACCATGTCGATTACCTGGGGAATACGCGCGAACGGATCGCTTTCGAAAAAGCCGGCATTTTTCGTAAAGGCAAGGTGGCGATCTGCGCGGAAAGCGATGTGCCACAGACTTTGTCACAGCACGCGCAGGAAATCGGGGCGGAGTTGTGGTGTATTGGCAGCGAGTTCGGTTTTCAGCTCCCCTCTCCCACAGG
>JBNLBY010000164.1:0-1860 GCA_050303535.1 Sideroxydans sp. | reverse complement strand
GGTTCGTTTCAGATGGCAACTCCACCCAGAAATTGCAGTGGCGGATACCAAATACGGAACCCCTGAAAACATCGTCGGACTAGAGACGGATGGTATTCGCGCCTACACGCCGATCCCTGATCTGGGCAAGCGTCGAGATTTCTTCACCATAGACGACTTCCGCTATGATGCGAAAACGAATATCGACATCTGTCCTCAGGGTTATGAGCTGCCCCTATGGTCGAGGCGGAAAACGGAGTTGGTGTTTGTATATAGAGCAGATGCTACGATCTGCAACGTGTGCCCAGTCAAAGCCAGATGCACCGAGAGCAAGTCTGGACGGCACATCTTTCGCCCCTTTGCTCAGCCATACCTTGAGCGAGTGAAAGGCTACTACAAAACTGAAGCCTACTAAGCCAATAGTCGAAAGTTATCCAAAAAGAATGTATCATTTTGAACATGGCAAAACGAATCGACTTTACCCTAACAGAAGAACAGTTGTCGGAGATTGAGCAGGCAATCAATCATGCGGTTCATGCCGAGGTGCGCCAGCGGGCCATAGCAATTCGGATGTTGCATTTAGGGCAATCCCCCGAGCAGGTTGCTGAGGCAGTCATGGTGACAGCGAACACGATTTATGCATGGCACAAACGTTGGCGTGAGGACGGTCTGGATGGTTTACGTCATCGCCAGCGTAGCGGGCGGCCAGAGAAAGCTGATACGGCCTACAAACAGCGTGTTGCGGACTTATTGGAGAGCGATCCTCACACAGTCGGCCTGGACTTTAATATCTGGACAATTAATCGCTTGCGGTTGTATCTGTTTGATGAGACAGGCATTCGCCTGAGTTATACCCGTTTTCGCGCATTATTGACGCGCATGGGCTACACCTGGAAACAACCGAAACATGATTTGAGTGACTTGCAGGATGCCGATGCCCAGCACGTGGCGGATGAGCTACTGGATTGGTTGAAAAAAAGGCAACGGATCATCCGCTTCCCCCATTCCAACTCCTCTTTGTGGACGAAACGACCATAAGTTTGCATCCCCCCTTGCGGCGTTGCTGGATGAAACGAGGCACGCGCAAGCTCGTTCCCGCACCTGGCACCCCCAAACGCTTGCACACGTTCGGGGCTTATAATTGGCGGACCTCCCGTGTGAGCTACACGCTCAATCGTCGCAAAAACAGTGATAGTTTCATTGAATTTCTTGAAACCCTCACGAGGGATTATCCCGATCAAACCTTGATGGTGGTGATGGATAATGCCTCCTATCACCGCAGCAAAGCAGTGCAGGCTGCCCTGAGTTTGTTGGAGGATCGGGTTCATGTCTACTGGTTGCCCAAATACAGCCCATTCTTGAATATGATCGAACGTTTCTGGTTGCATTTCAAGCAATTGACCGTTGCCAACCGCTTGCATCGGTCGCTGGATGAGTTAGCACAAACTGCACACAATGTCATGGCACAGCAGAACACTCTCGGCCACCCTAACCAACTTCGCTTGTTGGATAACTTTCGGTCAGTGGCTTAGGTTCAAAGCAAATGCAAATAAACATGTGTGTCCCCGTCCCGATACTCGAGTGGGAGCCAATTTCACAAGCTGGGAAGCGCTCAGCGGATCATGTGAGTTTTACTCTGCCACTGTGATGGTTAATTTGACCGCATCTTTCAGAGTGTTGGCAACAATACAGCTCCGCTCGGAAATGGTAACTAGCTTCTGCAGCATATCTCGATCTTCATAGGTGGAATTTACGACCATTTCAATGGACTCGTAGCGCGGAGGTGTTCCTTCAAGAAGACCATGAATCTCGATTGAAATATCATCAATGATAAGATCCCTCGCCTTAATTGCAGCCAACAGATTGCTGTTGAAGCACCCT
>JBNLBY010000163.1:1592-1881 GCA_050303535.1 Sideroxydans sp. | reverse complement strand
CGACGAGCAGCAATTGTCTGACGGCGGCTGGCACGGCGGGCAACGGGTCAATCAAGTCTATTTCGATGCCGATGGCCGCTTGCGCTGGGACGACAGTCCGCTACAGGCCGGCACGAGCGAAGATTGCGGCCGCCCGCCGCCGGTAGTGGAAGGCTTGCGCTTCGTTCCCATACCGCATCAGGTGCTGCTCGCCCGGCCGCGAGTCGATCTGCGTAGTTGCCCAGACGTTCCCGACAGCGAGAGAACCGTGCTGGGTATCGACGCATCGGGACGCATCACCTGGCAACGC
>JBNLBY010000163.1:0-1582 GCA_050303535.1 Sideroxydans sp. | reverse complement strand
ACTGACCTACACCGGCATTATCGGCGCCGCCGAAGATGCGCTGGTCACCAACACGCTCGAAGTCTGGTCGCCGCAAACCGGCGAGACACTGGTACCGGCGGTGACCAAGGGCCGGCACTCCGGTGGTTGGGACATACCGCGTTACCGCTTTGCCTATGGCGCATGGTGGCGTGCGCAGCAGCATGATTTCATCGTGCTCACCCAGGATGGCGACGACCATGACCTGGGTCCGCCGGGCGTTCATCGCCTGACACCGACCAGTGGAGAACACGAACTGCTGATACCGGAGACATGCTGCGGCATGCTGAATCTCTTTGCACGCGTGCATGTCGAGGGTTTGCGTACGGATGCCAGCGGCCGTTATTTGTTTATCCGGCGAGTCTGCGAGGGCAGGGGTTATACACCCTGGAGCGAAGTCATCTTGTTTGACACCCGGTCGAAAAAAACCATCTACAAAGAGCGCTTCGAGAAGACGGAGAATATCGTTTCGATTGCCGCCGCCGGCAATGGCGATTTCGGTGTTGCCGTGCACGACAATCAACAGGCTTCGATACGCCTGCTGCGTTATCGACTGCGCGGCGATTAGCCTGATAAGCAGGCTCAGTTTGACTCCCAGGAATGGGTACAGCATGTTTGTCGCTGAAGGCATACCCTTTTGAGCCCCTATTAGAGAAACGGGAATATATCCATTGTCAGCACCATGCGCTGGGTTTAAAGTTGATGGTATCCACAGACAACAAAAGAGAGAACTGCGATGGCAATCCTGATCATATTGATGTTGGTAGTGTTCGTGCTTCTGGCTTTTTTCCGTTCATCTGTCTGGGGCTGGCTGATCTCCCTTGCCGTGTTTGTCCCCCTGATTGCCTATGAGAGTCGCATCACCGATGATGCCTTGAAGGCGGTATGTGCCGTTCTTGTTATTTTCCTTGCAGTTTTCGGTATTCCGGCTTTGCGCCGTATGCTGGTCAGCGGTTTCATTCTCAATATTTTCCGCAAGATTTTGCCTCAGGTTTCGCAGACCGAGCAGGAAGCGCTCGATGCCGGGACGGTGGGATGGGAAGGCGAGCTGTTCAGCGGTAATCCGCACTGGAAACAAATGCTGGCCTTGCCCAAGGCCGGGCTCAGCGAGCGCGAGCAGGCATTTCTCGACAACGAGGTCGAGCAGCTTTGCGCGATGATAGACGACTGGGACATCACCCATATTCGTCAGGATCTTTCGCCCGAGGCATGGCAGTTCATCAAGGACAAGGGCTTTTTCGGCATGATCATCCCGCAGGAATACGGCGGGCTGGAATTTTCCGCACAGGCGCAGTCGGCGGTGATCACCAAGATCGCTTCGCGCAGCGGTACGGCGGCGGTGACGGTGATGGTGCCGAATTCGCTGGGACCCGCCGAGTTGCTGTTGCATTACGGCACGGAAGAGCAGAAGGACCGCTACCTGCCGGGACTCGCAAAGGGCACTGAAATTCCGTGTTTTGCACTGACCTCGCCACAGGCCGGCTCGGATGCCGCTTCGCTGATCGACACGGGCGTCGTCTGCAAGGGCACGTGGCAGGGCAAGACGATTACGGGCATCCGCCTA
>JBNLBY010000162.1:0-1893 GCA_050303535.1 Sideroxydans sp. | reverse complement strand
GTCACGCAATCGGTACAGGAACATGACTACGCCGATCAGGAACAGGATATGATCGTATCCTGTCACCATGTGCTTGGCGCCCAGGTAAAGAAACGGGATAATGGCCGGACCCTGCGTCGCGGTGACGAAGGCTCGGTCTCCTTGTGCTACATCATGAGCCAGCGCAAATTGGGGAGCGGCCAACAGGATGGCCGCAAGCAAAAAAGTCCAGGTGCGATGCAGCGCCAGAGTTAGCCTGCCGGCTGAGGGCTTGCGGACGAAGTTGGAGCCATTCCACCGGGTACCGGCATATAGGTTTCGTGGCAGGCGCTGCACACGTTATAGAGCGTGCCACCTGCTTCCAGAACCTTGGAGGGATCATGCGTTTGCGCGGCCTTTTCGGCCTGAAGCGAAACATCGACCAGCCCTTGCGCAAAGGCCATCCAGTCAGCACCGCGACCTTCGGCGTATTGCGGCTGTTTCATCTCTTCACCCAGCTCGCCCAGTCGATGTGCAGCCTGGATGGTGCGGTCCCACTCGGCATCGTTCTGCGGCATGATCTCGCGCGACCCGTTTTCGTCGCTCACATACTGCACGGCTTGCCAGTAGATTTCCGCGGTTGGCTGGACATGCTCCGCCATCATTAGTTTGGCGTCGGCGGCGGGTGTTTCGTTCCCCTCTTGCGAACTGCATCCGCCGAGTGCGAAAAGTGCGCAGACAAGTACAATTGGCTTGGGTTTCATTTTGCAATCCCGTCGCTTGGGCCGCGCACTCTTCGTGCGGACGTTGTCTCGTACCGATCTAGCCGGAATCGTCGCGTGACTGAACCGGTTGGGGGTTAAGAACATGTTGCAGAAGGGGTTACAGCCCCCTGTTTTGCGCAGAAATCGACTGCAAGCGCATAGGGCGGTGCGGCATCAAGGCGAAGACTGATAGGCCATTGAAAACGCTGTGGTCGGGTCATTGCATGGGCCATGTGGATCAAGACTGGAATGACGACTACGGAGCAGAATCCTGACCATTTGCGTGAGAGCCGGGATCTTCTCCCGCAGATCACTCGTCCGTATCGGTTTCGAACCGTTTCAGAACGTGGATCACGTTGTATCGATTGCTGGAAGCGGCCAGTGATCGGGGGAGAGCCGGTCGCATATTCAGTTCCGATCGGCAGCCAAGATGGATTGAGGGGATATTCGGAATGTCCATAGCCACTTTCGCCGACTGGCTTTACGCCACGCCCTTTGCGACCGCGATTCGGCAAACCACCTGGATCATTCCGGATTTGCAGGCCATCCACATCCTGTCGATTGCGATTGTGATTGGCTCGGCTTTGGTTACCGAACTCCGACTGGCGGGGGTGCTCGCCACCGATCGCCCTGTGCAAGAGGTGCTGCGGCGGTTTCTGCCGTGGATGCGCATTGCCTTGGGTGTCCTGCTGGTCACAGGTCTTCTACTTGTCGTTGCCGAGCCAGGGCGTACCCTTGGCAATACGCTTTTCTGGATCAAGATGGTGCTGGTCGCCGGGGCCAGTCTGGTGACCTTGCAGGCCCGTAGGGGTCTGGTGCGCAGCACCGGGGATGGTGGTGTCACCGATACGCCAGAATCCTCCCGCTTGTTGGCATGGTTCATGATCCTGGTCTGGGTCGCCGTGATCTTCTGCGGACGATTCATCGCCTACACTTGACCCGTCCACACGCTCCACGCGCCGCCTTGTCCAGTTTTTCGGAAGGACCCGCAATGACACTCGAAACAACTCTCCAGCAGATCGACGGTTCGCCGCTGTCCGCATTCCTTCGCGAGAGCGTAACTGCCTTTCCGATCCTGGAATCGCTCCACGTTGTGGCCATCACAATCGTTTTCGGCACCATCCTGATCGTTGATCTCAGGCTTATGGGGGTCGCTGCACACCGCCGCAGC
>JBNLBY010000161.1:0-1900 GCA_050303535.1 Sideroxydans sp. | reverse complement strand
TTAATGTCGATTTAGGGATTAACATATACCCCTTTTTTATCCAAATCAATCACTTAGAAAGGAGTAACCTAATGGGGTAAACCAAAGCTTCTAACTCAGGTTCGGCATGAACTCAGACGTCGCAATTACAGTAATTCGACAGAGCGCATCTACACCTACTGGCTCAGGCAATACATCTATTTTCACCAACTCAAGCACCCAGCCACCCTTTCAGGCAGTGATGTAGTGCGCTTTCTCAACCACCTGACCGTCAACAAGCGCGTATCGGCAAGTTCTCAATCACAGGCACTCAACGCCCTGGTCTTCCTTTACAAGCAGATTCTTCAAATGGATATCGGGGTACTGGATGACCTCAAGCGACCTAAGCGTTTTGAATACCTACCCACCGTCCTCAGTGCCGACGAGGTAAAAGCCATTCTGGGCTGTATGGCTGGTAAAACAGGCTTGGCCGCCAGCCTGTTGTATGGAACAGGGTTGCGAATAAATGAGTGCGTCACTCTGCGTGTACAGGATATCGATCTTGCCAATCGTTCAATTTGTGTCAGAAATACCAAGGGACGCAGGTCACGTGTCACCTTGTTGCCTGAGAGGCTGGTTGTGCCGCTGATTCGACATCTCATCTGGCGAAAACGCCTGCATGTAAACGATATTGCCAAAGGCTGGGGATTTGTTGATTTGCCGAATGCACTACACCGGAAATATCCAAATGCCGAGACCGAATTTGAATGGCAGTATGTATTCCCCTCAAGCACCGTGAAACAGGATCGCATTCGATGCAATGTGACACGACGTTGGCATATGTCAAAATCCACACTGTCCAAGTCATTAAAAATAGCAGTAGAACAATGCAATATAACAAAGCGTGTTACAGCACATACTTTACGGCACTCCTTTGCCACGCATCTATTACAGGCCGGGACGGATATCCGGACAATTCAACAGCTAATGGGCCACAAAGACCTTAAGACCACCATGATCTACACCCATATCGCAGCTGATCATTGCAAAAACACAAAAAGTCCCCTTGACCGGTTGTTCGAGTAATACGCCATTCAAACGCCACATACGGATATGTGGCTATCTTGCTGGACCAATTATCCGGGTACCCTTTTCTCGGCCTGG
Organism: Sideroxydans sp.; assembly: GCA_050303535.1. Lineage (GTDB taxonomy): Bacteria > Pseudomonadota > Gammaproteobacteria > Burkholderiales > Gallionellaceae > Sideroxyarcus. The sequence continues at coordinate 778 of JBNLBY010000161.1, read as the reverse complement.
AAAGCGCCTCCACCATTCATACAGGTACCTTTCATGCTAAAATTCCGCCCTTCGTAAACAGGCAATCCAAGCGGTAACCCCATGAGTAACGAGCAACAATCCATCCGCATGACCGAGTACAGCCACGGCTCCGGCTGCGGCTGCAAGATCGCGCCCAAGCTGCTGGAGGAGATCCTCAACAGCGGCTTCGCCATCACCCCCGACCCGCGTCTGCTGGTGGGCAACGATTCGCGCGACGACGCGGCGGCTTACGACCTGGGCGACGGCCGCTCGGTGATCAGCACCACCGATTTCTTCATGCCCATCGTCGACGATCCGTTTGAGTTCGGCCGTATCGCCGCGACCAACGCGATCAGCGATGTCTACGCCATGGGTGGGACGCCGATGATGGCGATCGCGATCTTCGGCTGGCCCATCGACAAACTGGGACCGGAAGTGGCCAGCAAAGTGGTGGACGGCGGCCGCGCCGCCTGCGAAGAGGCGGGTATTCCGCTGGCCGGTGGTCACTCCATTGATTCACCGGAACCGATCTTCGGCCTCGCCGTAACCGGCATCGTCGACAACGTGAACCTGAAACAGAACAACACCGCCGAGGCGGGCTGCACGCTCTATCTCACCAAGCCCATCGGTATCGGCATCCTCACCACCGCGCAGAAGCAGAAGAAGCTGAAACCGGAACACGAGCGCATCGCCCCCGAAACCATGTGCCAACTGAACAAGGTCGGTGCGGCGCTGGCCAAACTGGAAGGGGTCAAGGCAATGACCGACGTCACCGGTT
>JBNLBY010000160.1:0-1931 GCA_050303535.1 Sideroxydans sp. | reverse complement strand
GGCCTGCTTGAACGAAGTGACAACGCGCGTGTACCTGCGCGCGTTGCGGCGTACACTCACATGCGCTTGTGGAAGTTAGGGCCGGAGCCACAACTGCGCCAAAGGCGTGTTGCTTTGGGGGTTTAACAATGACCTGCTTGTAAGACTTGTTCGGTGCTTTCTTAAATTACTTTGAATATTTTATCGGTTTAATTAATCCGTTATTTTCCCCGCCGATAATTGTAAATGCTCGTTCCAGTCTTTGACCATTTTTATCAACCAGCACCAATGTATGTTGTCCGGGTTTTGCGCGAATCATTTTTTCATGAAACTTTTTTGTTTCACCCAGGAATGCACCATCAAGATGCCAATAGAGAATGGCGTCCGTATCACGGTGCACGGCCCTGAAAATGGCGCGACTCAGTTTTCCATCAATACCCAGAGGCAGGTATATGACATTTTCAGTGTTTGGATAAATCAGGTCAAAAGGCAATTCTTTGGTGTACTGCTGCAAGGTTGCAATACAGTCTTTGCGCCAGGGAGGCAGCGTTCGATAATCGCCGTGTTCGTGTTTCCAGTAATATTCCTGGGTGGGCGGGAGCACAAACCAGTCAACAGCTTTCATGTTACTCACCGATTCACAACCACTGTGAACACGATACAAGCCGTTTCCCGACAGGAAAATCCGCTGGTGATACGGTGTTACTTGCGCATAGTGGCTATGTGATGGCACTTGTGTATTCACCGGCTTGCAACCATTCGCAGCGATGAAGCCGTCATCCTGGCACACTGCCAAGGTGGTCAATTCGCCATCCGGCTCCGACAACCAGGTACTTGTACCCAATAACGAAAATGCATCCATCAGAACGGGACCTGCACTATGTGCGCCACCCAGACTTGCAGCCGGAGAGCCGTCTGCGTTACCCACCCACACGCCTACTGTATAGCGGCCATTGCTGCCGATCGCCCAGGCATCGCGCAGTCCGTAACTAGTGCCGGTTTTCCAGGCAATGACTTGCGAATTCTCATAATTACGCCAATTACTGTCCGCACCGGGGCGTTCCACTTCCACCATGGCTTTCAGGGTTAGCCAGGCTGCCCCTATACTGAGTGGAAATTCTGTTCTGGGTACATCGCTATTGGGGGGCGTCCTTAAAAACCCAACTGCCCTAGTTGTACCATCGTAGCCATTATCTTCAACCAGATTGGCCATGCGGGCATAAACGGAAGTCAGCTCCCATAGATTTGCCTCTCCCCCTCCCAGAATTAGCGACAATCCGTAATTATCCGCACTGCGATTGATTGTCGATAAGCCATAGCGCTGCAACTGTTGCCTGAAACGGTCGATACCATAGCGGCGCAATAGCCGTACTGCCGGAACATTGAGTGACTGCGCCACCATTTGTGCCGCAGGGACTGCACCACGAAAACCATGATCGAAATTCTCGGGCGAAAAGCCGCCGATGGTTGTTGGCACATCCGGAATCAACACCGTGGGTATCAATTCACTGCTATCAAGCATCAGACCGTAAAGCAATGGTTTGACGATACTGGCTGTAGAGCGTGGCCGTGATGCGATATCCACGTGTATGCTTGTTTTGTCGTCAGTAAAGTTTCCTATATATCCAACTGTCTGCAGTGTTGTGTGATCGATCACAACCAGCGCAAGATTACGTACGCCTTCTTCAGCCAGTGTACGGCGGTGATTTTTCAGAACATGGTTGAGACTATCCTGTAACAGCGGATCTATCGTTGTATGAAATTCCGAAACATCGGGATATTCGCGCACCAGGCGATCCAGCAGATGGGGAATTTGTGACGGCCAGGCGCCCTGTGATGTTGGCAGCGACTCCATGGTCGCCAACTGGTAGTCGCGTTCGCTTATTTTTTTATCCTGGAACAGGAGGGTCAGTAATTGATCACGACGTTTCTGCAATGCCTTGCGGTTCTTT
>JBNLBY010000159.1:0-1945 GCA_050303535.1 Sideroxydans sp. | reverse complement strand
GCGAGACAATGGAAACCTTACGCGACAAGATACGTGAAAAGCTGCTGAAGCCACCCGTTACAAAATCGGAGGCCGATCAGCTTGTGTCGCCGTTTGGTGTTGAAGTTCGTCGAACAGGTGGTGCAGTTGGCGACTTCTATATTGGCAAACCAGGCGACGAGGGATTTGAGAACATTTCAACAACCCTGCACCTTGTCGATGCGAGTGCCAGCGTCCCTCCCATGTATTCTCTTTTCGCCTCTTATGACGATGGCACTGTGCTCTGGCTGGATAGCCACACTGACGACAACGATTTTGCTATTTTCGCACAGCGGGAATCCTTGAGGAATTGGTTGCCTGAGCGTCTCATCAAATTCAGTAGATCACGAAAGTTGACAAATACTTGAAAAGGAGGTCGATTTCGGTCAAGGTTAAGTTTGCAAACAATGCCGAGACCAGAAATCGACCTGACCTATGATACCGAAAAAACAACTACACGGGAAAGACCTACACCAGATTAGCATGACTACGTTCACTGAGCATCTCAACCTCAACATCGCGGGGTATCGTTGTGATACCGAGATGTTGTTCAGTGTCTTGACCAAAGCGGCACTCGACAACGGTAGCCTTGAAGCGGCCTGCGACGATCTGGCGGATGTCGCCGACGGCAACACATTGCGCGAACAACTGAATGACGCACTAGATGTGGTCGATTTGCAGCGTCAGGAAGTCGAGATGAATGCTGCGCTGGTGGCGGATTTACCCACCGATCTGCCGCATGAGGGTGTCGAAGTCGCCATTGACTGCCACGACGAGCCCTTCTACGGCAAGACGCCGGAAATGCGGACGTACACCCGTCGGGATCGCGCCAGGAAGGGAACGACGCGCTTCTTTCGCATCGCCAGCGCCTCGGTGATGTGGCGCGGCGTCCGATTGACGCTAGCGCTGGCTTATGTCCTGCCGGAATACAGCATGTTGGACGTGGTCAGGCGCCTGCTGCAACGCTTGCAGCGGCTCGGTTTCCGGGCAACGGTGCTGTAGACAAGGGCTTCTGTTGTGGTGACGTGATCGGCTATCTGCAAGCGCAGAAGCAGAAGGCGGTACTGGCCTGCGCAATCCGGGGCAAAACTGGCGGCACGCGGGCACTGTGTTGCGGTCGCAAAAGCTATGCCACGACCTATACCTTCACCGACAGAACGACGGCTGAGATGGCGGTGGTGGCGACCCTGCCTCCCGGTAAATCCGGCAAGCGCCGCCGCAAATGGCTACTTTTCGTCGTCATCGGGCTGGATTGGTCGCCGAAAAAGGTCAAACAGCGTTATCGGCGACGTTTCGGGATTGAGTCCACTTACCGGCAGCGGCGGCAGATGCGCGTAGTGAGCACCACACGCAATCCAGCGGTCAAGTTCTTCCTAATGGGCTTGAGCCTGGTACTGGTCAACATCTGGGCACGCCTGCGTTGGCTGTGCTTCCGGCGACCAGGGCGCGGCCCGCGCACGGTGGTGACTTCAGCGTTCAAGCTCAAACGCTTTATCAATCTGCTACGCCGCGCCATTGAAGACCTGTACCAGGCGATTGTGGCTATCCCAATCACTGCGTCTCACCAAATCGTGATCTACTGAATTTGGTGAATCTGCTCATCGTCACGAAATTCTTTCATCTTAACGGTTTGATACAAGCGCCACAATTAGTCAGCCATGCCGACGATATACCCAATATCAGTCCGGAGAGACGGAAACAGTGGATAGAACGGAATGCGGAAAATCAGGAACATCTTTATCAAATGGATGCACGACTGGTCGCAATCTCCCATCAATTTCACCCACCACGATTGAACAAGCTGGAAAACGGCGACCTGCGTATTGAGTTTTTGGTATGGACAATATCTGCGGGCGTAGTTTATCGCGTGTTCAGCATCTTTGAAGTTAACGGGGGCTTCCGTTGTGGCGGAGAAATCATAGGCACA
>JBNLBY010000158.1:0-1951 GCA_050303535.1 Sideroxydans sp. | reverse complement strand
ATATCCGCTACGCAGGCGAAAATATCATCCTCGCGGTAATCGAACACGTAGCGATGGGTCAACATGGCGTAGAGAAGATAGCCCGCGCTGGTATGGGAAATCCCTTTCGGCTTCCCGGTAGACCCCGAAGTATAGAGCAAAAAGAGCGTGTCCTCGCTATCCATGTGTTCAACAGGGCAATACGGCCGCTCGCTGCGCATTGCTTCGCCCAAATCAATATCGCGCGGTTCATAGAACGGGATTTTGTTCCCGGTATGGCGAACCACGAAGACATGCTCCACGGTTGGGCAGGCCATGACGGCTTCGTCCACGGGTCGCTTAAGTGGAATAATTTTTCGTCCCCGCCGCCCTTCATCCGCTGTGATCACGGCTTTGCAACGGGCATCCTGAATGCGGTCGCGCAGAGCCTCGGCACTGAATCCCGCAAAAACAACGCTATGCACGGCACCGATCCGCGCACAGGCCAGCATGGCGAAAGCCGCTTCCGGAATCATCGGCATGTAGATTGCCACACGATCGCCCTTACGGATTCCATTGTGCCGAAGAACATTGGCTAGGCGGCAGACCTCGCGCTGGAGCTCCCGGTAGGTTATGCGGCGCACGTCGCCGGGCTCGTCGCCTTCCCATAAGATTGCAACCTTGTTGCTACGTGTCGCGAGGTGGCGATCAACACAGTTGTGGCAGATATTCAGCTTCCCTCCCAGAAACCACGCATTCATGGCTTGTGACATATCGCAATCGCTGACTTGGGTGAATTCATGAAACCAGTCAAGATGGGTTCTGGCCTGTTCCTCCCAGAAGGCATCCGGATCCAACAGGCTTCGGTCATACATTGCGCGATAGCTCTTCAAAGTCGAGAAGTAGGCCCCATCACTAACCCGTTCCGGGGGATTGAAAACATGTTCACCAGTGCCCTGCTCAGCCATAACATATACCTCCGCGTTAAACCTAAGGATACATTATAACTATTGTCACATTTTATGCAATCTGGATTTCCCGCCCTTTTGTATCGCTCCAAAACGGGAAAATAAAAAGGTACCCACTTAAGCGGGTACCCTCATGAGTCAACTCGACTCCGCAATCCAGACTCAGACGGTCTCGCCACGAAGCGGAATGTTGCGTTTATACATATTGATGTAGCGCTGGATTCGGGAGGCGAGCTCCTTTTGCTTGTTGGTCTTGGCGACTTTCAGAGCTTGCTTTGCCCAATCCGTGGCTTCAGAGAAATGCTGCAGCTCGGCATATGAAGCACTAATGAGCACCAAGGTCAGCGCATCGTTCTGACCCGTGATGTCGAGTAGCTTCTGCGCATATTCCAAGGCATCATGACCACTGCGCTCATCCGGGTTCTCATCGGTGGCAAGAATCAGGATCAACTCGCGCAGCGCTGCGGTATCACGCGGGTTTACATGGAGCCGTTTACGGGCGCGCTCACTCTTGGAGGCGTCCTGCACATCCTGGAAATGGAAATCCATTTCATCTAGAGCGGCATGTTCGAGGTCAATATCAATGGCTTCTTCCTTGAATTTCTTCAGAAGGAACGGTTTGTCGATGGCGTTTGCATACGCCTCTTCAGGGGCAATGACTCCGCGCTTAACCAAACTGAGCAAGTCATCAGCAAAGGTACACATACCCACATTCCTGCCGGTCTGCATAAGTGATGGAATCTGGTGTGTCTTACCCTCGCGAATATTGGCAGCCACTGCCGGCGTTACAACAAGGATTTCGGCTGATGCAATACGGCCGCCGCCGACACGTTTGCAAAGCGTTTGGGCAATGACGCCTTTCAGCGAATCCGCCAACATGGTGCGGATCTGGTTTTGGCGATCTGCCGGAAACTTATCGATCACGCGGTCCACGGTGGTCGCTGCCGTATTGGTATGCAAGGTCCCGAAAACAAGGTGGCCAGTTTCCGCCGTTTCAATGGCGATTTCCATGGTTTCCAAGTCAC
>JBNLBY010000157.1:0-2056 GCA_050303535.1 Sideroxydans sp. | reverse complement strand
GCGGTTCTCTGCGTGTTTTTTTTGAAGCGTGGGAGAGAAGGTGGACGTCGTATACATCGTGCTTATCGCAGGAGCATTCATGGCCGTTCTGGGCGGCCTGCTTGCGCTCGTGCTGGCAATCGCGAATAAGCGGCTTTATGTATACGAAGACCCGCGCATCGAGCAGGTCGAAGAATTGCTTCCCAGTTCCAATTGCGGCGCCTGCGGCACGGCAGGCTGTCATAACTTTGCCGAGCAGGTTGTGGAAGGCAAGATCGAACCCGGCCGCTGTACTGTAAATTCTCCCGACCAAAACCAGAATATTGCCTCGTTGCTGGGTGTTGCACTCGGTGACGTGGAAAAACGCGTGGCGCGCCTGGCCTGCGCCGGCGGCAAGCACGTTGCCACGATGCGCGCCAAATATGCAGGGCTTGCTTCCTGCCGTGCCGCCACGGTGGCGGGCGGCGGCGGCAAGAGTTGCGCCTGGGGTTGCCTGGGCCTGGGCGATTGTGCCGACGTGTGCGATTTCGATGCCATTACCATGGACATGCATGGACTCCCGGTGGTGGATGGCGCAAAATGTACGGCTTGCGGCGACTGTGTCGACATCTGCCCGAAGAACCTGTTCTCGATTCATGGCGTGTCGCACAAACTCTGGCTGGCCTGCCGCAACGAAGATGACGGCGATGTTGCCGAGGCTGCCTGCGAAGTGGCCTGCACCGCCTGCGAGCGCTGCGTGGTGGATGCGGCCCCCGGACTGATCAGCATGGTGCGCAACCTGGCTGTGATCGACTACGACAAGAACAATAGCGCAGACCGCAAAGCCATCGAACGCTGCCCAACGGGCGCGATAGTGTGGCTGGAAGGCGACCGCGTCATCAAAGGAAAATCAGCAAAGAAAATCATCCGTATCGAACCCTTACCTGCTCCGGCAGAAGTTTAATTTAAGGACCCAACTATGCAGAACAAGCTTAAGCAATTCAAACTGACCGGGGCTGAAACCAGTTCCAAAGGCGGCCACACCAAGTACAAGTATCCCGGTACGCGCGATGCCATCGACGGCAATACGGCCGTGATCATGGTGGAACGTGAAGCCTCGCATGGAGCGGGTGCTTATCCCATTACGCCTTCCACGCAGATGGGCGAATACTGGGCGGAAGAAACTGCCAAAGGTCACCTGAATACCGCAGGCCAGCCGCTGATTTTCGTCGAACCGGAATCCGAACACGCGGCCGCGGCCGTTACCGCAGGCATGTCCATGACCGGCATGCGCGCAGTGAATTTTACTTCGGCGCAAGGCCTGGCCTTCATGCACGAGTCACTGTATGCCGCGGTCGGCAAGCGCCTGACCTATGTGCTCAACCTCGGCTGCCGTGCCATCACCAAGGCATCGCTCAATGTGCATTGTGCGCATGACGATTACCATTGCGCTGACGACACTGGTTTTATCCAGGTGTTTGCCAAGAACGCGCAGGAAGCGGCCGATCTCAACATGATCGCGCGCAAGACCGCTGAATTGTCGCTGACCCCGGCCATGGTCGGGCAGGACGGTTTCCTCACTACTCACCAGATTGAACCCATGCTGGTGCCGGAGCGAGAGCTCATTGCCGAATATCTGGGTTGTGCCGAGGACATTATCGACACGCCCACCCCCGCCCAGCAGATGCTGTACGGTCCCAAGCGCCGCCGCATCCCGGCCATCTGGGATGTGGACAATCCCATGCAGACCGGTGTTGTTGCCAACCAGGATGCCTATATGCAGGCCGTGGCGGGACAGCGCCCGTATTTCTTCGATCACATCGAGGAATTGTTCGATCGCAATGCCGAGGAATTCCATGCACTGACCGGGCGCCGCTACAACCGGATTGGAAAATATCGTTGCGACGATGCCGACTACATCATCCTCGGCCAGGGCAGTATGGTTGTGCAGGCAGAAGCTGTCGCCGACTGGATGCGCGAGCATCGCAAAGTCAAAGTGGGCGTGATCAATCTGACCATGTTCCGTCCTTTCCCCGGCGACGTGCTGGGCAAGGCGCTGAAGGGCAAGAAAGGCGTGGCCGTGCTGGAGCGTACCGAC
>JBNLBY010000156.1:0-2073 GCA_050303535.1 Sideroxydans sp. | reverse complement strand
ACCCCGCCCCTCCCCCTGCAAGGGGGAGGGAGTTTTGAGTAAAGTGATATTTCCGAAATCATTCCTGCCACTCCTCATCCTCGGCGAAATCCAGGCCGCCAGACTGTTTCTTCAGGTGTTTCGCCAGCCATACCGGCGGATCGTTCGCCAGGTTCTTCTGCAGGCCGCATAACAGTTCATCAATCGGCGTACCCTCGTCCACGCGCATGGGCTGAATACCTGCCGCCAGCAATTGCTGGATCGCCGAAGCACCCACCGCGTTGCAATACACCGCCGCACAATCGTCCAGCAACTCGACCTTGGCTGCGAGCTTGCCCTCGTGCCCGTCCATCGCTGTTTCGATGAACTCGGCCACTTCGATCAGGCGCGTTTCGTTCTCTCCCACTTCGTAAACGGCGAACGACTCCGCCGCACCGAAATGCTGGTTGACCGCGCGGCGGTCGCTGGTCGCAAATGCGATCTTCACTGTCATCGCATGCTCCTCAGTGTTTTCCACGAGCCGCAGATGCCGCATGTCTGACTCCCCGGTGGTAAATGGAAACGTACGGTTCCGGCTCGTGATGGCCGTGTTCCGCCATGAGGTTTGCAAGATCGAACAGCGCCTGCCGTGTGCCGCGATAGCCCACCCACAGCCGCTGGTAGCCGCCGATCAAATCGTATTGCGGAAAACCCGCACGCAGCAGCGGCACACCGAGCCGGCGCGACATCTCAACCGCGTGGGAATTACTGATCAAAAGTTGCGCGCCATTCTTTCCGGCTGCAATTTCCAGGTCTTCCAGATCACCGATGCCGACCTGCTCTGCAAGCACATCCTTGAGAATGTTCGCACGCGCAGGTGCAACAGCGGCAACCACTTCACAGCCCACTTCCGTCACCAGCCGCGACATTCCGTACAGCAGGTCCGGATCGGCAGCAATCGCCACACGCGCAAAACCCAGCATGAAATGGCAATCGACCATCGCGTCCTGCAATTGCGCCCGCTGACGCTCGATCTTTTCCGGAACAGGTTTGCCACTGATCTCCGCCAGGGCTGAAACGAAACTGTCCACCGCATCCAGTCCCATCAAACAGTCGAAGCGGAAATCGGGTACGCCGGTTTGTGTCTTGAGAAAATCCGCCGTGTCATATAAAGAGCTACCCAGCACCAGCGTGGCGATGGACTCGCCCATGCTGGAGATATCGGTGACGGATGTACCGCCCACCGTCACCGCACTGTTCTCGGCCTCAATGAGATGCCCGTCCAGCGAATCGCCGATGTCCGGCAATACCAGCGGCCGCAAACCGAACGCTTCGACCAGTTCCTTAATGTGTTCGACATCGCCCGGGGTGAGGAAAGAACCGGCCAATATATTGACCTGCTTCTTACGCTTACCGACAAGCCCTCTGGTGGAACTACTAGCCATTCCACTAGGTTGCCCAAAATCGGCAACCAAGTGGCTGGTTATCCCCAACCCTCCCCCGCCTGCGGGGGAGGGAGCAACCGTGGGAAGCAATGTTTCAATTACTGCCTTCACCGCCAGCGCATAGCCACTCTCCAGGCAGCCCGTGAAATCCGGTGCGTTCACTGGCACAACCGGGATGTGCGCGAATTCCGGGTTCGCCGCGTAAAACTCTTTCACCAGACGCTTGATATCCGTGCCCTGCGTTTCGGAAAGACTGGTGGTGGGTATACCGATCAGCGCGGGCTGGGTCTTCTCGCAAATGGTCTTGAGACCGAGGATCACATTCTCGTCCGCACTCATCACGGTCGACACCTGATCCATCGCTGTAGTTTGCAGCGGGATGGGTTCGCGGAAATGGCGCACGAAATACACCTTGCCGAACGCGGTGCATCCCTGCGAACCATGCAGCATGGGAATGGCGCGGTTAATGCCGAGAAAAGCGAGTGACGCCCCAACCGGCTGGCTGGCCTTGAGCGGATTTACCGCGAGCGCTTTGTTGCGTTTCAGTATCTCTGCCATGTCACGCTCCCAACTCCACACCCGGCACCGACGACTTCACCCACGGCGCCGGTTTGCGCACCGCCTGCCATACAGGACTCTGTATCGTCAGCGCGAGTTGACGCGCCAGTTC
>JBNLBY010000155.1:0-2118 GCA_050303535.1 Sideroxydans sp. | reverse complement strand
GGCCGCCGTCAACGCCAGGTCAACGTACTCACAAGCTCCGCATTAACACCGGGCGATCTGGAAACACTAAAAGAACTGCTCGAAACCTTCGAACTGCGTCCGCTGTTGCTGCCGGATATCTCCGACTCTCTCGATGGCCACCTTACCGACGGTGACAGCAACCCGTTGACTATCGGTGGCACGCCGTTGAGTGAAATCGCGCTAATGGGCGACTCCATCGCCACCCTGGCCATCGGTCCCTCTATATATAAGGCCGCCGATCAGTTGCAAGAGAAAACCGGCGTGCCGGTACACCGTTTCGAATCGCTAATGGGACTCGAAGCGGTGGACGAATTCATTCACACCCTGAGCAAACTTTCCGAGCGTCCCGTTCCGGCAAAACTGAATCGCCAACGTTCGCAGTTGCAGGATGCAATGCTCGACTGTCACTTCATGCTCGGCCTGCGCCGCGTCGCCATAGCCGGTGAACCGGACGAACTACTGGCGTTTACAAAACTGGTGCAGGGTATCGGTATGGAAGTGGTCGCCGCAGTTGCCAGCACACGCGGTCCCGCACTGGAACCGCTGCCGCTGGCAGAGGTGAAGATCGGCGATCTGGAAGAGCTGGAAAAAATGTCGCGCGAACAGAATGCGGAGATGCTGATCGGTAACTCGCACTGTGCAGCCACCGCAGAACGTCTGCACCTGCCGCTGCAACGTGCAGGATTCCCTCAATACGATCTGGTCGGCGGATACCAGCGCAGCTGGATCGGTTATCGCGGCACCCGTCAGGCGCTCTACGACCTGTCCAACCTGATGCTGCAACACCACGCTGTGCACGAAATCAAACCACATCGCTCGCCGTTGTCGCAAAAGCGCGATGAGCGGCAAGGAGGCAACGATGGCAATACAGCGCCAGTTGAAGCTGCTTCGCACTGAACAGCCCGGAGATACGACGATGGATAAATCCGGATTCAGGGTCGCCTTCGCCAGTTCGGATCTGAAAAAGGTCGATCAGCACTTCGGCTCCGCCGAACGCTTCGCCATCTATCAGGTAACAGCAGATGCGATCACTTTGCTGGAAGTGGCCGAGTTCGGTTCGCTGCAACAGGACGGCAACGAAAGCAAACTGCTGGAAAAATTCGTGGTGCTTGAAGGTTGTGTCGCCGTCTACTGCCTGGCGGTCGGACCGTCGGCGGTGCGCCAGTTGATGTCGCTGAAAATACAGCCGATGAAAGTGGCGCTTGGTACGCAAATCAACAGCACGCTCAGGGAACTGCAACACGATTTCGTTGAAGGCCCCAGCGGCTGGCTGGCGCGTGCACTGAGTGCACGTGAAGAGAAGAGCGAAAAGCGTTTCGATGTTATGGAAAACGAAGAGTGGTGCGAATGAAAAGCATTCACCGCAAAGACGCAAAGAGCGCAAAGGAAAAGCAGTGTCAGGTGTATATGAGTCTGCGGAAATAAGTCAGGCAAATTTTTATTTCCTGGGTTCCGTGGCTAAAGATTTTTATAAATTGAGGGTGAAATGATGAACGACATGGTTGTAGCACATGACGACCCGTTGCTGGGAACAGACTTCATGCTGGAGATGGTCAAGCAGATGCATGCCATCGACACCTATGGCACCTATGAAGGTCAGAGTAATGCAGAAGTTCTCGATCCGTTCGTGCTGACCAAGGAGCGCAAGCGTGAGCTGCCGGTGATCGGTGATCCGGATGAAATCATCGTCGAGCGAATGAAGGCGTTCTACAACGCCATCTCCACCCTGATCGAAAAAGAGTGCGGCAAGATGGCCGTACCGCTGTTGCATCTCTCTCACGAAGGTTTCGGTCGCGTCATCATCACCGTCGGCAAACTGGTGGTACACGATCGTTCACTGCGCGATGTGCACCGATTCGGTTTTGCCAGCCTGTCGAAAATGAAAGACGAGGCGGACAAGATCCTTTCCATTGCCCTCGAACTGGTGGGCGAACATTCCAAAGTGGCGGGGATGTAACGATGACTGAAGAAGAACTGCAGGCACTGGAAAAAGAGGTCAAAAAACGCAAGCGCATCGCCACTGAATGGGCGGGGCAAGTGCACGATCTGGTCGAGGAACGTATCCCGGCCGGTTATCAGGAACTGCCGGAGCTGGCA
>JBNLBY010000154.1:0-2207 GCA_050303535.1 Sideroxydans sp. | reverse complement strand
GGCAATCGTTCGATCTTCGCTTACAAGCACGCGCTGAAACCCAGGGGCATTTACGTCATGGTCGGCGGCAATACAACCCAGCTATTTCAAGCCCTGCTGCTGGGGCCATTGATAAGCATGTTCGGAAAAAAGAAGATGGGCGCCCTGACTTCAATATCGGACCAGAAAGATTTGCAATTTCTGAAAGAGTTGCTGGAATCCGGCAAATTGAAACCTGTGATCGACAGACGTTATTCACTCAGCGAAGTACCCGATGCGATACGGTATGTTGAGGAGGGACATGCCAAGGGAAAAGTAGTGATTCATGTGACATAACGCATTATGCGTTTTTCAGCGTATTCCCATTCTCATCAAACAGCGTAAATTGCCCGGGCTCAATACCCAGTTCGATTTTCTCGCCGGCCTTGAAGTCAATCGCCCCTTTCAGACGCGCCACCATGTGGGGAGAGGTAGCGCTTTCTCCGCTGCCGAAGTTATCCGTATCCAGCGCGTTCGCGCCACTGCGGAAATAAACCAGGGATTCGTGACCCAGCGCTTCCACACTTTCGATTTCGGCAGGAATGCGCAACGCGGAAATCGCTGCTTCGCAAAATGCTTCCGGGCGCAAACCAGCATAAATCCGCTTGCCGATATGGCTACGCCAGCCGTCACCACCAGTATCGTTCAGCGGAATCAGTTGCTCGCCCCATTTGATGGCGCAGCCTCCCCCATCCACTGCATGCAGCTCAGTTGCAAATACATTCATGCCGGGATTGCCGATGAATCCCGCCACGAAGATATTGGCAGGGTGGTTGTACAGGGTTTGCGGTTCTGCCACTTGCTGCAAACGTCCTCGGCTGAGGACGGCCACGCGATCGCCCAGCGTCATGGCTTCGACCTGGTCGTGGGTAACGTAAAGCGTGGTGGTGTTGATGCGCCGCTGCAGTGAGGCAATGTCGGTGCGGATCTGCACGCGCAACCTGGCATCGAGATTGGATAGCGGCTCGTCCATCAGGAACACCGAGGGTTCGCGCACGATGGCACGCCCCATGGCAACACGCTGGCGCTGACCGCCGGAAAGTTGTCCGGGTTTGCGCTCAAGCAATTCGGTCAGGCCCAGCAGTTGCGCGGTGCGTTCGACCTTTGCCTGCATGTCGGCCTTGCCGAGTTTCATCATGCGCAGCGGGAATTCCAGATTACGGCGCACGGTCATGTGCGGATACAGCGCGTAGTTCTGGAACACCATGGCGACATTACGCTGCTGCGGCGTTTGCCCGTTCACTACGGTGCCGCCGATATGAATCTCCCCCGCTGTTGCCGTTTCCAGTCCGGCCAGGATGCGCAACAGGGTGGATTTGCCGCAGCCGGACGGCCCGACCAGCACGACAAATTCGCCGTCGGCGATGTCGAGATTGAAATCGCTGACGGCCCGCGTGCCGTCATCGAAGGTCTTGCTGATATTTTTGAATGCAATTTTGCTCATCCCTTTACCCCGGTCGCTACCACGCCCTGCACGAACCAGCGCTGGAACATGAAAAACAGGATCAGCACCGGCGTCACCATCATCACGCCAAACGCGAAAATATCACCCCACTGCAACGGTGGCAGCGAGTAAAAGGCGGCGATGCCCAACGGCAGTGGGCGCACCGCTTCGCCGCTGGTCACCATCAGCGGCCACAGGAACGCCCCCCACTGCGTGAGGAAGGTGAGAATGGCTACCGTGGCAAAAGCCGGTTTGGCATTGGGAACAATGATGGCAACAAAGGTGCGCAGCGCACCCGCGCCATCGATGCGCGCCGCTTCTTCCAGCTCGCGCGGCAGGCCGATGAAGAAGGTGTAGAACAGATAAATGGAGAAAGCATTGGCGATAAAGGGCACGATCTGCACGATGTAGGTATCGCGCCAGCCGAGCAACGTCACTTCGTAAAAAAGCGGTACCGCAATGGCTTCGACCGGCACGATCATGATCATCAGCACCAGCGTAAACAGCCAGTCGCGGCCCTGCCACTGCATGCGCGCAAAGGCATAACCCGCCAGCGAGTTGACCGCCAGTCCTAAGACCACAATACAGCCGCCGATCAGCGATGAGTTGAACAGGTAACGGCCGAAATCCACGCGCGCAAAAACATCCTGGTAGTTTTGTAGCGAAACGGCCTGCGGAAAAAATGCCTTGAGGCTGCCCGCCTCGATCAACACACTGGCGTCGGGTTTCAGGCTGCCGGCCAGCA
>JBNLBY010000153.1:0-2252 GCA_050303535.1 Sideroxydans sp. | reverse complement strand
CAGCGGAGGGCGACATCGTTCCCGCCGACAGTCAGCGCATTAACCGCCTGCAAAATGAGACGCCGTCACCCGGTTATGCCTGCGTCTCACCGGCACAAACCCTGGTACACTTCTTCGCCAAGCTGGCCACCACCATGACGGTGCGCTACTACCACAACCGGCTCAATGTCCCGATTACACCCAACAAGCTGATCCATCCGGCGGTCAAGGGCAGTAGCGAAGAACAGCTCAATACTGCGCTGGCCGGTTACTTCAACGGCGTGCTGCACCTGATGCAGCCACTCAAGCTGCAGGAACTCAGCGATAAAATCACCAACACGGCATTGGCAAAAAAAGTCTGGCGCGAAGCGATACAGCGTATCAAGGCCGACCTATCACAGGCGAAGCGTGACTTCAGCGTTAACGCCACCACGGAGAAACAGCTCAGCGACAACAGCATGCGCGAAGCGCTCTATCGCGCCGAGCTATGGCGCAAGATGGGCGAACGCAAACTGAACAAGGAGGATTTCGAGGCCTTCCTGCAACAGTGTCGCGATGTGGAGAGTGAACACGAACAGTGCCTGAAGAAGGTGGCGCTGCACCAGAGTTTCTATGCGCAACGATTGGCCGCGGCGCTGGCGATGTTACGTCCACCGGAAGAGGAGGAGGATGGCGATCACCGTTACATGGAGATTGTTATGCTGCTCACTGTCTACGACCGCATCGAATCGATACTGCCGAAATTGCGCGAACTGAAGCTCAATGCTTCGTTGCTCAATATCCTGCTCAGTTATCTCAACAGCGATCGCGCTTCTTCGCTTAAAGATCGCATCGATGAAGAAGCCGCCGATATCCGCACCCTCATCACTGCGATCAAACTGGCGCTGAAAGATGTGCCCAATCCCTTCCCCGCCCCTCGCGGCGGAAAGGTACTGATGGACTACCTGTTACTGGAGTCCTTTAGTGACGACACTGCGGAAGGGGAATACGATCGCGGTAACGATATCGTTACCCGCATGGCGCTGATACAGAAAAGGATTCTTGTGCGCCTGATTGAAATCGCCGCTGACGCGGAACAGGCCAAAGGCTAATTAGAAGCAGTCTCAAAATTAAGATTCGTGCCCGGAGGCTTTGCAACACAGGATCAGGGTACGAAGAGCATTTTGAGACCACTTCTAGATAACCCGCAAACAGTGCACACTAAAATAGTGCCTGTCATCGACCCAGGTTTTTACCTGTTCGAATCCCTCCTCCGCCGCCATACGCAAAAAACCATCCACGGTATATTTATAGGAGTTTTCCGTATGGATCGCATCGCCTTCGGCAAACTGCAACTGTTCACTGCCGATGCGCACCTGTTGTGAGGTGTTGCTGATCAGGTGCATCTCCACCCGCCCCAACTCAGCGTTATAGTCGGCAGCGTGGTCGAAATTTTCCACGACGAAATCGGCATCCAGTTCGCGATTGATCCGCTCCAGCAGATTCAGGTTAAAGGCTGCAGTAATTCCATCCGCATCGTTATAGGCACGATGCAGTACCGCATGTTCTTTTTGCAGATCAACTCCGATTAATAGATGACCGCCACTCCCCAATGCCAGCGCGACATGATGCAGCAAACGCTGTGCATGAGTCGGCTCGAAATTGCCGATACTGGAACCGGGGAAAAACGCCGCACGCGGTAGTTCATCGGGCGACCAGGGTAGTTTCAAACCACGGGAGTAATCGGCACAGGTGGCGTGCACTTCCATCTCCGGATAGTCATGCGCCAGTTCCATCGCCGCCTCCAGCAGAAAGTCTCGGGAAATATCGACCGGCATGTAGGCAGCGGGTTGCAGTGCATCAAGCAGCAAACGAATTTTACGGCTGGAACCGGAACCCAGCTCGATTAACAGGCAGTCGTTGCCGAGCAATGACGCCATCTCTTCGCCGTGTTTTTCCAGTAATGAAATCTCGGTACGAGAAGGATAATACTCAGGCGTTTTAGTAATCGCCTCGAACAATTCCGAGCCGCGCATATCGTAAAAAAACTTGGGCGAGATCATCGGTGGCTTTTGCCGCAAACCTTTAAGGACTTCACGCATCATGTCGGTCTGCGGTGGATGGAGATCGTAAAAACGTATGGCGTGATGGCTCATCGCAAATCCTCCGCCAGACGCAGGCCGCTGAATTGCCAGCGCTCATTGGGATAGAAGAAATTGCGATAGGTGGCGCGGATGTGGTTTGCCGGTGTCACACAGGAACCACCGCGCAGCACCATTTGATTGCACATAAAC
>JBNLBY010000152.1:0-2264 GCA_050303535.1 Sideroxydans sp. | reverse complement strand
TACGGCCGTCAATCGTGTGACACGCGCAGCATGGAAAATGGGAGTATTGATACGGGCAATCACCAATACGGCGGGCAGGAAGCGATGGTCATTTTTGATGATGTGTTCATCCCCAACGACTATATTTTCATGGATGGCGAGACGGAGTTTGCCGCGATGCTTGTCGAGCGTTTTACCTGCTACCATCGGCGCAGTTACGTTTGCAAAAGCGGCGTGGGCGATGTCCTCATCGGCGCGGCGGCCACCGCCGCCGAATACAATGGCGTTGCCAAAGCCTCGCACATCCGCGACAAACTGGTGGAGATGACCCATCTCAACGAAACGATTTACGCGACGGGCATTGCCTCCTCGCACCAAAGCCAACCGATGAAGTCAGGTGTTTACCTGTGTGACGACATGCTTGCCAATGTGTGCAAACATCACGTCACCCGTTTTCCCTATGAGATCAGTCGCCTGGCGCAGGACATTGCTGGTGGCTTGATGGTGACGATGCCTTCCGAGGCAGACTATCGCAGCGAGGAAGTCGGCGCTCTGCTGGAAAAATATCTGCAAGGACGCGCTGATGTCCCCACCGAACACCGGATGCGCATTATGCGCCTGATTGAAAACATGACCCTGGGGCGCAACGCCGTCGGTTACCTGACGGAATCGATGCACGGCGCGGGGTCACCGCAGGCGCAGCGCATCCAAATCTACCGCCAGATGCAGTTGGAATTCAAGCAGCAGTTGGCGCAGCGACTGGCGGGCATTGACCTCTCGGACACGGTGCGCGACGGCTTGAGTGAGTTGGTGGACGGTTATTTTGCGCGAGTGTTCAATACGGCCGTATCTGAAGACGCAAACTCTGATTAAGTCACTACCCTTGCTCATATGATTTGTCATTCCCGCGAATGCGGGAATCCACTGTGTTGGGTAAGATGGATCCCCGCCTGCGCGGGGATGGCAATTAACGTACGGTCGCATCTGTTTAACTGGGCAACCTGCGTGGGTATGACACGACCTCTGGCAGGGATAAATTCTGCGAAGAGTGGGTAACAAATTCCTGCTAAATGTCCGCGTAAATCATGATCTTTCCATCTTCCAATCTGTGGCCTGAATCCATAAAATAAGGGCAGGGATAAGTAACAATGGGAGGAACTAATCATGTCTTACTACGATACATTGAATAACCTTGCACAGGATGCAGAACAACTGGAAGAAGTATATCAGGCAGCCGTCAAAGCGGGTGAAGCAGACGTTTTCAAACAGGCAATTGACGATAGGCATACGGCCGTACCTGACAATCTCCTCTATGCCGCCTGGTTTTATCGCCTGAAGGAAACGGCCGTGCAAGCCAAAGGGTACATGGTTGCCTGGGCCTGGGTCATTCCGCTGGCCATCATCAATGGTTTATTGTTCTGGTGGCTTTCCGATGACCGCTTTATGATCACCATCAAAGGCTTTGGAATCAGCAGCAATGATTTCATACCTGCAATTATCTTGCTGGCTGCGCCACTCTCTGCTGTTTTTGCGTTGATCTACCTCACTGTCGTTGGACACAAACGATGGCAGTTAAGCGCATTCATCGGGATCATCCTTGTCGCTGCTGCCGCTTATGTGCTTCTGATTTATCCGCGAGCCGGGACGATACCATTTCAGGAACAATATCTGAACTTGATGGCTTTGCATTTACCCCTTCTGGCCTGGGCAGGCGTGGGTGCGTTTCTCGTCTTCAGAAATCGTGACGCGAGCAATCGTTTCTCTTTCCTGATTAAATCGTTGGAAGTCTTCATCTTCGGGGGATTATTCCTCATGGCTGGGGTCTTGTTTACCGGAATTACCATCGGTTTATTCGATGCGCTCAATGTTGAATTCCCGGATGAGGTGATTCGCCTCTTTGTCGCCGGCGGCGTCGGGCTGGTCGCCGTTGTATCAGTCGCTGTCATGTACAACCCGACTGTGCCCCCAGCCGAGCAGGCCTTTAACGAAGGGTTGAGCAAATTAGTCGCTTTGCTCATGCGCCTAATGCTGCCCTTGACACTGCTGGTCCTGCTTATTTATCTTGCCTTCATTCCTTTCAATTTCCGTGCGCCCTTCGACAATCGTGACGTGCTCATTGTTTATAATGCAATGCTTTTCGCGGTCGTTGCTTTGCTGGTGGGGGCAACCCCGGTGAGTCTGGCAGATGTCTCGCCACGTCTGGCACGCTGGCTGCGTCGGGGCATTATTGCCATCGCCGCCTTGGCCCTGATTGTTAGCCTTTACGCATTGACGGCCATCCTCTA
>JBNLBY010000151.1:0-2351 GCA_050303535.1 Sideroxydans sp. | reverse complement strand
CCCCATGTAAGCCCGCCTCCAAAAGAAACGAAAACGGCAAGATCTCCGTCTTTCAGGCGTCCTTCCAGCCGGGCTTCATGAAGCGCGATGGGAATGGTTGCTGCCGAGGTATTTGCGTATTTTTCGATATTGAGAAAGATGTCCAGGCTGGTGTGCGTTTCAATGCCAGGGTAGGACGCTTCAATGGTCGACAACTTGCGCTGGTCGCTATCACATACCGCGATGAGATTGCATTCTGACAGTGCGTTAAAGTTCCGTATTAGATTTGGTCCCCAATATCCGCAACCCACTACACCAACATTCGGTTTGTCAGGCATGTTCATGCTCCCGTTGCTTCACCTCGACTGTATTTGGTGCCTCGGTATTCGGAAAGCTTTTTTTATGGATATTAGCATTAACCATGCCTCTGAAAGGCGTGTTCAGTCATGTCGAATGGAGTTTCTCGCAGGTGGGCAGGGGGGGGTAGGGCTCTGCTTCTCTCCTGCCGCTTCCAAGGAGGTTCTTTGGGGCAATGTTGTGAAGCAAGTAGATGCAGATAAAAATAAAACCCCATCTTATTGATGGGGTTTTTGAGATTTCGTCGTATGAGGAAGCCGGTCCAATTGAAGATATACGCTGCCGTCGAGTGTCTTGGGTTGCGCTACTTGCTCACAAAAGACTGGTGGTTGTCCGGAAAAACATGCCTGCTTTGCTTATGTCGATCTCAAAGTTTTCGATTTGGTCTCCCGCCGGAATGTCTTCGTAGCCTTCAACGGGCACCCAGTTGTTCGATGATAGATTGTCGCATTGCATGAGTGTTACATAGCGGGTTCTGTTTTGGTACCCTTCTCCAGAAGCCATCCGAGCCTCAAATGAGACCGCGGTACCGGTTGCGGTTGGGTGGATATCCAGAACCGGGAAATCCTGTGGATCCGAGGGGTTGCTGCCGGCGACAAACTCCTCCTGATCAGAAAATCCATCATTATCGAGGTCTGTTCCGCTCCGCATTCTGGAAAGGCTAGGGACATACTGTAGTTCCCAGTCGTCGGACATGGTATCTCCATCGGAGTCCGGCATAAGAGGAGAGGTCCATGCCAGTTCGCCGGAGAACGAACTTTCATAGTTTTCAACATATGCTTTTACCGCAAAGTAATAATTCTTGTTGAATTCCAGACCCGAGAGGGTTGCATTGGGGTTTTCAACATCAACATAATGATCGTAGGTGCCCGGAGAAGTTCCGTAGTACAGCCTGTATTGAGTCACATTCGCGGGGGTTCCGTCGACATTCTCGGTTGTCGGGCTCCACGCAACGGTGAGCTCCAGTGCGTTACAGGTGGCGGCCAGAGTCACAAGTAGGGAGCTGATTGCTCTAAAATAACGAAATCGATGCTTCATGGTTTTAAATCTCCTTTTCCTCGTATTTGCAGTTGGTGCTTCCGGTTGGAGCAATCCACATGCCAGTTTTTGGGGAATCCGAGATAACCCGGTCGTTTTCTGCGAATTATGTGCAATCTGTTCACTGTAAATTCTTTGCATTGCTTGCTGGTGAGCGGGATTGTTTAAATCTATTCACTGTTCTGAATCAAATTTTCGGACGCAAAATGCCCTTTTCAGAGTGTTGTTGTGAATCGTGTTGTTCATGTTGTTGTAATTGGGTTGAAATGCTCTAATATTATTGTAAGTAAAACCTAATTAGTGCTTTACGAAATATTCCCTTCGTAAAAAAAGCGCATGATTAGCGGAGTGGCCAAAGCTTGTCCAATAGAATTTTGAAAAAGATGGAGCTTGAACTTTCCAGCGATGGAGCTGGATGTCATGTCGATGCTTGTTTTTCAGGGGAATCGTGCCGTAAAGGAAAGCGGAGGGTAGAATATTAATTCTATATACGGCGGTTGCGAATCCTCTAGGGACGCGGTTGGGTGCGCGAGGCGCCCGCGGCAGCATTTTTTAGGATAATATTTGGTGGCAGAGGGCATCAAACAGCCGGTATTTTCGTGCACTGGCCCAGAAACTGACGGCAGTTTTGGATGCGTATTAGTAGTTAACAACTTTAAATGATGACTGGACGAACGCCCATACTTGTTGTATAAACTATACCGATGTACATCGGTTATGGTTAAATAAACGAATAGACGCAAAGAAAACAGGGGCAACAGGCAATGAAAAAACAGGTATGCATGGTCATGGCGACGATAATGTTGGCTGGGTTTGCGCAAGTTGCACAGTCTGATACATTCGGCAGCGGTGGAAACCAGTTTACAATGGATTTCACAACTATTGGTAATGCTGGAAATGGTGCTGATACGAACGGGATCGGGGCTGTTGACTACACGTATCGTATTGGCCAATACGAAGTCACGATCGATCAGTTT
>JBNLBY010000150.1:0-2381 GCA_050303535.1 Sideroxydans sp. | reverse complement strand
AATCATAAATGATATTCGCGGTTGCGTTTCCCGAGGGCAGCCCGTATTGGTCGGAACGACGTCGATTGAGAATTCTGAATTAATTTCCTCTCAGCTCAAATTACAAAACATACCTCATGAAGTATTGAACGCCAAGCAGCATGAGCGCGAAGCGCACATCGTCGAACAAGCCGGCATGCCCGGTGCGGTAACGATTGCCACCAATATGGCGGGTCGCGGTACCGACATCGTACTTGGCGGAAATCTGGATACGCAATTGAATGCTCTCCCCGAATCGAAGCGTACGCCGGATCAGGTGGCGCAGCTCAAAACTGCCTGGCAGTCGACGCACGATCAGGTGTTGCAGAATGGCGGTCTGCATATCATAGGGACCGAGCGTCATGAATCTCGCCGAATAGACAATCAGCTTCGTGGCCGTGCGGGACGCCAGGGCGATCCGGGTTCAAGCCGCTTCTATCTCTCCCTGGAAGATCCGTTGATGCGCATTTTCGCGTCTGAGCGCGTAGCCTCCATCATGCAGCGTCTCGGTATGCAGGAAGGTGAGGCAATAGAACACCCTTGGGTGACCAAAGCGATCGAAAATGCGCAGCGCAAGGTTGAAGGGCGCAACTTTGATATTCGAAAACAGCTGCTTGAGTACGACGATGTGGCCAACGACCAGCGCAAGGTGGTCTACGAACAGCGCAACGGGCTGATGGAGGCAGAGGATATATCGGAATCCATCAAAGTGCTCCGTGCGGAGGTGGTCAATGAGGCCGTCGATCAGTTTATTCCGCCGAACAGTCTTGAAGAACAATGGGACGTGACTGGACTGGAGCAGGCACTGGAGCACGAATTCGCTGCAAAACTGTCGGTAAGCGAATGGTTGGAGACAGAGGATGCTCTGCATGAAGAGACGCTGCGTGAGCGCATTGTCAAGGAAATAGAAGAGATTTACGGGGCAAAGGAAATTTCAGTCGGCAATAGCGTCATGCGCCAGTTTGAGAAAGCGGTGATGCTACAGGTGATGGACGCGCAATGGAAAGAGCATCTGGCGGCCATGGATTACTTGCGACAGGGAATCCATTTGCGCGGTTACGCACAGAAAAATCCCAAACAAGAGTACAAGCGCGAGGCATTCGAAATGTTTTCGGCGATGCTGGACCGAATCAAGAGCGAGTCGATAGCGATTCTCTGCCGTGTTCAGGTCAAGGCGCCCGAAGATGTGGAACGGGTAGAAGAAAAACGCCGCGCCACAACGGAAATGCATTTTCAGCACGAAAGCACGAGCGCCATTCCTGACCAAGCGGCCAGACAGGATGAAGAGCAACATCAACCGTTTGTGCGCGACGGTCGAAAAATCGGGCGCAATGAACCGTGTCCCTGCGGGTCGGGGAAAAAGTACAAGCAGTGTCACGGCCAGTTGGCCTAGCAGGCGTCTTCATGTCGGATCAAACGTCAAGGCCAATTGCTGGTTTCAATCTTGCCAGCGGCGCTGCGGGGCTCAAGAAAAATGGTCGTGCGGACCTGGTGCTGATTCAGTTTGCCGAGGGAAGTACCGTGGCGGCAATGTTCACTAGGAACGCCTTTGCTGCTGCACCGATCATCATTGCCAGGAAGCATCTGGCAGGCGGGTCGGTAAGAGCGCTGCTGGTAAACGCAGGAAATGCCAACGCGGGTACGGGTGCTCAGGGTCTGGCGGCCGCCACGGAGTGTTGCGAATCCGTGGCCCGACTGCTCTCCGTTCCAGCACAGAGCGTGCTGCCATTTTCAACGGGTGTGATCGGGGAGCCGCTGCACGTCAGTAAAGTGGTGAGTTTGTTACCGCAGCTGGCGAACGAGCTCTCCGAGGATGGGTGGGAATCTGCTTCATGTGCCATCATGACCACTGATACTGTACCTAAATTGCGCAGTTGCACAGGGAAGTACGCAGACAGGGAATTCACCATAACCGGCATGACCAAAGGCGCTGGCATGATTCGGCCGGATATGGCCACCATGCTTGCATTCATCGCCACCGATGCAACACTGCCGGAAGCATTGCTGCAAACAGCGCTCGATCGCGCCGTCAATCGCAGTTTCAATCGGATCACCATTGACGGTGATACATCCACCAATGATGCAGTGGTGCTGGTTGCCACCGGGGCGGGAGAGTCTCTGTCAATCAGCAGTGAATCGGATCCGGCCTATGAGGCGTTCTGCGAATGTTTGGATGAACTCTGCACAGATCTGGCACAGGCAATCGTGCGTGATGGTGAAGGGGCAAGTAAATTTATTTCCATCGAGGTGATGGGCGGTTTGACCGAAGCGGAGTGTCTTGAAGTGGCTTATACCGTAGCCCATTCGCCGTTAGTAAAAACAGCCTTCTTTGCGTCCGATGCCAACTGGGGGCGCATACTGGC
>JBNLBY010000149.1:0-2387 GCA_050303535.1 Sideroxydans sp. | reverse complement strand
GCCACACTCAAGCCCGCTCCATCCACACCGGGCACGACCGGGACACCGGCTTGCTCGGCAATCTCTCGCGCCGAGGCTTTACTGCCCAGCGCCCGCATGGCTTCGGGTGTGGGACCAATGAATTTGATGCCGCGACGCGCGCATATCTTCGCTAACTCGGGGTTCTCCGAAAGGAAACCATAGCCCGGATGCAGCGCGTCGCAACCGGAAATTGCGGCAACGTTCACAATGTTATGCGCGTTCAGATAACCGTTAACCGGATCGGAACCGAGGTGGTAGGCTTCGTCAGCTTTTTTGACGTGCAAAGCATGACGATCGGCATCCGTATAGATGGCAACCGACTTGATGCCCATTTCAGAGCACGCACGCACGATACGTACGGCAATCTCCCCTCGATTGGCGACGAGTATTTTCTTAATCACTGGTATTTATCCAATTTCCGGCACGCAACCTGCTGATTGTAGCAATTCGATACCGCGAATGAAACCTGATTTAGGTCAAGTCAAGGGTAAAGCAGACTACCGGAAAGCAGCACGTCACGCATGATGTGTCCTACATGATCATGGATAAACCGTTGTTAGACAGCAGGAATCCGGATTCAAACGCAGTTCAAATGCAACTATTTGGAGATAGATAAAACTGCCCGTCCGGGCAGGTATGACAGCTTATCCATATACCCGCAAAAATAATGGCCTACTGTTTACCAAACCGGGAAAGTCAGGAAAAAGGGAAAACGGACAATACGGCTCAAACAGGAAACAAGAGTTTCCATCAAGCATCAACCGGCATGGGTTGATGGGTCTGGCATTGCTTGGGACAAACGCGCGCGCAGGAACCGCAGCCGATGCAATCAAGCGCGTTGGCGAGCGTCATCACCATGCAGTTGTCTTCATCATCATCGTAGTTATCGTCGTCCTCGCTACGTTCGACCAGTTCGAACACTTCACGCGGACAGACCTTGTAGCAGCGGCCGCAGCCGAGGCAATTTTCTGCATTCAACGCAATAATGAAAGTAGGTTCATAAGGCGTGCCGCCTCGGGTGATACCGGTGATATTGGACATATCTATTCCTTAAGTTTATTTCCAACTCATCCCCTCCCCCTTGCAGGGGGAGGGCTAGGGTGGGGGTAGACGCGTTACGAGTCCACAACTCTACCCCTATCCCAACCTTCCCCCTGCAAGGGGGAAGGCGTGTTCATTTATGTTTCTTTTTGCGCCGCAGCCAGTCTTGCATTCGCTTCGACCCAGGCCTGGCATGCGTCGTACGTGGATTGCGCGATGCCAGGTATCTCCTTGTATGCCGCAGGCAGTCTCTCTTCGACCAGGTCGTGCAACTGCCCCGCCCACTCACTGGCGACCCGCTTGAGTTTCTTCACTTCCTTGTCGAGTGCCTTGAGTTCGTCTTCAGTCATTACTACTCCTCAATCCAAAATCCTCAGTCCTCAATCCTAGAGCCCCGCCACTTCCGGATATTTGCCAACAATCTCCAGCGCCACCGACAACAGCTTGTCCGCTTCGTCCTTCATCTTCGACAGGCTTTCGTAACCGTAGCGGTGCACGTCACGCAGCGTCTTGTCCATCACCACCAGTTTACCCACAGTGATAATTACGCGGCCAAAGCCTTCGTGCGTAATATTGATCATGGGGACCGCCATCTGGCCGCATTCTTTTTCGATCAGCGAAGAAATCGCGTTGTAAAAAGCCTTGATGCGCGACAGCAGCACCTCGTCGGGATCGCCGATCACGGGCATCTCGCGTTTTTGTTCCTTTGTCACCACGAAAGGTGCAAGTATCTTTTCCGCCGGCCAGCCGTCATAGGTGCCGTAAGTATCGATAGCACACATCTGCTTGACCATCTCCTTGATGAATTCGGTGGACAATAATGGATCTTCTGCGACTGCCTGATTCATGCTCTATCTCCTTCTGTTGATTGTTCACTCTTTACGTTTCGCTATCATGCGCGGCGTCCAGCCTGAAAATCGTCCCAACTGGAAACCCAGCGCCATACCGTTTGCAGCACCGAGTGCAGCGCCGGCGTCGCCCAGACCGAACGCTGTCGCAATCCCCGCCCCGACCAGCGCCAGTACGCAAGGCAACAAATAAGCCAGCAACCCGGCCTTGAGCAGATCGCTCTCGTTCAGGCTCAACTGCAACTCGTCGCCGACGCGCACATTTGCGCTGCATGCCACTTCAATCGCCTTGCGCTTGCCGGAAAAATATTTTCCGAGTCCCGATATCCCGCAGCTTGCGCGCGACTGACAGGCGCCGCAGCCGGACTGCCCGATGGATTCGACCTGCGCCTTGCCATCGGCGGCAGAGATCACGCGTACCGGGGCGGAGATCATTCCCGTACTCCGCGATTGTTCCTTCCCCCTTGCAGGGGGAAG
>JBNLBY010000148.1:0-2452 GCA_050303535.1 Sideroxydans sp. | reverse complement strand
GTGGCGCCCACCGGGCAGGCACGCACACACGGTGGATCATCGCAGTGATTACACAGGCGCGGCAGGAACTGCTTTTTCACCGTCGGGTATTTGCCCACGACACGGTAAGGCACCCAGGTGCGGAACACACCCAGTGGCACATCGTATTCGGCCTTGCAGGCGACCATGCAGGCATCGCAACCGATGCAGCGGCGCAGGTCGATGACCATCCCGAAACGGCGAAGCCCCGGCTTACCCCGGGTTTCTCGCGCCGACAATCTCAGCTCTTCGCTCATCCCGAACTCCTCCTGATATGTGCTAGGTTCGATTCACTGACGAGGAAGCCAATCGCAATATGCGCGCCAACTTCGATAGCGAAAGAGAAAGAGCCGTGGAGTCCCTGATAGATTGCGGTCTACAGGCCATTTGCTATAGCAGCGGAGAAGTGAGAACAACCGATGGCGTTACCAAACAGTGACGCCGTAATGCGGCGCGGAGAGAAGCAGCGTTACGACACCGTAACGACAAAAACAGTCAGGTAATACAAAGAGACTTCCATATCTCATGAAGCATCGGAATGGCTGTTGTCGCGCAGCGGCAACGATGCAGTGTCTTTCTCATCGCCAACCGGTTCATCCTTTACCGCACGACGAAAACCTTTAATGGCCTCGCCCATATCACTACCGACGGAGCGAAGTTTTTTTGTGCCGAAGAGAAGCAGCACAATCGCCAAAAGAATAAGTATCTGCCAAACACTGATGCCCATATTGAATTACCTCGAGTGGTTATAACTATTGTTCCGTTACATCAGCAACGCATCGAAGGGCTGCACCGTGACCATAGTGTTCGCCGCTACGTTGCCCTGCTCTGCCTCAAGCAGGATGAAACAGTTTGCCCTGCTCATGGCGCCCAACAGGTGCGAGCCCTGCAACCCGGCGGGAAGCACCACCGCTTCACCGTGCTCATCCGTTTGCAAAATACCTCGTTGGAACTCCATCCTCCCCGGCGCCTTTTTCAACGGCTCAACGCAACGCAACCGCAATGTCGGTATCGCTTCCGGGATCTGTCCCGCCAACCGCTCCAGTGCAGGTCGGACCACCTGGGTAAAAGTGACCAGTGCCGAAACCGGATTGCCGGGCAGACCAAAGAACCAGGCGTCATCCAGTTTGCCAAAGGCGAGAGGCTTTCCCGGTTTGATGGCGATTTTCCAGAAGCCGATCCGCCCCATGCGTTCCAGTGTCTCCTTGACGTAATCGGCATCGCCGACGGAGACACCTCCGCTGGTAATGATCGCATCCGCTTTACGCGCCGCTTTCTCGAAGGCAGTGGCGATCATTTCGCGACAATCGGAGATCACACCAAGGTCGATCACTTCGACTCCCATGCGCATGAGCGTGCCGTGCAGGATATAGCGGTTACTGTCGTAGATTTGCCCCGCTTCCAATACTTCGCCGGGGGAACGCAACTCATCACCGGTGGAGAAGAGCGCAACCCTCGGGCGCCGCATCACCGTCACTGCCTCAACGCCCACTGCGGCCAACAGTCCGAGATCGGCCGGGCGCAAACATCTCCCCGCAGGTAATACCGCTTGCCCACAGGCAACGTCTTCACCGGGGTAACGGACGTTCTCGCCCTCCTGATGCCCACTACCAATGCTAATCCGCTCTCCCTCGCGCCTCGTATGCTCCTGCATGACAACGGTATCGGCGCCTTCCGGAACGACAGCACCGGTCATAATGCGCACCGTCTGCCCCGCCATCACTCTTCCCTGCCAGGGTCTGCCGGCATAGGCGCTCCCGACCACCTCAAGCACCGTTTCGCCGTCCTGTGCTAAGTCATCGTGGCATACCGCGTATCCATCCATCGCTGAGTTACGATGCGCAGGCACATCCAACAATGAATTCACGTCACAGGCCAACACTCTTCCCAGCGAACTTTGCAAGCCGACTTGCTCAATCTCGGGGAGCGGCTCGATGGTTTCCTGGATTCGTGCGACGGCCTGAGCCAGCGACATAAGGGTAGTATTATTCATGATTAGCCTTGCGTTTCGACATGGGCCAACACAAGCAATTGGCAGGCCATGGCGGCATCCCTGCCGCCATCACACAACAGGCATCACGGACGTTACCATCACGTAACATCCACCCTGTACTACAACCGTCTACGCGTTACGCATCGGTAACAGTCATACATCGTATGGTGTGCGTAGCGCCGTGTTGCATCGCTCGTGGCCAGCCAATAAGAGCCAGCAGGGGATTGGCCCGATTTGTGCTCCAACTCTGCTTAGTGAACAGGCTAGGAGAACAGACGTGGCATTGCACAACGGTGGCTTGTACGACGGACATGGTCGCCTGACCAACTATCTGCGTCTCTCGGTAACGGCACGCTGCAACTTGCGTTGCCGCTACTGCCTGCCGGACGGAGCGCCGCCCGAACCACCGGAACTTCTCGACTACGAAGAGCTGACCCGCCT
>JBNLBY010000147.1:0-2473 GCA_050303535.1 Sideroxydans sp. | reverse complement strand
GGGGCCAGCTCCAACTTGCTTCACCGCGCCCTTGATTGTCGAGAATTTCACCTGCCATGTAGCGCATCTAAGCGCTGCATTCGCCACGGGCAAGCAGCGAGGTGGCCACTCGGTTAGTGATTTGGCGAGATATTTACCATAAAGCACAAACCCGATGGGCAATTTTATGGGTCAATGGCAACGCTGGCGCAGTGAGGCACCGATCTATGCGATCGGCCTGATCCTGCTTGGCGTGTGCATCTATGTGCTTGCAGTCCGGGGAATTTATCCCACGATTGAAGGGATATTGGCCAATGGCCGCTTGTTCGCGGTCTGCGTGGTGTTCGGCATCTGTGTCGATTCCGTTTATCAAATCTTCGTGGTGAGGCCGTCCAGTCCGATTGCCCATTTCCGGCACCGCTATCTCTCGGCGGATTCAGCAGTCAGGGTCGCCGCCGGATTGCCATTGCTCGCGGTCTGCATTGTCCTGCTGCCGTTCTTCTCGAAGATGAAGGCGGCGATCCGCCTGTTCAACGATTTCACCTGGGACCAGACCTTTATCGAATGGGATCGTGCGATCTTCTTCGGACACGATGCGTGGGAGATTCTGCAACCGGTGATGGGCTATCCCTATGTCACCGCCGGCATATCGGTGCTGTACCAGGCATGGGTTCTCCTGCTCTATTTCGGCGTGCTGTTCCTGATCTACGCCAGGTTCGACGGATCGCTGCGAAGGCAATTCTTCCTGACCTATATCCTCAGTTGGACGGTCATCGGCGCAGGCATGGCAACCTTGTTGGCTTCTGTCGGCCCATGCTTCGTCAATCCGTTGGTTGGGCTACACGATTTCGATGACCAGATGGCCTACCTGCACCACGTCGACAGCATCGTGCCAGTGATGGTGCTGCCCGTACAGGAAATGCTGCTCAAATGGCACAGCGCAAACGTCAACGGCTTGGGAAGCGGAATTACCGCCATGCCCAGCATGCATGTGGCGATCGCCTATTTGTTCTGGCTGACCATGCGGAAAATCTCAAAACCCGCAGGGGTCTTGTTCGGGGCGTTCTTTGTCGTGATCTGGCTTGGCAGCGTTCACCTCGCCTATCACTACGCTGTGGACGGGCTGGTCTCAGTCATCTCGGTTTCGGTGCTGTGGTACACGTCTGGCCGTGTGATTCGAGCCTGGGATGGCTGGCTTGCTCGCGGCGATCAAACCGCCTTGCGCACGAACACCGTGCCCGCCGAATAGCCCGCACCGAAACTGCAAATCAGGCCCAGATCGCCTGCCGCCAAATCATCATTATGTTTGTGGAAGGCGATGATCGATCCGGCTGACGAGGTATTGCCATAGGTATCGAGCACGGTCGGGCTTTCATCCGCACTCGCCTCGTGCCCCAGCACACGCTGCGATATCAGCCGGTTCATCCCGGCATTGGCCTGGTGCAACCATAACCGCCTTAGGCAATGCGGATCGATCCCCAGCCGCTGCGCTTCGTCCACGATCATCTGCGCAACCATAGGCACGACTTCCTTGAACACCTTGCGCCCTTCCTGGACGAAAAGCTTGTCTGCCGCGCCTGCGCTTTCTGGATGCGCGCGGTTGAGGAAACCGAAATTGTTGCGGATATTGTTTGAGAACACGGTCTTGAGCCTGGTGCCCAGGATGTCCCAATGCTGCGCCGGGGCGATCGCCGCATCTTCCACCAGCACCGCCGTTGCCACGTCGCCGAAGATGAAGTGGCTGTCACGATCGCGCCAGTTGAGATGGCCCGAAGTGATTTCGGGGCTCACCACCAGCACACTCTTGGCATTGCCGGCTCGGATATAATCCGCCGCAGTCTGGATCCCGAATGTGGCGGAAGAACAGGCGACATTCATGTCAAAGCCGAAACCGTCGATTCCCAGCGCATCCTGGATCTCGACCGCCATCGCCGGATAGGGGCGCTGCATGTTGGAGGCGGCACACAGCACTGCATCGACATCCTTGGGGTCGCGTCCAGCCCGTTCCAGAGCGTCGCGGCACGCCTTGACCCCGATTTCGGCCATGATTGACAACTCGTCATTGCCGCGTTCTTCCCAGCGCGGCGCCATGATTTCGGGATCGAGCACCGGCGCCTTGGCCATCACATGGCGCGCTTTGATCCCGCTCGCTTTCTCGATGAATTCGACCGAGCTGTGCTGCAGTGGCTCCAACTCGCCCGCCGCAATCGCTTCGGCATTGCGCTGATTGTGCAGGTCAACAAAGGCGTTGAAGCTGGCAACCAGCTCTTCGTTGGTGATGGTGTCCTCCGGCGTGAACAGGCCGGTTGCGGAGATGACAGGGCGATAGGTCATTTGCATGGACGAACTGGTAATCCCGCCGCCAGCAACGGGCAAGCATTTGCAACGATATCGGAAGGTGGTGGCAGGGCTTTAATTGAACCGGAAAAATAATGCTTTAAAATCAATCATATTCTTGGAAAGAATGCAGGCCTTCCCCCACACTCACCCCCAC
>JBNLBY010000146.1:0-2477 GCA_050303535.1 Sideroxydans sp. | reverse complement strand
TACGGTGCCCAATCCCAAAGCCCGGGCCTCGGTGATTGCAAACGCATTGCACCGTGCAGGTGTCAGTGCCGACAGTATTTCCTATGTCGAAGCGCACGGCACAGGTACAGAACTGGGTGACCCGATTGAAATCGCCGGCCTGCAAAAAGGACTGGCCGGTATCGGACAGCGGCGTAAATGCGCGATTGGCTCAGTGAAATCCAATATCGGCCATTTGGAAGCTGCGGCCGGTATTGCAGCGCTTAGTAAAGTCGTTCTGCAATTACAACACCACACACTGGTTCCATCTCTGCACGCCAGCCCGGCCAATAAAAATATTGATTTTGCAGCTGCGGATTTTTACGTGCAGCAGACGGTAGCACCATGGCAGGAAACCGACGGCCGGCGGCGCACAGCATGTATCAGCTCGTTCGGTGCCGGCGGTTCCAATGCTCACCTTGTTGTCGAGGAGTACTGTGCGGAGCAAGCTGCGTTAACGGCCCAACCGGGTCCACATCTGTTTGTGCTGTCCGCGCGCAGTGATCAGGCCCTGCGTGACTATGCGCAGCAGTTTGTGGTGTATCTGCGCGACCACACTGATCTCCCGTTGCAGGCGCTGTGCAGAACCCTGCAACTGGGGCGCGAAGCCTTTAGCCATCGTCTGGCGCTGGTGGTGGAATCATTGGACATACTGGCGCAAGGATTGACAAATTTCAGTACGGGCTCGGGCCATTCCTATCTGGTAACGGGCGTTGCCGGTCAATCCCGGCAGCATTGGCTGCCCGAAGATGAGGATACCCGTCGACAGCTGTTGCGCACGCTCTTGCAGCAGGGCGAATATCACAAACTGGCCGGGCTCTGGTGCGATGGTGTCGAGATTGACTGGTCCGATGTGTTCGCCGGTGAGCCTTCGACACCGCGTTTACACCTGCCAGGCTATCCCTTTGCCCGGGAACAATACTGGCTGCCCGTGACGGAGGGTGCCGATTCGGGTCTCAGAGCGATGGCTGTCGCCGAGCGTCTGCATCCGTTAATCGAAAAAAATATTTCCGATTTACACAGCCAGCGCTACAGCACGTGGTTCAACGGAGACGAAGCTTTTATTGCCGGGCATCGTTTTCACGGAGAACGCCTGTTACCCGGCGCCGCGTACCTGGAAATGGCTATCGCTGCACTGCATTTGGCCGGTGCCGGCAAGGGCAATCATCTGCGCAACATCGTCTGGCAACAACCCTATACCGAGCAGCACTTGGGCTCATCCCTAGAGCTCGAACTGGTGCCGGAGCACGATCATTTCCACGTTGCTGTTCGCGCGCAACACAATCCGGCGCTGAGTTTTGCCACCATGGATATTCAAGTGGATGCAGCACCTGCCTTTGGTGAGGCGCCAGACATTAATGTACTACGTCAGCGCTGTACGCAACATATTGGTGGTGATGAGGTCTATAAATTATTTGAGCAGGCCGGTCTGCAATATGGCCACGCGTTTCGTTCAATTCAGGAGATTTATTCCAGCGACAGCGAAGCATTGGTACGTGTGGACAACGAGCTGTGGGTAAAACTTGGTACGGACTATATCTGGGCCCCTGAACAACTGGATGTTCTGATTCAGAGTATCATCAATCTTGCCGCCAGAGATCGTGAGCAACTGGCGACGGATCTGTTGCCTTTTGCCATCGACAGTTTTACCTATCGTGGAGTATTGGACGGGTGCGGCTGGATTTATGTGCAGCGTCACCGCGAGCGCCCATATACCTTTAACCTCACCGTGTTAAATGAGCAGCGCGAAATCCTTGCGGCTATGCGCGGGCTGGAACTGCGCCCCGTCAGCGCCAGTCATGCTCAGAGGACCGCGGCCGCAACACCGCAACTGTTGTATTTTAATCGCCAGTGGCAGACAGCACCCGCGCCCGATCATCCCGATGTGAGTGAGGCGCCGGCAACAATCGTGGTGTTTGACGAACAGGCTACTCTGCAAGCACGCCTGCAGTCCCGCTTGCCGGAGACGCGGATCTTGCGTGTGTATTCTGCCGGTGTTGAAACGTTTTCCCGCGACGGCGATGTCTGCGCAATCAATCTCGGGCAGGCCGGTGATTTTCAGCGACTGTTCGATATGCTGGCGCAACTGCCGTCAATTCCGACACTGGTACTGCATCGCTGGGCGCATGCAAAAACCCACAGTGATGTTGAGCGTTCGCTGTTGGCCATACTGTATTTAATGCAGGCGTCGCTGCAGCAGCAAACGCATAACGCAATAAACATTCTGCAATTGATAACGCCGGGGTCGGCACAAGACAGCGCGCTGCAAATGGCCATCTCGGCATTGATTAAAAGTGCGGGTCTTGAAAATTCCGCACTCGGCTTTCATACGCTGACCTTGCCGGATGAAGGTGACGATTTTGATCTCGAAGCACTGCTCGCTGAACTGGGCAGGGGCTCGGATGCTAGCTTCACCGACGTGTGGTTCGAAGCTGGAAATGGCCGTGCGATCCGAAAAA
>JBNLBY010000145.1:0-2509 GCA_050303535.1 Sideroxydans sp. | reverse complement strand
ACGGCGGATTTCTGCGTGTTGCACAGCGTTGTCGCGCGGGATGAAGTGAATCATTTGCGAGCCCAGCTTGTCGGCCAGGGCGATGATCAATTCATCTTCGCGGTCGGTATTGCGGCTGTTGCAGATCAGGCCGGCCAGACGCACGCCACCCGAGTTCGCATACTTCACAATGCCCTTGGAAATATTGTTGGCGGCATACATCGCCATCATTTCGCCGGAACACACAATGTAGATTTCCTGTGCCTTGTTCTCGCGGATAGGCATGGCGAAACCGCCGCACACCACGTCACCCAGCACGTCGTAGAACACGAAATCGAGTTCGTCGTCGTATGCGCCTTCTTCCTCAAGGAAGTTGATCGCGGTAATCACGCCGCGGCCTGCGCAGCCCACGCCGGGCTCAGGACCGCCGGACTCGACGCACTTGATGCCGCCGAAACCAACCGACAACACATCTTCGAGTTCGAGGTCTTCAACGCTACCGGCTTCGGCAGCCAGTTCCATCACGGAGTTTTGTGCCTTCGCGTGCAGAATCAGACGAGTGGAGTCGGCCTTGGGGTCGCAGCCGACGATCATTACCTTCTTACCGGCTTCAGCCAGAGCTGCCACCAGGTTCTGGGTCGTAGTGGACTTGCCGATACCACCCTTCCCGTAAATTGCGCATTGACGCAGTGCCATGTTAGTCTCCTTAAAGATTCAGTAACGGATTGCGATTTGAGAAACTGTTCTCGCACCCCATACATCGCAAGCTCTGTGCCACCCGCCATAAATTCACCTAACATCCTGAAATGCCAGAAAAAATAAAATCATCACAACCTGCATTGGCGGATGTGGAACACAACAATCCCGGGGACTTTGTAGCAGTAGCTACAACGCCCGAAGTCACTCCAGATAGTTCACTGGAGTCCCACCAGTCCCTTCCCCCTTGCAGGGGGAAGGCAAGGATGGGGGTAGAAGTGCTGGAGTCCATCGACACTGCCCCCACCGTTGCCCTGCCCCGCCCGGCAAGACTGCCCGTCAACCGTTGCAACCTGCCTGCCGACATCCTCGGCGGCCTCACCTTCCAGCGCTCCCCGGTCGCGCTCGAACTCGACGGCGTGGCACAACTGCACCGCGGATTTTTCGAATTGCTGGACACGCTAGACGATGCGGCAGAACGCGCCGAGGCATTTGCCATGCACATGAACGCGTGTTTCTACCTCAATGAACCGGAACAGGCTGGCTACACCTCAAGCTCGAAACAGAAACGACACAAAGCCGACTACCTGCGCATGGTGCGCGGCTGGAGCTTCGACTCGGACAGCCGCGAAGGCGCGGCGCTGAAGGGATGGGTGGAATCGAGATTCGGTCTGCTGCCGCGCTACCATGGCGGCGCGATACATGACCTCTCGGGCGAAGCCTACCGGCGCCATATGGAAATGCGCGCGACAGCGCTCTACGGCACCAACGCGCTCGAAGCGCAGTTCGACCTGCTCTATACCTATTGTCAGTACGAACTCGCGCGGCAATTTCCCCAGCAACAACACCTCACGCTCTACCGCGGCGTAAACCGTGTGGACGAACACGAGACGCTCGCCACACTCGACAACCAGCATCGCGTCGTGCTGCTGAACAACCTCAACTCCTTCACCGCCAACCACGAACGCGCCGACGAATTCGGTGACTACCTGCTCAGTGCGAACGTACCGTTATCGAAGATCGCTTTTTATTCGAAGCTGCTGCCGGGAATGCTGAAGGGGGAAGATGAGTACACCGTGATTGGCGGGATGTATGAGGTGAGTATTGGAGCGTATTGAAGTTCGCGATGACATCGCTCTATCCAGCGAAAATCGTTAGGGCATAAACGTCCGGTAACATTTTAATCAAGAAGATCGCTTCCTCTTATGGTCATTGTATTTTCGAGTGCGAAAGTTTTTACATAATCAGTTCGTCCTAAGGAATCGGCCTTCGGCCATAGCATGTATCGAATCTTTTCTGCCTCGGCTATCGTCTTCTTAAAGGTGGACGCAATTACAGTTGCAATGGGTTGTCCA
The DNA here is from genome assembly GCA_050303535.1 of Sideroxydans sp. Taxonomy (GTDB): domain Bacteria; phylum Pseudomonadota; class Gammaproteobacteria; order Burkholderiales; family Gallionellaceae; genus Sideroxyarcus. The sequence goes on along the minus strand of JBNLBY010000145.1, from coordinate 479 downwards.
TTCTCTAATTGAGAACCCAATATGTCACCCAAACCAAGGCGATTAACATTCAACGTATCAAATCCAAACCCCAGGAAACCGATAATCTTAGATTCATAAAACCAGTCACGCGCAGTCTCAAAAACTTGGGCATCATCTCTTGCTTCCGGGATTATCTTAATGCCATCTGCAGCAACCTTGATTTCAGATGGTTTGTTCTCATGAGTGTAACACCTTGCCCCTTTTGTTGGCGTGACACAAAACTCACCCAACGCACCATACACATGAAGAATCTTAATTTTCTTCACGACCCCAAGAGCTTCCTCACTTGATACACCATAAGTATATTTTATTGATTGATGGAAAAAATATTCCAATGATCTGTCATAGTTGAATGTCACAAATCTAATCTTATTTCTTAGTAAGTCGTTATGCGTTGGTGCCCCGGCAATTAGAGTTTGCCACATATGTTGATACCAATGGTCTTTAGCATCATTGTT
>JBNLBY010000144.1:0-2525 GCA_050303535.1 Sideroxydans sp. | reverse complement strand
TGACTGTCGCAAGCCCATCATTCGGACCGACGATGATGCTGGCGTTTGCATCCAGTGCGGCGGCCGCAATAGGCGCGCATAACGGCTGAATTGTGAGGCGCACGCGAAGCGGGCGTCAGAGGGCGAAAAGATGATGAACGACAAGCAGAAAAAAGCGGCAGCACGCGAACTTTGCAGGCTGCGTGGGATAGACCCCGACCAACCGGTTGCGCATGGGGCAGACCCATCTCCAGATGGATTTGTTCCGGCTGTGTGCCTGTACTCACCGGCTTGGGAGAGAGCAGTACGCGAGATTGAAGCGCAAGAACGCATTGAAGCTGCGATGCTGTTCGGCCGGGAACACGAATGAATGGTTATCTGGCACTGACTGGAGTGCGAAATGCAGGTATCTGAATTTGACAGGGATAGGGTGCTTGATTGCCGTTTTCGCGGGCATCACTTTCGGCTTGAGCGAGATCCTGACGATGACTATAGCTATGGCAATTGGTACATGATCGTTAAGACTGATGAGGGCAAGCACGCATGCGATGGCTGGATTGATGACAGCAGCGGGTACACCGCGAAGCAGGCGATGGATCATGCATGTGCTGGAGCGATGATTGAGCCGCCGAAACGCTGGCCGAAAGAGGCCAGATAACGGGGAATTGTGAGGCCGGCGCGAAGCGACGATCGAACACAGACGCCAGCTAAAAGTATTTGGAGCACGCATGCCAAGAAACATGAGCTTTGCAATGACTACAGAACAGATAGCCAATCAAACCAAAACCGTCACACGAAGGTTTGGCTGGTGGTTTCTGAAACCAGGCGACATCGTACAGCCAGTAGAAAAGGCAATGGGTCTGAGAAAGGGCGAAGCAATAAAGAAGATTGGCAGCCCTATTCGGATAGTCTCGGTGCGCAAAGAGCATCTCTTTGAAATCGATGACACCGACTGCGCGATGGAGGGGTTTCCCCATTACACGCCAGAGGAGTTTGTGCACATGCTGTGCTCGCAGTACGGCTGCGCCCGCGACCAGACAGTCAACAGAATCGAGTTTGAATACGTTCGTCAGGGAGAGTTGCGCCCATGAGAATTCTGGAACAAACCGTAACCGCCAAAGAAGTGCTGGACATGATCAACCGCCGACTGGAAATGGTCACCCTACAGTACAACTACGCGCAGCGTGATGACCGCCAGGTGACGGCCCAATCCATGGCGGAAACCAAGTGGCAACTGGCGGAATTGAAAATGCAGTTTGTAGACCTGCTCACCGAACAAATGGAAGGGAAATAAAATGGACCTACAAACTCAATTCCTCAATGACGTCAAGAATCACCAACTGACAGTGATCCGCGATGACGGCACGGACCGCCGGATCCGACTGCAGCAACCCGGAACGAGAATCCATTTTTTTGACTTGATCACATGGCCTGGTCACCTGTGTATTACAGGTGACTGTGGTACCTACGTTTTCAGCCGGGTGGAAGATATGTTCACATTCTTCCGCGCTGGTGATGTCAGCGACGGCATACCGATCAACCCAGGCTATTGGGGTGAAAAGTTGCTGAGCATTGGCACCAACGCCGGATACCGGGAATTTGATCCGGACAGATTCAAAGAGCGCGTTCGGGAACATTTCGAAGAATGGGCGGAAAACTCAGACCCAGACGATTTCGATAAATCGGATATGTGGGAAAGCATTGAATGTGATGTGCTGAGGGATGCCGAAGATGGTGAAATATTCGCCTATACCGCAGTTCAAAACTTCGACCACAACGGGTTTGTGTTCCAGGACTTTTTTGATGGTGGAGGCACCGAACGATACACCGTCCACTACTTGTGGAACCTGTACGCCATCGTCTGGGGAATAGCCCAATACGATGCGTGCACCCGGAAGGCAGCATGAAAACCTGCGACTACTGCCACGAACCATTCCAGCCCCGCCGGGAGGGCCAGCGGTTCTGCACTACGCCAGGCAAAAACTGCCGGCAGCGGTACCATCTGAACCGGCTGGACCGCCCAGGCACCATCGCAGGCGTCACCCAACTGGCGGATGGCGACTGGTCCGTCACCGTTCATTTCCGGAAATTGCCCAATGTGCGCCGTGGGGATCGGTGCGCTTTGGTGGTTGGCTCGCGTCAGGACGCGAAATAACTGGATATCTGGTGGCTTCCGGTACACACACGCAGCATTTCGGGAAACTGATCCCCCTGTGCGATTGGGCAGGGCAGGTATTTGCACCGCCGCCGGCCATACGTACACTGCGGGCATGGGTGAAAACCGGCCAGATTCAACCGGCACCGGTCAAGGTCGGCCGGGAATGGCGGGTCTATGAACTGGCGCAATACGTGCCACTGGGATCACCACCCACCCAAGGCATCACGGACCCAGTTATTTTGGAGATCCTGAAAAGTGGGCAAGCCGCGTAAACACACAACGGGCGTTGACAACCTCTACGCCAACCGCGTCGACGGCAAACTGTATTACCGATACCAGGACCCACGCACCGGCAACTGGCACGGCCTGGGCGCCGACAGGCAGCTGG
>JBNLBY010000143.1:0-2556 GCA_050303535.1 Sideroxydans sp. | reverse complement strand
GGGGCGATCTCACGTTCCAGAAACTGGCGAAGTTCATCAGGGCGTATGCCTCTGTTGTCATCGAGGTAACCGGTGAGAATGTCGACGCCGCGGCGCAGGATCATCGCCGGTTCGGCCAGATCGTCGGGCGCATAGGTGGAACGGTAGGAGTGCTGGTAGGAGGGTTGGTAAGGCGGGTAATAGTTGGGTGCCGCCATTAATTCCGATGCCGGTAACAGCAACGCCGCCAACAACAAAACCGTTCTCATCGCCATCCCCCATCAAACTGTTCATGCTGCCGTGAGCATACCATAGTGCAGTGGCATCGCTCGATGTGACAGCCTCGTCGCTGGACAGTTCAGGATTGTGTCTCCATTATGGCGCCATGCCGATATCTCCACCCACCAGTGAAGCTGAACTGCTGCAACGCTGTCGTGCCATTGCCGGTGTAAGCCTGGGCGAACTGGCGGCACGTGTCGGTGTGGCGGTACCGGACAACCTGCTACGGCAAAAGGGCTGGGTCGGGCAACTGCTGGAACAGATCCTGGGTGCCGATGCCCAATCCCTGGCCGAGCCCGACTTCCGCGCCATCGGTGTTGAATTAAAAACCCTGCCGGTGGACAGCAACGGCAAACCTCGAGAATCGACCTACGTCTGCACCGTACCGCTGGAAGAGGGGCTGGAACCGACCTGGGAACAGAGCTGGGTGCGGCGCAAACTCTCCCGCGTGCTGTGGTTGCCGGTGGAGGCGGAGCGGGAGATCCCCATCGCACAACGGCGGGTCGGCACGGCACTGCTGTGGAGTCCCAGCGAAGAAGAGGATGCGCTGCTGCGTCGTGACTGGGAAGAACTGGCGGAGATGATCTGCATGGGGGAACTGGAACAGATCACCGCGCGCATGGGCAGTGTGTTGCAGATTCGGCCCAAGGCGGCGAATTCGAAGGTGCGGTGTACTACGGTCGGCGCCGATGGCGAAGCGATTCGTACCAATCCCAGGGGGTATTATTTGCGGGTGTCGTTTACCCGCAAATTATTGGAAAGGTATTTGGCATGAGCCGCTACGGGACGGAACGATTTGTAGCGACAGGTCTCGTCTGATCCCACTTACTTCCTCGAATTCGATATCAGGTAACTGCCATATAACACAAGCATTATCGAATCGAAGATTACGGCCAGGAGCGCCTGCGAGCCAAAGCCGCCCACAATAACAATTGTTACGAACGCAATTTTGCTCAATGCCGCAACAAACAGCGCAAGGCTTCTGACTTCACTTTTAAATGCGCCATATATCAGCAGTACACCGATTAGCGAAATAAGCACGCCCCAATAGCGAACGATAACTCCCGCAAGCGCCCCCTCAAGGCCGGAGCCAAACATCAAGCGTAAGACCAGTTGCGGGGCAATAACAGCAAGAATCATTGAAAATGCTATTGCGCCGGAAATCAGCATGATCCATTTAATGTGCTTGTTGATGAAATTCATAACTCCTCCTGATTTATGTGCAACATCACTTGCAGGAATCAATTCCCGGGCACTTCAAATGAAGATAATACTTGAAGCGTGCTTTTATATTAACCGGTAAATTACCGTACCGCATGTGAGTCTGGGCACATTAAAGGGATTGATTCCATCGTATTAGTGCCGAGTTGGTCTGTCGTGATTTCTTTTTATCATCACCGTATTGAGTCGCTTCGCGACGGATGACTGCATTGGAAAGCGGGGACTCGCCCCCGCGAGGGTTCAAGGACATAGGTAACACTTTCAATTCGGTGTCGCTTCGCGACGGATAACGGCATTTAAAGCGGGTGACTGACCCGCAGCAGTTGCAGACTGGGCAATCATGCCCAGCATCTATTGAGTCGCTACGCGACGTGTAAAAGCATTTGAAAGCGGGGACTCGCCCCCGCGGGTCGAGGTACTTTCTTGTGGCGACAAGAAAGTACCCAAAGAAACGCTCCCGAAATTCCGCCCCTTCGGGGTTCCCTCGTTGCTCGCTACACTCGGGCGTTGCAGACAGGCCGTCCATGGCCTGACTGCAACGTTGCGCACCTCCTGTGCGCAACCCTTCGGGCTATTCCTCCCTCCACTGCGCGACTCGGCAGGAATTGACGGGCCTGAAGACCGCTCCGTTCAGCAATGGAGTTGGAACAACCTTTTAACCACCTCTCCTTTCACGTTGTATGTAGTCCCACATCCTTTCACTGGTGGTCAGGGCCTGCTCAATATGTTCCTCAAGAACGATGGCAGTGACCTGGATTGTGCTATCAGTTTGATTGTCTGCGGTTTGTAACAGACGGGTCATGGCTTTGGTACGGCTGAGCCGGTCGATGACACGGTCATGCAGGTCGAGCAGGGAAACAGTGCGGACTTCGCTGTTGCCTTTGCCGTAGTCGTCGTCATCCTCGCGGACCTGCCAGCGGGAAAGATCACGGTCGATGGATTGGGGATAGATTACATTGGTGTTTGCGTGTGACATTGCTTTCGCTCCTTGTCGATTACTGATCTGTCAGGCCGTTTCCGGCCTGACATCCTGTTAGTGGAAACTGACTATAGGTTAACCACCTCTTTTTTCCCGCT
>JBNLBY010000142.1:0-2563 GCA_050303535.1 Sideroxydans sp. | reverse complement strand
TCATCGAGTATGGCGCGCAATTCTTCTGTGTCCTTGGGAAGATACATCGACTCGCGCAGCCCCGGTGAAATTGACTCAATTCGGCACGGACACTAGCAGCTTTTCGAGCCGCCATGGTGGCAAAATTCACGACGCGGTAAATTGCAAGCGAAATCTCGCTGTGGCGGGGAACGGCGACTCGCCACAAGGGGGGTGGTGCTGCGAGTGAGGATTGAACTCACGACCTCTCCCTTACCAAGGGAGTGCTCTACCACTGAGCCACATGGGCCTGCAAAACTATGGAGCGGGAGAAGGGAATCGAACCCTCGTCATAAGCTTGGAAGGCTTCAGCTCTACCATTGAGCTACTCCCGCACAAAACCCCAAACCAGCCCATAAAAACAACAAACTGCATAAATACTGGTGGAGGGGGAAGGATTCGAACCTTCGTACTCTGAGAGGGCAGATTTACAGTCTGCTGCCTTTAACCACTCGGCCACCCCTCCATATTTTAAAGAGCGCGCGATTATCCAGATAACCGCACACCTTGTCAAAGGGTATCTACATATTTCAGCAAGAAGCAGGCCAACCCGACACATCTTTAGCCGGCCTGTGCCAGGACAGGTCAGGACGTCACTTGCAGTTCGCTCAGCACATCCAGCAACTCTGTCGCAGAGTAGCGCTGCTCTCTGTCCTTGGACATCATCCGGTCCAGCATAAATTGCAAATGATGCTGGCCGTTTGGCAATTTTGGAACGGGGGCATGCAAATGTTGCTGCACAATTTCTTCCAGCGAATCCCCCTTGTAAGGTTTCTCGCCGGTAAGCATGTTGAAAAATACGGCGCCCATACTATAAATATCGGTACTCTCGTCTTCAGCATCACCAAGCGCCTGCTCGGGACTCATGAAGTAAGGGGTTCCGATAATATATTCAATCGGCCCAGTGTGGTGAGCCTTCAACATGCGTCGCGCCACACCAAAATCTCCCAGCACCGCCGTGCCGTCGTCGCGCAGCATGATATTCTCCGGTTTAATGTCGCGATGAATAATACCCATCCTGTGCACCTCCACCAGCGCCTGCACAATCTCACGCAACACATTCCACGCCCGTTCCGGCGCCATGCCGTTGTCTCCGATGAACTGTTTAAGCGTACCGCCGGGCAGATATTCCATCACGATGAACAGGACATCATCCGTCACGCCTTGGTCATATATCTGCAACACATTGGGATGGTGCAACTGTTCCAATAAACCGTATTCTTCGACAAATCGATACAGCGTCTCGCTATCTTCGGAAACGCTGCCATCGGCGAACTTCAGGGCCAGCTGTTCCCCGTCGCGCAGACGTTCCACCAGGAATACGCGCGACATACCGCCCTTCCCGAGCGGCCGCAGGCAGCGATAACCCGGTATCGCAGGAAAATCGATCGAATGCGTGCAATTCTCGGCAACAGCGTTTTCAGGATCAAACGCCGGATAATGGCCGGAACGTGTACCACGTTCAAACTCCAGCGTGGTTTCCAGCATCTTGCCGGATTTGGACACGGTGGCCTCTTCCTCTTCGTCGCGCACCACCACTACTTCTGCCACTTTCACCGGCTGGTCCAGCCAGTCAGCTCCGATTGTGTCATGCCGCCGCTTCTGTACTCCCTGCCCTGCTGCTTCGAACGACTGCTCGCTGCACACGATATTCCAGTCCAGCTCTTTGGATTTGACCGATAACAGGGAAGCAACAGAGACAGCATGTCCACTCGCCACATGCTGAATATGCGGCGGCAGACCGAATTCTGCAAAAATCAATTCGCCGCTATGGATACCGATACCAACACCAAACCGGTCAAGTCCCTGATCGGGAAAAGCCTGTCGTATCCAGAATCGCGTCTGGTAGGCGATCAGCGCAATTGCCAATGCACAACGTAAAGCCCGTCGGGCATGCGCATCCGCCCCTTCCACTTCGGAGAAAGTCACCACCATACTGTGATTGCTGATCGAAGTCAGAACACCCTGCAACTGCTCAACCTGTACGCAAACCTTTTCGTAATAATCGCTCATCAGAACGACCAGACTGTTAGACGAAAGACGTTCCGTCAGGTGAATAAAATCGCGGATGATAACGCTGACTACCGTTGCATCTATTGGCTCGCCCCGACGCAGCTTGATGGATTTTTTATTTTCCGTCACAACATGCCCTTTTCCGCAAACGACAGACAAGCCGAGCCTGCCACAATAAAATGATCCAGCACCCGTACATCAACCAATTGTAACGATTCCTTGAGCGCATGCGTCAATAATCGATCCGAATCGCTGGGCTCGGCCACGCCTGAAGGGTGGTTGTGCGCAAAGATCAGTGCCGCTGCATTGTAATGCAGGGCGCGTTTCACCACTTCACGCGGGTACACACTGGTCTGCGTCAATGTACCCTGAAACAATTCTTCCGTGGCAATGACCCGATGCCGGGTATCCAGGAAAATTACCACAAATACCTCCTGTTGCCGTGTGCGTAACAGCAACTGCAGATAATCACGCACCGCACGCGGTGAATTCAGCGTATCGCCAGACTGCACCTTCTCAAGCAATGCACGCC
>JBNLBY010000141.1:0-2584 GCA_050303535.1 Sideroxydans sp. | reverse complement strand
GACGGTGCCGGATTGGTCTGCAAGATTGGTCGCGGCTTTGAGCCGGTGCTGGTTTATCTGGAAGAGATGCCGGAGGTGGCGCAACGGCTCGGCGAATCGACGCTTAGCCTGGTTTCACAAACCGTATGGAATATTTCACGCACACCCAACGGCAAGGCGATCCCACCGTTCCTGCAATCCATCGGTGAAGTGTCGCGCCGACTTGGCAGCGAGGAGTTGCTGAGCGGTTACATCGAACTGGTACTCGACTTCATGCAGCGTACCACCGGATCGATCCACGGTTTCCACCAGACCATCCCCAGTCCCGGCCTGCCGGAGTTTTTCAATCAGGCCCCGATGTTATTGAAGAACCTCTCCTGCGCCGGACTGCGCAACTGGATCGAATACGGCATCGCCAATTACGGCAATCATCCCGAGCGGCAGAAGGAGTATTTCAGTCTGCAGTCCGCCGACAGCTGTGCCGTATTGCAACGCGAACGTCATGGCACGCTGTTCATGGATAATGAGCGGAAGCTGGATTTGTATTTGCAGGCACTGTGGAAAGATAAGCCGCGGCTCATACCTTATTCCGAGGCCTTTGATGAGCCGCGCAAACGGCAGCCCTACTACGACGATATCGGCATCCGCCTGCCGGATGTTTTCGATGACAAGGGTGATGTCGCAGGTATTGATCGTTATCGCGCGACATTGGCGCACATGGCGGCGCACAAATGCTGGTCGACGCAAATGATTGCCGACAATTACAGTCCTTTTCAGAATGCCGCCATAGAATTGCTGGAAGACTGCCGGGTGGAGTATCTCGCCATGCAGCGTTACCCCGGGTTGCGTCGCCTATTCAATGGCCTGCATCCACATCCCAGGGAAGATGCCTGTGATCCGGAGAAAGAATCCTGTATCCGCCACCGTCTGGCCATGCTCTCCTATGCCATTCTGAATCCCGATAGCCACGGCTATAAAAATGAGCACGTCGTGGAATTCAGCCGCCGTTTTCATGAGGCAATGGCTCAGGGAGAATCTTCGTTCAAGGAAATGGCTGATCTGGCGGTACTCTTTATCATCCGTAGCCGCGGCAAGGCAGACCAGTCGGCCAATCTCTTTTTTACCGATACCGAGGTGGACTACCGTGATGACAATCGCCACCTGTGGATATTCATTGATGAAGACGACGAAGGCGAACTGTTTGACTACGAAAAGGAAACACCGCCGACCGAAGAGGAAGTCGATGAAGCCTTGCCACCGCGTCTTTACCATGAGTGGGATTACAAATCGAAAACCTATCGCCCCGACTGGGTCAGTCTGTATGAGCATCTTCATCCGGCAGGTGATGCGGGCAAGATCGATCGCCTGTTAAGCAAACACGAACAACTGGCAAAGCAGTTGATGCGCATTCTTGATCTGCTTAAGCCGCAGCACTACGTGCGAGTGCGTTATCAGGAAGAAGGCAGCGAACTGGATCTCGACGTGGCGATACGTTCGCTGATCGATCATCGCGCCGGGGCGAAGCCCGACCCACGCATCAACATGAGTCATCGTCACGATGGACGTGACATCGCGGTGTTGTTGCTGCTCGATCTTTCCGCATCGCTTAACGATGTTCCCGAGGGAAGCACGCAAACGATTCTGGAATTGTCGCAGGAGGCGGTATCGTTACTGGGCCTGGCCATCCAGGGTTTGGGCGACGATTTTGCCATCGCCGGTTTCTCTTCCAACACCCGCCATGAGGTCTATTACCAGCACATCAAGGGCTTCAGTGAAAGCTGGGATGATGGGGTGAAATCACGACTGGCGGGAATGGAAGCCGGTTACTCTACCCGGATGGGGGCGGCGTTGCGTCATGCCGGGCATTATCTCGGTGCGCGCAAGGCGGACAAGAAGTTGCTGCTGGTCCTCACCGATGGTGAGCCGTCCGATATCGACGTGAGTGATCCGAAAATGTTGCTGGAAGATAGCCACAAGGCGGTGCAGGAGCTGGATCAGGACGGTATCTATACCTACTGCATTAATCTCGATGCGCGGGCCGATGACTACGTTGCCGACATCTTCGGCAGGCAGTACACAGTAATTGATCGGGTGGAGCGGTTGCCGGAGCAGTTACCTCGTTTGTTCCTCTCTTTAACGAAATAATGCCTTGGCATTATTTCGCCGAAGGCGAGGGCAGGGTGAAACATTCATCAACACTGCCCCAGGTATTTTCCTGTAACTTCAGTAGGGCCTAGTATCAAGTTTAAAGTGCGGGCATTCTGTTTGGTGGGCAGGTCAGTGTGCAGCGCGCTTTTCAGTTTATCAATTTCTCGACGCAGCATTTCCAGTTCATCAAAAACTAAACAGTCTACCGGATTAGTAAGACACTTTATTATCGCAGCTGTGAGACATCTTTTATTCCATGAACTTGGGAAGGGCATCAACAATGACGGGTATGTGATGTTGATTGCGGATTGCTGTCTTAAGAGGAATGGGAATAGAATGGGGCATCACCGTAAAACACGACAAAGGGAGGGCGCGGATGTCCAGCGCAGCAGGGATTAGCTTTAGCGAGACCATGGCTGGTGGTGTTTCTCTCGGCGAAAGGGATTACCACAGAGGT
>JBNLBY010000140.1:0-2665 GCA_050303535.1 Sideroxydans sp. | reverse complement strand
CGCTCCATCTCCTGCTTGGCTGCCTCAAGCGATTCATTGGAGGCCGCAAAATCGTGTTTCATGCGCAGCACCATGCCCTTGTTGAGCAGGTACAGTACATGGTCTTTTTTATCCTTGGCCTGGGTTTCGATCGTTTTCAGCGCGTTATCGTATTGCTGTTGCGCCAACTGGTGCTCGATCTTTGCGAAAGAACTGCTGTAGGTCGCGCAGCCATTCAATGCCAGGATACAGGCCATAACAGCCAGCCAGCCAAAAGGCTTGCCGGCGTATACCGGCAAGGCTTTCATCCCGCTGCTCGAGTGCAGCGTGGGTATCGGGAGGCAGGTCATTTGCGCTTTAATATGTCAGCTTGCTACGCTCCACCAGTTTCTTGATCTTTTTCTGTCCAATCCATACCTTGCGGTTGTCCACCAGGCTGATCAGGGTTAAATCCACCTGATAGAAACGCACTTGTGTGCTGCCGGAGGCGTCGATGATGGTGTTGATGGTGCCTTTCAGCATGAAATCGGCACCTTTTTCTTCTCCCATCGCCTTGCGTGTGGCTTCACTTGCATTCAGATCCTGGTCTTTGCGTTCGTCGCGAATTTCCTGACGTTCTGTGGACGAGGCGACAAATTGCACACGATTGGAGTTGATCATGGCACGTTCCAGATCGCTGACGAACGTGTTGACGTTGATGTGTTCGTGACTCAGGTTACGAATTTCTCCCACGATTACCGCCGGCTCGCGTTTCTTGGCGCGCTTGAAATCTGCCAGCCAGGGGCGGTTCAATACATCCTGGATCATCTCGGCCGACACCAGTTGTGAGTCTGTATCATTCCATGCGCCGCTCAGGTCTATCGTTTTGTCTGCAGCCACACGTTCCACCGAGGTGGCACAGCCGCCAGCAAACAATGGAAACGCGACCAATAAGGCAGATGTCTTTGTTGAAAATAGCGACCAGTTCATTATTTTTTCTCCTCGGCAACGCGGTCAAAAATATTGTCCGCCTGGGTTTCGATATAGCGTTTCAAATCTGCGTTCATGTCGTTCACGCCTTTCAGGGTTTCCTTGACATGTTTCATGTCCAGTTCGGCAATGGAAAAGATGATGCCGGTCCTCGGGTCGCGCCAGGAGCCGATAATTTTGGCACCGGTCAGGTTGACCTTGGTCAGGTTCTTGATTTGCCGTGATACCGATTCGTCAACCGTGCTGTCACTGCCGGACTTGGCGGAAGCCACATAGTCGTTGGTGACGACGTCCATGTAGGATGAGAGCACACGTGCTATTTCGGCACGCGCCCGGTTATCGGCTGTCGATTTCTGCAGCGACATATCCCCGACCGGGGGGGCCGAGCCGACGCCATGGAATAGACGCCCATCCTTGTCGTTCAGGATGCTGCTGCCCTTGTTGACCCAGTCTGGCGCGCCTTTGATGCCCAGATCGCTCTCAACCTTCGTGGTGCTGGAACAGGCCGCGATGACGCCGGTCAAGGCAGCAATGGCTAACAACTTTGCAACAGCAAGTGATATTTTCATGATGTTCTCCCGGAATGGAAAAGCAGGTTTGTGGTTGTCGCAATGGAGTAATGTAGGCAACGGCATCATCATAATGCGAGAAGCGACCGATCGCAATTTTTCAGCAGCATAAGTGCTACAATGCGCGCCGCGATATCGTTTCAGTCTAGTTGTCGCCGCCGATTCCGGTTCGTCGTACCCACTCATTCAGCCTCAGACTGGCGCCCTTTCTGGGCGACAGGCCGTTTACAACAAGAAAGAACATTATGTCATTTGCATCCCTCGGTCTGTCCGAAGAACTCGTTCGCGCCGTTACCGAGCGCGGTTACACCGAACCAACGCCCATTCAGGCGCAGGCCATTCCCGTCATATTGAAGGGGGGCGACCTCATGGGTGGCGCCCAGACCGGCACCGGCAAGACCGCCGGTTTCACCTTGCCGCTGCTGCAGCGCCTGATGGCCAATCAGCCCAAGGGCAAACATCCCATCCGCGCGCTGGTGCTTACACCCACGCGGGAACTTGCAGCCCAGGTGGAGGAAAGCGTGCGTATCTACGGCAAGCACCTGCCGCTCAAGTCCATGATGATGTTTGGCGGTGTCAATATCAATCCGCAGATTAAGCAATTGCACGGCCGGGTAGATATCCTGGTGGCGACGCCGGGGCGACTGCTCGATCACCTGCAACAGAAGACGGTGAACCTGTCTCATGTCGAGATACTGGTGCTGGACGAAGCCGACCGCATGCTGGACATGGGTTTCATTCGCGATATCAAGCGTGTGCTTGCCGTGCTGCCAAAACAGCGCCAGAACCTGCTGTTTTCGGCTACCTTTTCCGACGAGATCAAGTTGCTGGCCGACAACCTGCTCAATAATCCGGCGCTGATCGAAGTGGCGCGCCGCAACCAGACTGCCGAACTGATCGAACAGCGTGTCTATCCTGTCGACCGCGAACGCAAGCGCGCCTTGCTGACCAAGCTCATCAAGGACAACAACTGGTTCCAGGTGCTGGTGTTCACGCGCACCAAGCATGGCGCGAACAATCTTGCCGATCATCTGAACAAGGAAAAAATTCCTGCAATGGCGATCCATGGCAACAAGAGCCAGGCAGCGCGCACACGCGCACTGTCCGAGTTCAAGACCGCCAGGCTGCAGGTGCTGGTGGCTACCGAC
>JBNLBY010000139.1:0-2777 GCA_050303535.1 Sideroxydans sp. | reverse complement strand
GATAGGCACGCCACCATTCAGTACTGCAGAATCAATTGCAGCACAAACTGGTGTCCAGTTTGCAAAAGCATTTGCTATACCAAAACTCGCATTGATAACCGATGCCAGACCATATGCTCCGGCATCAGTGAATCCTTGAACCATCTCCGTATCAGGAATAGATGCATCTGCACTAATTTGTATTGAATGTATCTTGCTGCCGTGTGCAACACCAGCGACACCCAAAGAATTGTTTGTTTTGGCTCCTATTACGCCGGCGACTTGAGTGCCATGCCCCAAAGCATCGTTATTCAATCCGCCGCAATCGTTCTCAGCCAGTTGGCAATTTCCCACTGTGCCGAAGTCAGGATGCGTGCGATCCAATCCGGAATCCAGCACGGTTACGATTACGCCACTTCCTGTCGCTCCGATATCCCACACATCCTGCGCTCTCACCAATTGCAGTCCATGCTGGTTCACATATTCTGGATCATTTGGGGTGCCAGTCATTTCTCCTATCCCATTGATCGAAGCTGCTTTTACTTCAGGCCGTGCATTTAATTGACTAATCAACGCAATCAGCTGTGATTCGGTAGCTGGGGCGGGGAGTCTGAGTTGGTACAGATCCAGCGGCGGGATCGTGCCGATTATGGTTGCATTGATGCTGGCGGCGAGGGTTTGCATTGCGGCAATCTTGGTGCCGGGTTGGGCGGTGACGAGTATTTCGTCGGCAATGGCTTTGGAACCATCGGCAAATACGACGGAGTTATCAATGTTCGACGTTGCGGTGCGCACCGGCAGGTTGCTTACGCACAAGCGCAACGGCGATGAGGCCGCTTCGCGCTCACCTTCTTTAAGCAAGGCGGTGTAATTCAGACAGGTATCCGGCTGCAAACGTGATGTATCTAGCACGAGATTCGCGCCGTGGATGTTATCTCCGGCAAAAAGGTCTCCGTTCACACCCTGGTCATTCATGGCGATGAGATCTTGCGAATCGCTCTGGCGCAGATAGACCATCGACGATGGATCGGTATCACCGATCAGCCGGACACTGAAGCGAACATTGACGCTACCGCTGTTTGCCATCAAAGCATATGGCTCTGCACGAGGTTCCAGCGGTTTTGGTTCGACTTTGGCTTTCGTCTGAGTGGCAGAATCAAGCGGGGATGAATTGTTTTGAATTGGGCTGCTGTTTGCATTGCTGAGAACAGGGGAGGGTGTTGCGAACGCGGCTCTTGTCTGTGCACCATACGCTGCATATCTATCATGCTGCCGGGTGTTGAGGGAGCCGTTTCTGGTTGTATTCGATGTTGCCGATGGCTTCGCATTGCTTGCAGTCAGCTTTACCCCACTGGGTGAAGTTGCTGTCTGTGCACCCTCATCTTGATATTGCGTGAACCACAGCACCAAAACGAACAACAGGAATGCAGAAGCGATGACGCCCAGGCCTTTACGGTTCATGCTGATCTCCCCGATACTTCGAATAATTGAGCGCGATAGTAGCTTGAAAAGCAATAGCAGGAAAAGGGTTTTGATGGCTTATGTCTTTATGGTTTTGGCATGTGTTTTTTTACGGTGGGAGAGTAAATAGTGGTGTGAAACTTCAATGAGCGCTAACTCCTGAGAATCAAAATCCATGTTGTTTTTGCCTTGATGTCCTACAGGATTGATCAACATATCTAGATAATTTGGCATATTGACTTGAGAGCGGATTCACTTCAAAGTCCCCTCAGGGGAAGTATGGCCTTTTGAATTCACATTTTATGCCTATTAACAATGAAAATCTCGGGGGGGATATGCAGACTGAAGCCCGTAAGCTTGAAGTAAATCGTTATACGTTTATCAGCAAATTTGCTGTTTCGGTTTTGTCGCTGGGACTAGGGCTGATGCCACAGCATGCAATTGCTACGACTCAGGATGCGGCATTTCTGCAATATATCGAAAACACCTGTTCTGCTCCGTCTGCACCTCCTAGCTGGGATTTGGTAAGTCTGGGAAATTTGTGCGCGATAATTGCTACATCTGGAGGAGGTGGAGGGGCAGCAACTTCTGCAGATGTATCCTCGAACTTGGGTACCATCAATGCAGGTAGTAGTGCTGCATCGCGTAAGAAGAAAGAAACTCGTGCGTCACTGGACGAGCAGCAGGAAAAGGGTGCAAGTGCCGATGGTGGAAAGTGGGGACTGTTAATAACTCCCCAATACGGTAATAGCAACCGACACAACACTGATCTGGAAAACGGCTATCAATCGAGGCTGACTGGTTTGGTGGTCGGTCTGGATTACCGCTTCTCGGATAGTTTTGTGCTGGGACTCGCGGTTGGACAAACCAAAGACAAGGCGAACTTCAATGACAGTGTGGGCTACCTGGATAGCAGCAATAATACCGCAACGATGTACGGTACCTGGTTGTTTTCTGAGAATGTCGCTGTCGATGGTTATCTAGGTTATGGCTCTCTTAAGCTCGACAATCAGCGCTTGGTTGGAATCGGAACTGGGATATCTGGTACCGTGAGCGGCAACACAACTGGACGACAAATCATGGCAGGCCTGTCGGCCAGCTACCAAACGGATGTGGGTAGATTCAATCTGGCACCGTCTCTGAATCTTGATTACATCAAGACTGCTATCAGTGGCTATAGCGAAAGTGGCAATAACTACAATGCTAATTTGTTGGCATTACACTATGGTGATCGAAGCGTGACTTCATTAACTAGCAGTCTGGGGGGGCAGTTGAGTACATCATACGGTTACGACTGGGGTACATTGATCCCCTACACACGCTTGGCTGCAGTACAT
>JBNLBY010000138.1:0-3121 GCA_050303535.1 Sideroxydans sp. | reverse complement strand
TTCTTCATCGTGTATGAGGCTGGCTTTGTAACGCCCTTCCCAGATAGACCCACTACTGCCGTAGGTGTAGTTAATGTAGGGTACATAGTGTCTCCCAACATATTGCATCATTCTTGTGATGCCGTCTCTGTCTTGTGGCGTTGCCAGAATATGAATGTGATTGGTCATAAGTGCATATGCATGGATATCCACGTTGTAACGGTCCGCTCCTTCCTTAAACCAGCGCAAGTATGCCAGGCTGTCGTTCTCCTCGAAGAATACCGGCTCACGGCTGTGGCCACGTTGTACGATATGTACAGGTACGCCTGGAACAAAGAAGCGAGGTTTACGCGGCATCACTCTACCCCATCCAAATCCTTTCAGGTTAACATCAGGTTGCATTTAAAGGGCTCTGACCCCTTTAACCGTTTAATCTAATCCTTTATTGACTTTTGGAACGTGGGTATGGAATGCCGCAGATATATCTGCCGCGAACCCATGAAGGGACAGTCTGACGCTCAGGTATTATCCTTTCAATTCGACTCATGGACATACCTGTAATATCGGCAAGAGACATATATCCTATACCGTTGTGAAGAAACAGGAAAAATGAAATTAGGCTACTTGCACCTGCCCCTCTGTCTCCAGATAAAATGAAATCTACTTTTCGCTTTTCCGAGTCATACGACACAATATAGTCACCTGGGTATCCTTCCAGACTCTTGATGCCCATACGTTTGTCATAACTCTTACCACATGCGGAAAATCGGCTAGAATTCTTAGTGCTTAAATAATCAGGAAGGCACTCGGCACGCCATCCCTTTTGCCATTCCCCAACATCTCGGTTACGGGTATAGCCCAACACAGTTTCCAGTTTCCCGTTAGTTTTAAATTTTACATAAGCTATTCGAAGCCGTGGCCTCCAAACCCTTCTGACTTGGCCTAAATCAGAGAAGCCGCCAGATGTTCCGGTCTTCATATTGGTCAGATACTCTTTCTTCCATTCATCGAAGGGTTTGGTCTCCGACGGATAGATATGCATCAACTTATTCTCGATGGCATAAACCACATCCAGATAATCCTTGATATCCAACTCCTTCCAATCTGGCCAACTAAATTGCGTCATCCTCGGATCGAATACGACTTCGGTACTGAATGATGCCAAGGAGGGCTGCACTCTGTTCAGATTTTCGGCCATGTCGCGGCAGACGTCTCTGTCATTGCCGTCTTCCAGCTTAAACACCAATGGATTATCTTGCTTGGTAGGTTGTGAAACCTCCGATACTGTCTTGCCGAGATTTGCAATTCGATCCTGATACCTGGTTCTGATACATTCCGAATTCGCGCATTTATTCCGCTCTTTCAGCCAATCACGTTGCTTCTGCTTTATGGAAGCTTGATCAGAGTTTGCTTCGAGAGCCTTGTTGTAGGCCTTTCCAAGCTCCTCATCCAACTTCGAAAGCTCCGGATCGGCACAAATCATCTTTTCAACTTTCGTGCCCGCCTTATCGCAATCAAAACTCGCTGCACAAGCGAAGTTGGCACCCAGCGTCAGTAATACGAGCGCTATCCACATTCCGTTTGTAATCAATCTCATTTTCATGCGCATGAATCCATCACCGCTCCGTCCCTGCCTCAGAAACCGCTTGCTGGATCGGCGACAGCAGGTAGTCCATCACCGAGCGTGTTCCCACTTTGATTTCCGCTACCACCATCATCCCGGGACGCAGTTCGAATGACTTGCCTTCTTTTTCCAGAAACTGGCTCGCCAGGTCGAGTTGTGCGCGATAGTTGATGGCGTTCTGCACGTTACCCTGTTGTTGCGTCACGGTGTCTGCGCTGATGGTCGCCACTTCGGCATCAAGCAGGCCGTAGCGCTGGAATTCGTAGGCTTCCAGTTTGACCTTGGCGGTCTGTCCCTGTTTGACAAAGCCGATGTCGCGGTTGTCCAGATAGACTTCGGCTTTAAGCGGTTCGTTGGCCGGTACGATGCTCATCAGTACCGTGCCGGACGGTACTACCGAACCTTCGGTATGCACTGCCAGTTCCTGCACGTAACCGTCCTGCGGTGCCTTGAGTTCCATCAGCTGATTACGGTGTTCCTGTTTGAGCCAGTCCTGCTCGAGTTGCGCCAGTGTGTTGTTCAGTTCGGCTCGATTATCGAGCAGGTTCTGGCGGTTTGCCGCTTTGACCCGACTGAGTTTGGTTTCCGCTTCTTCGATCCGGGCGTTCAGCGCTTCGATGTTCCGCTCCTGGGCGCGCAGGTCCTGCTCCGCGTTGATGCGTTCTTTCTGCTTTTCCAACACGTCGAGTTTGTTCACATAGCCCTTGTCGACCAGTTTCAGCATGGCCTTTTCGCTTTCGCGGTAGATCGGCAGTGTCTCTTTCAATTTTTGCAGCACTTCCATCGCCGAGGCCTTGTCCTGCTTTGCCTGTTTCAGCAGCGATTCCTGTTCTTTTATTGAGGCGTCAAGCGCTTGTTTGTTGGCCTCGTATTGCTGCGCGACCTTTTTGAATATTTCCGGGTCTTCGTCGGGAAGTGCCTTGAATTCGCCTTCGCCGAGTTCCGCTTCGATCCGGCGCAGTTGGATTTTGGTTTCGTCGAGTTGCGCTTTCAGTTTTTCCGTGTCGGCCTCGGAAAACAGGGTGTCCATGATGAGCAGCGTTTCATCTTTTTTGACCCGCGCACCTTCAGACACAAGAATTTTCTCGACCCGCCCTCCTTCCAGCGGCTGCACGACTTTCAGCCGGGTTACCGGCAGCAGTTTGCCCTGGGCACGTACTACGATGTCCAACTGGCCAATGAACGACCACAGCAGCAACAGCGCAAGGAAAGCCAGCAGGGTAAGAAGTACCGCCCGCGGCATGGGCGACGGCGGGTTATCCTGCAACGCAAGAAGGCGCGGTGAAAAATCCTGCTGCGAGGTCACTGTTCTTCACCTATTCCGTATTCGTTTTGCTGTCGTTGAGTGCGCCAAGGGAAACGCTGTGATCGACCCGCAACTGCTTCGGCATCTGGTGGGTAATGAACAGTACCGTCACCTTGCCTTTCAGCTGGTTTACGGTGTTGGCGAATTGCTCCGCGGTTTCGGCATCCAGGTGGGCGATCGCCTCGTCGAAGATCAGCACTTTCGGCCGTTTT
>JBNLBY010000137.1:0-3122 GCA_050303535.1 Sideroxydans sp. | reverse complement strand
CTCGACGACAACGAGATCCGTAACGCGATACAGCGTCTGCGTAAGCAGGTTTCGGCCTTTGCCGTGTCGTCACAGTTCGGTACCCGTAACAACAGCCATGAATTACGTGTCAAAGCCCTGATCCATGAGCTGGATAAAGATATTCCAGTGATTTGTGGTCATGAACTCGCATCTACCCTTGGTGCGCCCCGACGCGCCCTGACCGCCGCATTGAATGCTCGAATGGTCGCGCCAATACATGATCTGATCGAATCAGTTCAGACCATCCTGAAGCGATATGGCATCGATGCGCCGCTGATGATCGTTAAGGGCGATGGTTCGTTGGCAAGCCTCGCGCAAGCGCTGGAAAAGCCGATTGGGACGGTGCTTTCCGGACCGGCTGCAAGTGTCATCGGTGCCTGCGCGTTGAGTGGAGAAGATACTGCGATTATTGCCGATATGGGCGGCACCACAACCGATGTCGCGGTGGTCAGCGGCGGCCTGCCACGGCTCTCCGTCGATGGTGCTCGTATCGGCAACTGGCAGCCGATGGTCGAAGCGGTGCAGGTTAATTCGATCGGTCTCGGGGGTGATAGCGAAGTCAGCTTTGGCGGACCAGACGGCCTGATTATAGGACCTCGGCGGGTGGTGCCCACCAGCCTGTTGGGTCAGCTGTATCCGGAGGTGATTCCGCGTCTGCAAGCGCAACTTACCGGCATGATCAATGCGCGCAGCAACCGCTTTGTGCTGCGTCTGGAAAACAACCCGGCTTTGTTGGCGCAACTGGACCCGGTCGAACGTGATGCCTGGGAACTGCTCGCGGACGGCCCTGTTGAGCTGGATGAGGCTGTGAGCAACGACCGCAATCTTGGCCGCGCGCTGGCACGGCTGAAACGCCTGGGCCTGGCCATTTACAGCGGTTTCACACCGAGCGATGCGGTACATGTACTGGGTATGAATACGCATTGGAGCAGCGAGGCGGCCGAGCTTGCCGCGCACATATGGATGCGCCAGATGCGTTATCTGTATGGATTCGGTCAATGGGCTGAAGGCGATATCGAGTCCGCCAGCCGCATGGTTTACCAACTGGTGCATACACGAATCCGCCAGCTGCTCGTTACAGTGGGGATGAACGTGGCAGTGCCAAATCAGGGTGGTGGAAACCTGGAACACTTAATTGACGCGGTGACGCGCATGATCATGCACGGTGGAACACATGATAACCACAAGCCTCTTTTCAAGGTAGATTTCGCTAGTGACTACCCGCTTGTCGCAGTGGGCGCGCCAGCAGCGACCTATTACCATGAGGTTGCACGCAGTATGAAGATGGATCTTCGGGTACCGCCGCATGCAGAGGTTGCCAATGCCTATGGCGCTGTCATGGGCAGTATCATCCAGCGCGCAGAGGTCATGGTGACACAGCCACAACAGGGCGAATTTAAACTGTTCTGCGGCGGTGATCCGCTGTTGTTTGACAGCCTGGAGGAAGCCCGTCAGCACGGAGAGGAACTGGTGCGTGCACAAGCAACACAACAAATTTGTGCCGCCGGTGCGCACGGCCATGAAATTACCATCGCCTATCATGATATTCATGTCCCGGATAGTGGAGATGGCGAGCTGTTTCTCGAATCGCGTATCGTCGCTACCGCCATTGGCCCTGCCTGCAGCTGGAAATCCGATGCACCGTCGCATAGTGCGTGATGATACGGTTATGTTATCGATCTGATTGAGCGATGTTCAGCGTTATCCAAAAGGAGAAAACTGTGTGCAATAAATCTCGCCCAATGATTGCGGTGTCCGAAGCCCTTGCGCAGGCGATTCATGCGCTTGCTGACCGAAAACAAAGCTGGATTCTACTATGAGCGACTCCAGGCAGGTGAATCAGCAAGCGTTAAACGACTACCTGTCACAATGCGGACTGGCGCTGCGCGGAATCGGAGAACTTACGCAAGATGACCGGCAGCAATACGGATTGACCGCATCGAAGATTGCGCTCGTAGGCAATGTCGGTGCGGACATGTGGGGACATTTTTCTGCAGCGGCCGAGTATCATGACGGGCAGCCACATCCGCTGGATCGATGGAGTCGCCGGGTGGCGAATGGGGTATGCGAGCGTTTCGAGCTAGAAGCAATATTTCCCTTCGATGGACCGCCTTACCTGCCATTCCAACGCTGGGCTCGCAGCGCTGAAGCGCTCGAACAATCTCCACTGGGTTTGATGATGCATCCGCAATACGGACTATGGCACGCTTATCGGTTCGCCCTGTTATTACCAGATACCAGTGTCATGCTGAAAGCGCAGCAGGTGGCATCAGTTTGTGATAGTTGTAGCGATAAACCCTGCCTGCATACCTGTCCGGTTAATGCATTGACCGAGTCGGGCTATGATGTTCCCGCCTGCATCCGTTACCTTGAACACGATGTGGATGCAGCCTGTCACCAGCATGGTTGTATGGCGCGCTATCGATGTCCGCAGGGGCAAACCTGGCGTTATCACGATGCGCAAAGTCAGTTTCATCTGCGCGCTTTCCTGCGCGCCAACCGGAATGCGGCAGTCTAAGACGAGACTCAATGAGAATCAGGATAGACAACACTACGCATTATTATTAATCATTCAGAATCGTAAAATTATAGTGCAGCGTTAACCGCAACTGCTACACTGCCAGCCCGCATATCTAACCGGATAATCTCACTCCGATAGTATTATCTGAGATATTCGGGCTAAACAAGGTCAAACAGCTAGAGGCAACAATATGGCAAAACTAACCGTGCTTTACTGGCGTGATATACCGGCCCAGATTATCGCAAAACAGGGGCGCAAAACTGCCAAAAAAATACTGCCCGAGCGCTTTAGCGAAGCGATCGACAAGGCCGCAATGCGCAGCAAGCTCGCCGGCACAGACGCTTATCTTGAACATTGGCAGCGACGTGTAGAAGATCTAAACGGTGACCTTGAGCAATTGGTACAGGAGCGGCTGCAGCAAATCGACAGCGAATATAACGCCGAACGTCTAAAACTGCTGATTCGCCAGGGCGGACTGGAACAGGCAGAAACTTAAACTGCGTTTCAGGTTTGTAAAAAAACAGAAAAATCCGGGGCAGAGAACAATAATCGCTAATATATGAAAGTATTGCTCTCTGCC
>JBNLBY010000136.1:0-3444 GCA_050303535.1 Sideroxydans sp. | reverse complement strand
AACGCTTCTGAGCGGTTGTCATGCGCTGGTACTGGAATGCAATCACGATAGCCAGATGCTGGCCGAAGGCGATTATCCATATTTTCTGAAACAGCGCGTGGGCGGACGCTTTGGGCACTTGAATAATGACGATGCGGCTGCGTTGTTAAAAAGACTGGATTGCAGCCTTTTGCAGCATGTTGTTGCCGCGCACCTGAGTCGCAAGAACAACGTGGCTGATTTAGCTCTGACGGCGCTCAGAGAAGTGTTGGGCAGCAAGCCCGGTCTGGTAACAGTGGCAACACAAAAGCATGTCCTGGATTGGCGCGAAATTATCTGACAAAACAGAAGCGGCTGTTTCGTATTTCAATGGCATGGGTATTAGCCGCCAGCATATTGAAAAGGCTTGGAATACAGGACAAAAAAGGCGCAAAATAAAACATAAACAAAAACAATCAGGGTGAATGAAATGGATATCAGGATCACCCCTGCAGACATTTTCCCCTGGAATGAGAATTTCCAGACAGGCATTCAAGCCATCGACAACCAGCATCGCAAACTGGTCGAGCTTCTGAACAAACTGGCCAGTCGACTGGCTTTTGGCGTAGACGAGCCGGAGTTGACTTCGATTTTCGATGAGCTGGCAGAGTATGCCGTATACCACTTCAAAACCGAAGAAGGCATCTGGAATAAATATCTTCCGGACGACGAACTTCCGATTGAACATGCCGCGACACACCAGAGTTTTGTGTCTGAAGTGCTTGAACTCAGGGAAAAACAGTCTTCGCTGGCTATCGAACAGGTGATCGAGGAAATAGTCGTTTTCCTGACGCACTGGCTGGCCTTCCATATTCTTGAAGCAGACAAACACCTGGCGAAGGTGGTTCTTTCCGTACAACAGGGATTGCCGTTACCGGATGCCAAGGACAAGGCGCGTACCGAGATGAGCGGCGCCTTGCGAGTACTGATCGAAACAATCCTCACAATGTATGACACGCTGTCCACACGCACCTTGCAACTCATGCGCGAAGTTGCAGAACGGCAGCGGGCGGAAGAAAGATTGCGCCTGTCCAGAAAAGTGATCGACAGCACACTGGAAGCGATCTTCATCACCGATGCGGATGGGACGGTCATCGATACCAATCCGTCGTTTTGCGCGGACGTGCAATTGGAACATGAACAGATCGTTGGCCAGGACATCCGGCAACTCAAACCAGGCCTGTTCAGCGCGAACAAATCCGGCGAGATATGGAAAGCGGCGACCGAAAGCGGGCACTGGGCTGGCGAAACGGTGGGGCGCGACGCGGATGGGGAAGTCGAAGGGACATGGCTGGCGCTTTCTTCCATCACGGATGGACAGGGGGTCATCACCCACTATGTCGGCGTCTTGTCGTCCGTCACGCATCTGGTGAAGCGTCAGCAGGTGCTGGAGGTGGAAGCCAATCATGATGCGCTGACCGGCCTGCCTAACCGGCGCTTATTGCAGGACAGACTCAGCCAGGCTATTACGCGCAGCAATCGCAACGAAAGTGTGCTGGCGTTGTGCTATCTCGATCTGGATGGCTTCAAACAAATCAACGATACGTTTGGACATGATGCGGGCGATGACGTACTGCGTCTTATAGTCGGCCGTTTGAACAAAATATTGCGCGGCGAGGACACCGTCGTGCGGCTGGGAGGGGATGAATTTGTATTGTTGCTGGGTGACCTTGAGCGCGAGAAAAACGTGTTGCATTTGCTGGACCGGTTGTTGAAAGACATCGCCCAACCGATGTTGATACACGGTAAATCAGCAGAGGTAACAGCCAGCATTGGCGTGACATTCTATCCGCGGGATAACAGCACGCCGGAACAACTGATGAAACATGCCGATGAAGCCATGCTGGTGGCCAAAAGGAAAGGCAAGTCGTGCTATCACTTTTACAAATAAATGATGGCGCACTTCGTAAATTCTCAAGCCGCAGTTCTTGATATCCTCTCCTTCGCAAAACACCAGCTGAACAATTCCGGCCCTTACCTAATTTGTGGCAAACATCGCGTTAAAACGATTTTGTATTTCAGGTAATGGTATATCCTCTATATGTGTCATGACATACCATTTGTGGCCGAAAGGGTCGGCCAGCAAACCAGAGCGGTCGCCGTAGAGCTGATCCTTCATCGGCTCGATCTCGGTGGCACCCGCATCCAGTGCGCGCTTGAATACGGCATCGGCATCGTCAACATACAACGCAATACCGACCGGCGAACCACCCAGCGTGGCCGGACTCGTGTTGCCCCATGCGGGTATTTCTTCGGCCAACATGAGCTTCGAATCACCGATCTGCAATTCAGCATGTCCTACTGCGCCGTCCGGCATGGAGATGCGGCCGGTTTCTTTCGCCCCGAAGACTTGCTGATAGAAACTGATCGCTGCTTCCGCATCCTTCACGGCCAGGTAAGGGGTAATGGCATGATAGCCATCGGGGATTTTCTTGACTGTGCTCATGGTTTATCTCCTTTATAAAAGTTGCATTGGTTGCCGGATGACCGTTTTCCATTTGGCCGGGGCGGCCTTGCGAATGTCGCTCAGATAGATTTCGTGGTGTTTGCCGTGAAGCTGGTGCTCGCTTTCCTTGATGAAACGATGCACTCTTTCGATGTTTGGCCCTTCCTCGCTGAACGGGCCGATGTGCATGATCTGCGCGCAAGTGCCCTCGGCCAGATTTTCAAAGCGCATCCTGGAAATGGCAGCCGGATTCTTTTTCCTGGTCACCTCGGCGATCGTCTCATCTACCATCGCCTGCGTGATGAATTCCGGTTGCGCGATCATTACTGTCCACAACCAGTTGCTTTTGTCTTCTGAGCTGAACTTGCTCATATCCTCTGCCCACCACAATCCTTCCAGCGGCAACACACCGTAGTCGACCGCGAGCGGACTTTTTTTGACCGTGAACTTGAGGGTGTAAGCTACCGCGAACAAGGCGGCGATGGCATCGGTAAATTCCTGCGAATTATTCGGATCGCCTTTACCGTCTATCATCAGGTAATTCATGGGAGGGACGTCAACCTGCGCCACTTCCTTGGTGGAAGGCTGGTACAGGTGCTTGAGTTCCTTTTTCAGATCGAGCTTTTTCATGGAGTGCTCCGCGTTATGCGCAGGCGGAACTCTACCGCTAAACTGCTGACAACGGTGTGTCAGCAGACTTTGTCGATTGCAGATTGATCTATAGGTCGCAGTGTAGCTAACAGACCTTAACCGTGTTGCGGCCAGCTGCTTTGGCCTGGTACAGCGCAACATCGGCCCGGCGGACAATGTCTTCAATGCCTTTATCATCCGGAAGACTGCTGCACACGCCGATGCTCACTGATAAGGTGTTTCTGCTATTCGGTGCGCCAACCTTCACCAGATTCACTTCGCTGCGAATTCTCTCGGCCAGCAAGATTGCTCCGCTCTGCGGTGTGCCGGGCAGCAACAACCTGAATTCA
>JBNLBY010000135.1:0-3457 GCA_050303535.1 Sideroxydans sp. | reverse complement strand
TGCGCATAAGGTAATAAACGATGCTACTAAGAAACTTTTCCAGGGATGGGTAGGCATGGTTTCGAGTCTCCGATGTTTGCGTTTAGTAGTACGGAACAATGACGACCGGGTATCAGTAATTGCAGCATGGTGATGCGTGTTGCGCGGCGGAGATTAGCAACAATACCCACACGAGAAAATATGCCTTTAGGCATAGACCTTAGCCTAGTACGTGAGCTGTACGGTATTGATAAGTAAAAGGAGTCTGCTGAATACGCTGACTAATACAGTCGGATATTGAGCGAAAAAAACGGACACTTGATTCAAGCGCCCGTTTTAATTCAGTGAGCAAAACCCTTGGTAAAAGGGGAAGGTGCAGCCGCCACGCCGTCATTCCCGCGCTGCGTGTGTTGTTGGGGCTTTAGCCCCTTACAACCACGGCGTACCCCTTGCGGGTGCAGGCGAGAATCCAGTTACCGCGTAGCGGACAAAATTGTGCTCTTTCAGCGACAGACCACGGTTTCCGGTTAACGAATTCGAAAGCCGTGGTCTCATTCTGTTACTGCCTGCAACTAATACTTCAGTCCGGAAGCAAAGAACTGCGGGTCGCCATCGATCAGGTGTGTGTATGCGCCTGTCCCGGTGGTCATGCCAATCCCCGTGACCGTGCTTACTCCGGAAGTTACGCTGAAGGTGCTTAAACCGTTCCATGGCGAGTTATAGTTTATCGTTCCGACGAACCCGAGGTCGTTGGAGTAGGCGCCGCCGCTGATGGTCAATATGCGCTCTGAACTTTCGTTGTCGTTCTTGAAGTAAGTCCCGGATATCACACCCGAGGCCGCACTGGCATAGGTAGACAATATTGCATGTCCATATAAAGGCGTGGTTGAGTCGTCATTGTCCAGCACGGCAACCTTTTCACCATTCGCTGCTGTAAACGCAAAGAACCACCCGACGTGATTCGGGCCAGGCTCGATGACATCAAATATGCCAGGGGAAGCCGCAACGGCCAGAAGTGTACGGGTCTGGAATGTTGTGCAGGCATGGACGCCGCTGGCGACAATGGCGTCGCCGCCATTGCATTTGCCGAGGTTGCCGGATGTGTTGATGGAAATCGTTCCATAGTTTGTGCCGCATGCACCGTTGCCTGCGACATTGGCAACGCCCGATACGCTGCATGCAAAACCCTGGAAGTTATAGGTGCCCGCCAGGGAGGCGAGCTGGGTGATCGGGCTGGATACGCCAAAGACCGGAATGCGCATTGAACCGCCGATACTGTTGATGATATGGCCGGCCAACAATCCGTCTTTTACGGGGAAAAGTTTGCCGCTATGGATAAAACCGTCGCTCGAAGCACTGACCGCATAGAACCCGCCCCCGCTGTCTGTCAGCGTACCCGTACCGGTTTGCCCGACGCTGATACCTGAAGCGGCGTAACTCGTTTCGATCACCGAATAACTGTAAGTCAGATTCGATGTATAGATGTTGAATTGCATCACTTCACCGATACCGGCGGAAACAGTATAGGTTTGCGGTGGTGTCCCACCACCTGTATCACCGCCGCCGCCGCATCCTGCGAGAATCAAAACGGTGATGCCTATGAGGCAGATACCAAGCTCGGCGCCTTTACGAAAAGTTGATTTGGCTTGCATGTGTTGCTCCTCCCTGTTTATTTGAGAATTGACTGCCAGTGAATTTTTTCACTAAAAAAACCAATGAATCAATTATGTCTGGTTATGTGCCTGTTCAATCAGTTTGCCCGGATTTTCATTTGATGCCGAAGGCCTTGTCCATTGCCGCTCTCCGTCCTTTCGGTTGTGTCGAGATGATGATGAGTTGTTTGATGAATTCGATGATGCGCGGGTCGTCGATGTCGTTGTGTTCGGTGATGAGTTCGTCGGCGGCCTTGATAACAAGATAGGGGTTGCGGCCGGCGGAGTTGGTGCTGCGCTCGAGGATGAGTCCGGCGAGTGGTATTTTGCTGCCGGGTTTGTCTTGTTCCCAGGCATTGGCGACAATCAGTGCGGAAGTGACGCTGTCTTCGACGGCCAGCTCTTTCACTTCGCTGCGCTTCACGTTGCTGGCGGGATAGAGTTTGTGGGTTTCATAAGGCGGGAAGTGGCCGAGTGCGATCAGGTTGGCATCTCCTTCGTCTATGGTTTCCTCCTGCCTTGTGGTCGCGTTGAAACGGGTCGTAACGCGTTCTTTTTCGAACATGGTCGAGAAGAAACGCCCGACCGGGAAAGAGAAACGCGTGGCATAGTCGGCGTCGGAGGTGAGCACGGCCATGACCGGCAGTTGCGATTTGAAATACAGTCCGCGTTCGGCGGACATGTTGCTGAGTGTGGAGTACAGCTCTGATTCAAACGCCGGGTTGATGAGCACCACCAGGTCGCCGAATCCGCCCACGTTGCTTTGCAGGCCTGCGGGGCCGGTGGTCAGTATGAAACGGTTTTCCAGCACCGGGGCGAGCGCGCCGTAGACGATCTCTGCACCGAAGCTGTGGCCGATGATGGCGAGGTGGGTGCTGTTCTTTCCATTCAGTATGCCGTTCTTGTCTTGCTTGAGCTGTTCGAGACGGCTCAATACTTCAGGTACGCCTCCGTGGCCCACTTTGCTCGCGGTGTTCTTGCGCTCCCAGAAGGTTACGCCGTTGAGATAGGGATTGGTGATCGAGCCGCCGCGCCAGGCGAGAAACAGGCCCGCCACTTTGCGTTCAGGTCGCCCGGTCATGCGGCTGATGAGCGCTTCGCTCTCG
This sequence comes from Sideroxydans sp., assembly GCA_050303535.1. Classification (GTDB taxonomy): domain Bacteria; phylum Pseudomonadota; class Gammaproteobacteria; order Burkholderiales; family Gallionellaceae; genus Sideroxyarcus. The sequence goes on along the minus strand of JBNLBY010000135.1, from coordinate 720 downwards.
CTCAGTTTTGCCAGCACACCACGGAATTTTTCCAGGATCAGGTCACCCGGCGCGGCATTGTGGTTCCAGCCGTGCACGAGGGCTACCATCAGCAAATCCTGCTTGGCGGCTGTGGTGGCGAATTTGTCCATGACGGCCCACATCTGCTTGCGGTCCCACAGTTGTCCCTGGTCGTCGAACTCGATAAAGCCCAGCAGGAAATCGCTATTGCCCTTGGCAGAGCGTAGCTGCTGCAAGGCGTTGGGATTGCATTGGGCGGAAATCTCGGGAGTGGGGTTGATGCACAGGTCGTATTTGGTGCGGTATTGCTCGAATGGCGCACATCCGGTAATCAACAACAGGCAAAGCAATGGTGCAATTCTGGTCAGGCAGCGTCTCATGATTTTTTTCTCCCCCGAGTTGATCAATGCCGCATGCGGGGAACATCATATCCCGAATGAAGGGGTGGAGACAGCCAATCGATTTCGCCGCCTCAAAGCCCGTGCATGTAAATTGGCCGCAGCGGTCGCTGCGACCAACTTTGGGGATCTGAATTATTTCAGCTTGATGGCAACGAGATTGCCATCGCTAATCCTTACACCCGTAGCAATGTAAAGCACATTGTTGGCGGAAATGGCCAGCGTGCCTGGTTGGGCATACTGCCATACGGCTTGATGTGTGCTCAGATCGATTGCATAGACATGCTGGTCGGTACTTACAAAGACGAGGTTTTGTGTAACG
>JBNLBY010000134.1:0-3665 GCA_050303535.1 Sideroxydans sp. | reverse complement strand
CTCGAAATAGAGGTCGACGTATTCCTGGGCCTCGCCGCGTGAAATTCCGAGCTGTTTCGCGAGGCCGAACGCCGACATGCCGTACATGAGGCCGAAGTTGATGGCTTTGGCTGAGCGGCGCTGATCGGCCGTGACATCGTCGAGTGCCGTCTCGAAGACTTCCGCCGCCGTCGCGCGGTGCACGTCCTGCTCCTTCTCGAACGCGCGCAGCAGTCCCTTGTCGGCCGACAGGTGCGCCATGATGCGCAATTCGATCTGCGAGTAGTCGGCGGAGACGATGCGCGAACCGGCAGGTGCAATGAATGCTTCGCGAATGCGGCGGCCTTCAGGCGTGCGGATGGGAATGTTCTGCAGGTTGGGATCGCTGGAGGCAAGACGCCCGGTCACCGCCACCGCCTGCGAATAGCTGGTATGCACGCGCCCAGTCTTCGCGTTCACCATCTGCGGCAATTTGTCGGTGTAGGTGGATTTAAGCTTCGCCATACCTCTATGCTCGAGCAGGATTTTTGGCAGCGGATAATCGAGTGCGAGTTCCTGCAGCACTTCTTCGTTGGTGGAACGAGCGCCGGTGGCAGTCTTTTTCTTCGATGGAATACCGAGTTTGTCGAAAAGGATTTCCTGCAACTGTTTGGGCGAGGCGAGGTTGAATGTCTGTCCGGCCAGCTCGAATGCCTGTTTTTCAATCGCCATGAGTTTCTCGCCAAGTTCGTGGCTTTGTCGCGCCAGTTTGTTGCTGTCGATAAGCACGCCATTGCGCTCCATCCTGAACAACACCTCGCGCACTGGCAGTTCGATTTTCCTGTAGATATCATCCAGACGGCCTTGCAGTTGCGGAGACAGGGTCTGGTGCAATTGCAACGTGATGTCGGCATCTTCAGCAGCGTAACGTGTGGCGGTCTCCAGTTCGACCTGGTCGAAACCGATCTGCTTGGCGCCCTTGCCCGCGACATCGGTATAGCTGATGGTGGAAAGACCCAGATGGCGCAGCGCGAGGTTGCCCATTTCGTGCGGCTTGTGCGATTCCAGCACATAGGATTGCAGCAGCGTGTCTTCGGCGATGCCGCGCAACGCAATACCGTGATTGGCGAAGATATGCTGGTCAAACTTGAGGTTCTGGCCCAGTTTTTTGTGGCTTGGGCTTTCCAGCCAGTGTTTGAGTTTTTTCAGCGCATGATCACAGCCGAGTTGATCCGGAGCGCCGGGATAATTATGCGCCAGCGGCAGATAGACGGCCTGGTGTGCCTCGATGCTGAAGGACATGCCGACCAGTTGCGCCGTCATGGTATCGAGGCCCGTGGTCTCGGTATCGATGCTGACCAGCGGCGCAGCCATCAGTTTCTCCAGCCAGGCATCAAGCTGGGCATCGGTGAGGATGGTTTCATAACCTGAAGTATCGTTGGCGGTTGTGGGCAACGGGGTTTGTTCGAACTGACGATGTTCTACAGTTACAGATTTTCGCTCGTTGGAACGACCCTCACCCCCGGCCCCGCCCGCGGGCGAGGGGTTGTCGAGTTCACGCAGCCAGCTCTTGAAGCCAAAATGCTGGAACAGTTCTTTCAGCTTGCCGATGTCTGCAGCCGGGGCAAGCAACTCGTCAAAATTTTTTTCCAGGACCACATCGCACTTCACCGTAACCAGTTGCTTACCCATGGGCAGCCATTCCAGTGCAGTGCGCAGGTTTTCGCCGACCGCGCCTTTCACTTCATCCGCATGTGCAATCAAGTTATCCAGCGTACCGTACTCGGCAAGCCATTTGACGGCGGTCTTGGGTCCGCACTTGGCCACGCCCGGTACGTTGTCCACGGTGTCGCCGACCAGTGCGAGGTAATCAACGATGCGCTCGGGAGGGACGCCGAACTTGGCAGTGACGCCTGCGACATCCAGCTTCTCTTCGCTCATGGTGTTGACCCACATCACATGGTCATCCACCAGTTGTGTGAGATCCTTGTCACCGGTGGAGATGATGCAGCGATCACCATTCTGCGATGCCTGCCTCGCCAGCGTGCCGATCACGTCGTCGGCTTCAACACCGTCTATCATCAGAATATTCCAGCCTGCTGCAGCTACAACTTCATGCAGCGGTTCGATCTGCAGGCGCAGGTCATCCGGCATGGATGGACGGTTTGCCTTGTATTCGGGATACCAGTCATCCCGGAAAGTTTTGCCCTTTGCATCGAACACGCAAGCGCTATAATCTGCCGGGTAATCGGTACGCAGGCGGCGCAACATATTCAGCACGCCGTAAATCGCGCCTGTTGGCTCGCCCTGGGGACTGCGCAAGTCCGGCATGGCATGAAAAGCGCGATACAAATAGGACGAGCCGTCCACCAATAACAATGTCTTCATGCTTTGAGGTCCGAGATGAACAACAATATGAAACTCCCACCCGTGCAGTCACCCGAGCTGATGCAGTCGAAGGAATCCTGGCGGGTGTTCGGCATTATGTCAGAATTCGTGTCGGCTACCGAACGCCTGCGTGACATTCACCCTGCAGTCAGCATCTTCGGCAGTGCGCGCACGCCGCACGATCATCCTTATTACAAGCTTACCGAGGAAATTGCACGCCTGCTGTCGGATGCCGGATTTTCGGTCATTTCCGGCGGCGGTCCCGGCATCATGGAGGCAGCGAACAAGGGCGCGTTTTACGGCAAATCTTCCAGCGTCGGCCTGAATATCCAGTTGCCGCACGAGCAGCATAATAACCCTTACCAGAACATCAGCCAGACGTTCCACCACTTCTTCACGCGCAAGGTGATGTTCGTCAAATTCGCCGTTGCCTATGTAGTCATGCCGGGTGGATTCGGTACCATGGACGAGATCATGGAAGCGCTGACGCTGGTACAGACCGGCAAGACACGTAAAATGCCCATTATCCTGGTCGGCAGCAAGTTCTGGGGGGGATTGGTGGAATGGTTCAAAAACAGCCTTCTGAAGGAAGAGATGATTGCACCTGCCGACCTGGATCTGATTACAGTCATCGACGAACCGGAACAAGTGGTCGCTGCAATTTTCAAACATTACGAGACGCGCGGTTTCGAACCTTCGATTGCCGAACTCGAAATGCAGCTCAACCTTTAACAGTCATTTAAACTGGAAAACATCATGCGCCCAATTATTTTCGTTGCCCTCGTTGGCATGAGTCTGAGTATTTATGCCGCACAGCCGGATGCTCCTGCCAAAGCTGACGCACCACAGACATCGTTAGGCGATGCTATCGACGAACCGCAAGTGACCATCACCAAGCATTCCGAACAGACCGTTGAGGAATACCGCGTTGGCGGCAGACTGTACATGATCAAGATCACGCCCAAGAGCGGCCCGCCTTATTACCTGGTGGATGATCTTGGCGATGGCAAATTCGCACGCCAGAACAGCCTGGATTCCGGATTGCGCGTTCCGCGCTGGGTGCTTAAACGTTTCTGAAATTTGCAGCGTCAGATCTTCGCGCTGGCCTTGCGGATTTCCGCATCAAGTTCCGCATAACTCATGGTGACCGGATATTGCGGAAATTCCTTTATCACGTTTTCCGGCGGATGGAACAGGATACCGGCATGTGCTTCGCCCAGCATGGCCGTATCGTTGTATGAATCCCCGGCGGCTATGGTTTTGAAATTGAGTTCCCGGAAACGTTTTACCGCTTCACGTTTCTGGTTCGGCATGCGCAG
>JBNLBY010000133.1:0-3764 GCA_050303535.1 Sideroxydans sp. | reverse complement strand
TGTCGGTTTCCCCAGCGGCAGCCGCCTGATCAACGTGCGTATCGACGAGTGGGCCGAGTACGGTTTCAATCCGATGCCGACCTTCAAGCGTGTACCGTGGCACGAGAATCTCAAAGACGATGAGATGATCCTGACCACCTACAAGTACAACGTTCACGTGCAGTCGCGTACCGCGTCTGTCAAATGGTTGAACGAGATCGTTCACTCCAACTGGGCGCCGATCAACACCGAGACCGCCAAACGTATCGGTGTGAAGACCGGCGATCTGATCCGCGTGGAGAGCCCGGTGGGTCACCTGGTCACCAAGGCCTACGTTACCGAAGGGCAACACCCGAAGGTTATCGCCATCTCCACCGCCTGCGGTCACTGGGGTTACGGTCGACTGGCGCAACTCAAGCTGAAAGACAAGGCGGGTGAGTTCGGTGCGCAGGACGATCCGGATCTGAAAAACGTCTGGTGGGAAGACAAGGGTGTCCATCCCAACGCCATCATCCCTGCGGTGGCCGACCCCATTGGCGGTTCGGCAGGCTGGTACGACACCGTGGTGAAGGTGACCAAAGCACAACCGGGCGACAAGTACGGTGACGTAGAGGCCTCATGGGAGAAGCACGTGGAGTGGTTCAAGAAGACCATGAGCTACACCTATGTGGGCGATCAGCACCGCAAGCAGCATCCGGAGATGTCCGCATGGGCCGGTCCGAGTAGCGTCAAGCACAAAAAGTCTGGCGGCGGTCATTGATGTCGCAGGGACGATCCCGCGTGAGCGGGATCGTCCTTCATTACACGAGAGGTGGTTATGACGGAAGTAATGAATGATGCAACGACAATGATTGAGAACCTGCACGGGCGTACCAGTTGGTATCGTCTGCTTGCCGGTGTGTTTGCCGAGGAACCGCAGGCGGCATTTATTCGTGAACTGCGCTCCGAGGTTTGTCTGGCGTCCCTGGCGGAACTGGGTGTGAATTTCGGCGACGATTTTCTGGCTGCGTCGAAGGAGGCACTGCTGGAAGAGCTGGCTGCCGAATACACCATGTTGTTCGTCGCCCCCGGCGGTTTTCCGCCGATGGAGTCGGTGCGTCTGCAAGGCGGTCTGCGGCAGAGTGCCGTAAACGAAACACGCGATGACTACGCCGCGGAAGGATTTAGCGTGCAGCCTGGCCGTTTCATCACCTTCGATGATCACCTGACGGTGGAGATGCAGTTTGTTGCCGCGCTGTTGCAACGTCAGGCAGAGGCACTGGAAAGCGATAATGCCGACGAGGCGCAGCGTCTGGAAAAATCGATAAAGCGTTTCTGGAGCAAACACCTGGGACGTTGGGTACGTGGTTATGCCGGACTGGTGGAGGAGGCCGCCGCGCACAGCTTCTATCGCGAGATGGCACGACTGCTGGATGCCTTTGCCGCTGCCGAGCTGGAAATGATGGGGTTGGATATTCCTGACCTGGACGGCGGCCGCTGGCGTGCACCCAAGCCTGAAGCGGTGACCCAGCCGATGCAGTGTGGAGGCACGGCATCCTCATGAGTTTGCTGCTGTGGGATGAACTCGCAGCGCTCTGGCAGGCGGGGGATTTCCGCGCGGTACATGACTGGATCAATGAGCGCTGGGCAAGAACGATGCAGGAGTCACCACAGGGTGCCGACGATCCGTTCGTGCAATTCCTGCAGGGACTCGCCTTTGCCGCCCTCGCTTTTCATTTCATCGGCGAACGCAACTTTGAAAGTGCAGGCATCTTCACTGAAGACGGCCTCATCGTTTTGTCACGGTATGCGCCGGTCTATGCAGGTGTCGAGATAACTCCCTTGATCGATGCATTGGCCGAGCTTCGTGATGTCATGTCAGCGTCCGACACGGAACTACTCCTCCCTCCTCAGTTTTCCGGCGTTCGGGCGTTGCGTTTTTCTGCAGTAAGGACGTAGTGATGGATTTCATTTTTGCTAGCTGGAGTGAGGTGACGAAAGATACGGGGAGCGCCTGTTGCTTTGTTATGGATACGGGTGGTGATGATGGAAATGTAAGCGGACAATTCGTTGTCTCGCCACAGGCGGATAGTGCGCGTATCAAGGCGCTGTTGGATACCGGGGCTGCCCAGGTATTGTTGGGCGACAGCGCGTTGCGTGACGAGTCGCTGGTCAGTGCGGCACTGGCGGCACACGGTACGGAGAAGATAGGTATCTGGATGCCGGTACGCCGTGCCTCGACAAGCTGGGGACTGGATACGACGAGCAATGCCGATTTCAGTGTCGTGGCGGTGACCAATCCCATGCCGCGCTGGGTTGTGCAGACGGCGGATGGACATGTTACCGATGTCGATGCGATCTGGTGGGCAGAGCAGATGACGAGTGCGGGTTGTTCTGCGGTACTGGTTTCGGTAACGCAGCCGGAAGACGATGATCTGCTGGCCTGTGCCGAAATGGTGGAGTGCCTGGGCGATCGCCTCTGGCTTGATGCAGGTTCTGCCGATGTGGATGAGTTGCGCTTCTGGCGGCGCTATGGGCAGGTCTCCCGACTGGTGTTACCAACCGGTAGCGACGTAAAGGCAGTACGTGCGGCGCTCGAACATCGGCTGGCGCAGGACGGGGTGAGGCAATGTCCAGGCTGACGCTGCTGCTGTTGGTTTGTGTGGCATGCAATGCCCTTGCGGAGACGCTGGTTGACGGTTTCGAACTAGCCAAGCTCGATGGTGCGGCACAATGGCCGGTGGTGGATGTACGCGAGCTCGCCGACCGCAGTCGTGCTCCCATTCCAGGTGCCTTCGAGGAGAGTATGGAACTCGAATTGTCGGGATCAGTTCTGGTGATCGCCTCAAGTGACGACGAGGCGCAGATTAGTGCTGTTGCTATCGAAAGGCGTCTACCCGGCGTGAAGGCCTATGCCGTGCTTGGTGGGCTTGAGTCACTGAAATGGATCCGGCAGGATCTGCCGCAAACCCTCGGTGATGACAATATGCCGTCAACCTACGACATTCCCAGCGATACCTGCCAGCCGGGCGAACCGTTACAGACCTTCGGTGAAGATAAATAGTCATCATGGCCATTTCACTGGAAAGTCTGCCGGAGATTCGTAACACGCGCTGTGTTCGATATCGTTTCCGCTACAGTGGCTGTAATGATTGTGCGGAGAGCTGTCCGGCTGGAGCCGTTACTCTTGATGATAACGGTGTCGCGATCGATGCCACCCGTTGCAATGGCTGTGGTCTGTGCGCCGCTACTTGCCGGACCGCCGTATTCTATTTTTCCGCGTTTCCAACCTCCGAATTGAGCAAGCCCCAGGGCAAAACTCTGGCGGTGACCTGTGCATCGGCACAGCAGGATGAGGCTGTGCGTGTTCCCTGTATCGGCGATCTTGAACCAGCGTTGCTGGGTGCTCTGGCGCAACAGGGTATTGCGGTGACGTTGTATGGCACGGATCGATGTGCCGATTGCACCAACGCGCCGCAGGGCGGTACCCGTGTCGAGGCATTGATGAACGCCATGAGTGAACTGGCGGAAACTGCGCCGGAAAAATGGATCGCTCCGCTGTTGGAGAGTGGTTCGAAAAAATCGTATCACAGTGCGGGGCGACGCCAGCTGTTCAGGCGTTTTGCCAATCGTGCAGTCGAAAAGATTCGTAGTGTTGACGAAATGGTCAGTGTGTCAGAGAGCGCAATTCGTGCTGCGGCGCATTTCGTTCCGCCGCGGCGGCGCCTGGCCGAAAGCTTGTTGCAGCGGTTTTCCCCGATTGCGGAGGATTCGTTGTTGCCGACACGGTTTGCGGTTGCCGACAT
>JBNLBY010000132.1:0-4055 GCA_050303535.1 Sideroxydans sp. | reverse complement strand
AAGCGGTGTGCGTGCCAGCCGCTCCATCATGGCCTTTTGGTGTTCCAGTAACTGCTGCCCGACAACCAGTTTGAAATCTTTGGGCACCTGTTTTTGTTTGGCTACCTTTTTCAACAGATCGCGCACGAATCGAACAGGCACGAGAAAACTCACCAACTCACCATCCAGGCGTTTGGCTACGTTCACGCCGGCCACTCGGCCGTCGGCAGTCACGTTTGGACCGCCACTCATGCCAGAATTGATGGGTCCGGTGAACATCAGTTGATCGTAGAAACTTCGTTTGACAATGCCGTTGTAGGCGCCTTCGGAGATGGCGAATCCCAGATCCAGCGGATTGCCCATCGAATACAGGTATTGGCCTTGTGCAAGCCGTGGCAACTCGTCAGGCACTTTGAAGAATCCTCTTCCTTTGCGTTCGATGCTCACCACGGCAAGATCGTGCAACACATCGACTGCCAGCAGCTTCACCGCACCGCGCTTGCCGTTGGTATCGACATATTCGCCGACATAAGTATCTGGTTCCAGCGCGATCTGCGACATAACATGATAATTGGTCACCGCCAAATTGCTTCTACCGATCAGGAATCCAGAGCCAACAGATGACTGGGTGCGCCCGTTCCTGAGCAGTGAACGCAATTGCACGATATCGGCCTTGGCATGCGAATAAAGCCGCTGGGCGGATGAGGAGGGGACGGGAAGCTTGATGCTGTCTTCACCTGACTTCGCCGCTACGGCGCTGACGTAAAGCAGTGCCAGTGCAAAAAAATAGATGAACCTCATTTCAATCCCTGGTGAAATATCTGAATTGCCGAATTGTAGTTGTTTTGCAGGTTTATGAGCACACCAAATAGCAGGCAAAAGCCATTTTTTGCCCAATGGCATGGAAGGCGCTTTGCTGCTAATCTTCGTTGTGGCGGATGGCAAGCAATGCAGGAAGGGAGGAATTCCAGATTCGGCTCTCTAAATCCACTATTTATTAAGGTGTGCAATGCCGATCGAGAATGAACGGGATATATCCCAAGAAATCAGACTGCGCCGATGGCGTGTGATGGAAATCGAAACCCCTGACGGAGTTTGCAGCCGCCATGTGTGTGGGCATGACGCAAAAAACAGCCGAGGTCGTGCATCCAGTCCGATCATTGAATTTAATCAGGACAGCATGACTGTCACTACGCGTAGCGGCAATATTTACAAATTGATCGGTTTGCCAGGCAATTCCCGCCTTGGGAGAAGCGCGTGGCACCGTTGGTGTCGTGATAACGATAATGTGATTGCATCGCAGGCGGATGTAACAAACGAATACATGGACATCGATAACTTATCGACGGCTGAATTTAAAAAGTTCAATAGCGCTGCAGGTCAATAATCAATGTTTTAAATCCGATCTTTTTAATTCACTTAAATTTGTGCAACTGGAAATTATTTTTTATTTTTGAATTGAATTTTTCTGAAGTTAGGCGTATAAAATATATTGTGGTTCCGGATTATTCAAGGCGACCATCAGAGGAGGGTTTATTGACAAGATGATGTTGAAAAACGTTGTGCTACAAACAATGTCAGTATCATTAACTGACTGACTTCATCGGAATTTGATATGCCGATATATAACGCCGATTCGATCGGCGTTATTATTTTTATCCCCCATTTCGTTTCTCATAACGTAGCACTGCGCAGGAACGTTTTCCTGCAAATCCGCAAGCACACCATTGATATTTCTTCTGCGGTCTAGGCCAAGGTCTATATCTTTTAGCATATTTGCTGAAAAAAATTTTGCTGCTAATCTTCAGGGCATCAGATATGTGAATCTGGGATACAGGCACAGGAAACCAGGCATTTCGAACGTATTTAATTTACTTGAAGGAGGCGCATCATCAACTCGGATCAAATCATCAATCTATTGCAGGAATCTCGGTTATTCCACAAGGTGAATTACGCCACGCTCGGCTCCATGCTTGCGAAAACCACCCAGATCAGGCTCGGGGCAGAGCAAATCCTGCTCACCCCCGGGCAATATAACGACAGTCTCTATATCCTCCTGTCCGGCAGGTTGCGTGCCCAGCTTAAAGCCGACGACACCAAACCGCTCGCCTTGCTGGACGTTGGCGAATGTGTGGGTGAAATATCCATGTTCGATGACAATCAGGTTTCCGCTTATGTCATTGCCGCCACAGATTGCGAACTGCTGGCCATCAACCATACAGAAGCATGGTCTGTCCTCAACAGATCATTGCAAGCATCGCGTAACCCGCTGACGCTGCTGTCCAAACGGATACGCTCCACCAACCGCATAGTGGCGGAATGGCAGGAAAATGCTCAAACCCATGGGGTATTGAACTATGTCAGTCCCATCACCGGCATTTACAACCGGCATTGGCTTTCGAAAAATATCGAGCGTCTGATTCGCCGCCACACCCGGAACCAGCAGCCATGCGCCTCCATACTGCTGAAAGTGGAGAATTTTGGACAAATCGATGCCGGTTTTGGCAGATGCGGCAGCGAACAGGCTCAACGCTCTATCACTGAAGCCTTACAACGTTGCCTGCGCCCAAACGATGTGGAAGCACACATCGATGCCGATCAGTTCGCCATTTTTCTTCCCCAGACAGGAAAAGACAACGCCCATGTTGTTGCAGACCGCCTGCAGGAAGAAATTGACCAGATGGTAATTAGTATACCCGGCGGCGATGCCTTGCCACCGGTAACACTCTCGTTAGGCATCGGCCTGCCGCAACCTGACGACACACTGGATAGTCTGATCGCGCGTACACTCCCAGCAATGCGTCGTGCCCAGGCGGTTCAAGACAAGTGAGAGGGCAGGGAAGGTGGGAAAGTATTCCGGACTTGGGCAGACCGTAATAATTTCAAGTCTGCTTGTCTGGCAATTGTTGCCCCGGGAGAAGCGTCTGACAGCGCAATTTCAGCAAAACCGCTTGAATTGAATAAAAACTGCTTAGTTGACCTAAAGCTTATTGTTTTGATACTGGCGTCAATATCTATCCATCAGATTTACCCCATAACATTTTGGTCAGTTTCGTCACTTCGGAAGATGCCTGCTTTGCCGTTTTCTGCAAACGCAGGTTTTCATTTCTCATGTAATCCATCACGAACTTGATTTTGAGATGGGTCTTCACGCGTGCTTTTACGATGGGTGCATTGATAGGTTTATGAATAAAGTCTGATGCGCCAACCGAAAACCCCATTTCTTCGTACTCGTCTTCATCTTTCGAAGTCAGGAAGATCACGGGAATATCCCTGAGCTTGGGATTGGCTTTAATGCGACGGCAGGCTTCGAAACCGTCGATCTCAGGCATCATCACATCAAGCAGAATCAAATCCGGAGGATTGGAGGAGGCATAACCAAGTGCATCTTTGGGATTGTTGAACAATTTCAACGAATACTCATGCGCCAGAATCGAATCCATGATCATCAGCATTTCGTCGGCGTCGTCCACAACCATGACGATGGGCCGTACCAGCACTGTTGCATGTTTCCCGGTTTCTTCCATATTGTCCATATTGTTCTCCTTGTTTATAGGCTATGATAAAACCAATAGCGTCTGTCAGACAATCCCGAATGGACAGCGTTCAGTATCTTGCTCGATGCGAATTCTGTCACACAACCAACTCGAACAAGCAAAATACGTGTTGCAATGCAATGTCTCAGCAGATTAAATGATTATTCATGAAATTATTTAATTGTTTTTTTGAATTTATATGGGGCTTGCGAGTCGAACCGTCCGTTCGAATGCCGCTTTTGAGCATTGAATACTGCGTTAAGGGATGAAATCATACTTTTCTGGTATTTTAAGGTGATCCATATGCCAAAAAAATATTTACTCGCTTTACCTTTCCTGTTTGTTGCCGGCATTTCCGTTGCAGCAGACCAGAAGGATAATCCATCCATGATAGCTGAGCCGCCGATGTATGAGTTTGGCGGCTTCGGGACGCTGGGCATTTCCCATTCCAACCTGAATCAGGGGGATTACGTAGTGGATGGTTCCAAGCCCAAAGGCGTCGGCCGCAGTAGCGACTGGTGGGCGGGAAACCATAGCAAG
>JBNLBY010000131.1:0-4156 GCA_050303535.1 Sideroxydans sp. | reverse complement strand
GCTGACCGCAATAAACGGTCGCCGCCCGATAAGCGCCCCAGCGCGGGCGAGAATCACCGCTCCTCCTGCTCTTTGCGCTGGAAGATGCCCTGCACGCCGCCGGTGCGCTGCATCATGGTGAAGCCGGTGACCGATGCCACAACAAAAATGATGGTGTAGGCCAGCCACTCACCCGAAGCGCCAAAGTGCGCAGCCTGCCGGTCAATCACCCACATGGTGATCAAAAACGCCAGCATCTTTGTGCTGGTCAGCTTCACCCACAACCGCTTGAACATACCCGGTTGACTAGACATTGAGATCACCAATCAGCCGGTCATAGTTGCGCTGAAACTCTTCCACCGTGCCGCGCCCCAGGCGCGTGTTGTAGTGGTCCTTCCAGTAGCGCCCCAGGCTGTAGGTGTTATCCGCCTGGGGAAGCGGATCCTGCACGCGCAGGTAGTGAATGCGGCACAGCGCCGTGGCGTACGCCAGGTTGACCACCAGCTGCCGCTCCAGGTCATGCTCCCAGGGTGCGGCAATGGCCATTATTCTCTGCGACATATCGGGCTTGTACTTCAGGAAATTGTCCCAAATATCCCGATGCGTGGCGGGCTCCATTTGGTAGATGCCCAGCGCCGGACCACGCACCTGGTGCAAGTAGTGGCCCAAGTGACTCTCCTGCGCTGCCGTGCCCAGAACCAGTTGTTCCGCTGCCTTCGAGTGCAGGCCCAACGCCTGCAGGGTTGGGCGGATAACGTACTGCAGCAGGTCTTGCGGGCGGATGCCGGTGGTCATGGTGTTCACTCCTTCTCGGGGTGCTCCGAACCAACGCTTTTGCCGTGCAGAATCACGCAGGTGGTTTCAATTTTCCCCACCCGATCGCGCAGATCTCCAACCTCGCGCCGGATTTCACCCTCTGCCGCGCGGCGCTCGTTCATGCCTTTTTCGAACACGTCGTGCAGGCTGTCGATCTTCTTGAACAGCACTTTGTCTGTACGGTCGTTGGCGCGTTCATGGCGTACCCAAATCACGGATATGAGCACACCGATCACGGTCAGCAAACCGCTGATGATCCAAAGCGGGTCTATGTGCATGAGGCGCTTCGCGGGCAATAAAAAACCCGCCGGTTGGCGGGTTTTTTGGATTGTTGGTTTCTTATGCGGGCATTTTGCCCATCTTGGGAAATTATAGGGTTATTTTGGGGAGATTAGCAAGGGGTATTTTTTGGCGCTCCCATGCGGGCACTCAAACCCTCCCACGTCCGCGATCTGACAATATGGATGGAAGCCATGCACGCTGCAGCTTTAGCAATATCTCCAGCCCGGGCCAGACTCTCCATCTTGGCTGTCAGATCTTCGATTTGCTGTGCCTTGTTCGCTTCCCATTCCTTGCGGGTGATACTAAACAATAGCGTCTTTATGGTTTGGTTGGTCATTGTGTTGCCTTCCGGTGTTGGCATGATTTCACGTCAGACGGCTCTGGTATCCACCACGGAAACAGTTCTAAGCGGCATTAAGTGCCATCCCGATGGATACAAAGATTTATACTCTTCAACTGCGCAGCGCTCACACTTCGGCCTATCGTCTGCGTGGTTTGTATATGGCGGATTTGCCTGCTGGCCGCACATGCAGCATATTGAGATTTCCGTATTTTGACCGCTCATTGAATCACCCTCTTCTGCTTTCACCGGCATTTCGAGATGCAGCCAAATGGTCTTCCAGTATTTTGGGGATGTGCTGAAATACCGATTCGGGCCTTTGCCATTCCCTCTCCGCCGATTCCACTACGGCAACAAACCATTCACGAAACCAGTTTGGATTGTCGAACGCTTTGGCCAGCATGATGTAGTCAGATAGGTGCTGTAGGTCGCCGTGCGAACTGCTGTTAAAAATCCTCTCCCCGTATTCCTCGATATTTAGATGCTTCAGTGCCTCTTTAAAGGTCATGCCTTCCAGAAGTTTATCCATGATTTCCTTCATTGAATCACCCTCTTCTGCTCTCCCCGCCAAGTCTTACAGCACGCCGGTGAACACCAGGCATTGTTGTGCCGGTGCAGCGTACCGCATTGCAGGCAGGGTTTGTATGGCTTCCGGGTTGGCCCCGGGATGGATACCCCGCCGCCGACCATGGCCAGGGCGGCGGCTAGGGCTACTTTTGCGCGGGTTGGGTTCATGGGTTCACTCCAAAACCGCCGGTGACATCAGCCGCGGCAGGCTTTTGCGCAGCCCCTCCAGAATCCTGGACCAGCCTACACGCCGCCGCCACAACTGGCCGTCTGCGTGCACATCGTAGCAGTCAATTCGACCACAACGGTACAGATCCAACCGATGCACTTGGCGGCCGTGGTCATAGTCTATGATCACAATCCGCCGCCGTAACTCCGGCAGATCCGGCGGATACTCTGGCGGGGCACCAGACAATCGCATGCGCTTCTTCGCCTCGCGCATCCTGCGGAGCTGTTCGCGTTGCTTTTTAGTGATTCGATAGGTCATACCTTGCACGCTCCGTGTATCCTGGTGTTAGGCGTCGATATTCATCATTCGCTTTAACCAGCTAGGCAAGGCGGCAGTGAATGCGGCCTTGAAATCCTCGATAGCCACTGACAGATTCCCGAATACCTCGCCCAGCGAGCCGTCACACCACTCCGCGACGTCGGCATCAGAAGCATCGGCGGGGAATTCGTAGTAAGCCCTGCAATAATCAATAATTCGTTGTTTCATACTCTCTCCTTGCCTAACAAGGCAAATTCACTCGGACCCTTCACTCGCTGCGCTCGCTCAGGCCCGGTGATTTGCATCGTTATATTTCAGTTTCGTCTCGCGTCTTCTTTGTAGAATTTCTTCGTTCCTGCTTCAATGTCAGCAAGAACCTCCACCATTTCTTTCAACTGTTCTTTGGTGAAGGCCATGTATACGCCATCTTTACAGATCACAGTTTTTCCTTTTACTTCCCTATATGTAATAGCCATTAGTAAGCCCTCAGTAAAAATATAACAACGCCATCAAAATCGACTCGCTATCGCTCGCGCTTTATGGCAAACGTTATGTGCTAATTGCTCCAATGTGTTTTAAGCATGTCATCGCAATATTCGTGTGCTGTTCGCAGGTAAAAGTCCTAGCACCAGTTTCCGTTTCAAATTCGTGCGCCGCAGGCACGTCACCAACATGCTTGCAGTAATCGCACATAACAACACGTTCTTGGCGCGACCCACTTACCGCTGCGGCCTCTGTTGTTTTGGTGGTTTCTGTCATTTCAATGTCTCTGCAAAATTAATGGTTTCAAGTCGTGGGCCGCAAAACTACACGTTATGTTGCCCGCCTGTTCCACCAGCGCACCGCCGCATCTCCAACCAGGTGTTTGGGGGTTTCTGCACCACACCGGCAGGAAATACCGTCACCTGCGTAGCCCATGCAGAATCGCGCGGTTTTGTTCGGTGCCCGCCCGCAGTAAGGGCAACATAACAACCCAGGCAAGCCGACGCTTCGCGTCGGGGCGGTTTCATTCTGGTTGCTCATAGCGCGGCTTCCTTCCATCGTTAGGCGTACAGCCTGGTTGCGTTTCTGATGCGCTCATATACCTCAAATGCGCGCTCACGTTCCGGCCCAACCTCGCATGCACAACAGTATGCATACGCAGCTTCCTCTGCCTCTTGGCGCTTCTCCAGCATCGCCTTTTTTAGTTCTTCAATTCTGATTTGTTCGTCCATCCCTATCTCCTACAAAACGCCTAACAATTCATTCGTGTTCGACGCCCGCTTCGCGTGCGCCTCACAATTCAGCCGTTATACGCGCCTATTGCGGCCGCCGCACTGGATGCAAACGCCAGCATCATCGTCGGTCCGAATGATGGGCTTGCGACAGTCAGGGCAGTGAGTGCGCATGAATTCGCGCATACCCGCCATGCCGCGTGCAATGTCAGCTTCGGTCACGGTCTCTGCATCGATTTCCGCCCGCGTAGCTCTGCGCGAAGTGAAGCGCATAACCAGTCGTTTAAGCAGACGCCGGAAAGCGCCGCGCTTCGTTGTTGTTTCATTCATGGCGCTGCTTACCTCCATCGTTATGTGCCTTTGTACGGCACCACATTTTCAAGCTCGCGCTTCACTCCGCCGCTCTCCCTAAACTCGCGCCACGCCAGCGCATGGCCAGGGCAGTAATGGAGTTCCGGCGCAACCTCGAAA
>JBNLBY010000130.1:0-4220 GCA_050303535.1 Sideroxydans sp. | reverse complement strand
AGCCTTCTAGCACGGCGGCCCCATGCTCGGTGATGCAGAACCGGCCCCGCCCGGTCCGTTCGAGCAGACCGGCCCGGCGCAGATAGGCGCTGGCCCAACCCACGCTGTTATTGATCCGGGTCTGGCGGCTGCCGGGCAGCAGGGCAAAAATTTTGGCATGCCTGGGCAGGATGCGCATCTGCTCACGCATTTCGTCGCGGTTGGGTGTTTCCGGCAATATGTCGGCCAGCGGATGTCCCACGTAGGTAACCGGTATACCGGCTTGTTGATACAGCGGCGCCTCGAAAGGAAACAGCGTGAGTATGTGCGATACGGCCCGTTTGATCTTGTGGATGCGTTCGCCGCGCCAGGCCCAGATGGAAGGACTGACGTAATGCACGGTTTTTATACCGCGCCGCTTGAGTGCAGCTTCCAGGCCAAGATTGAAGTCGGGCGCATCGATGCCTATGAACAGATCGGGCTTATCGGCAATGAAGCGTTTACGCAGGCTGTTGCGTATGCCCACCAGTTCGCTGTAACGGCTCAGCACTTCCAGATAACCGTTTACGGCCAGTTTTTCCAGCGGGAATAACACTTCCATGCCCACTGCTTGCATCCTGGGGCCGCCGATACCGACGAATCGCACATCGGGCATCGCTTGCCTGATTGCTTCCATCAAAAGACCGCCCAGCAGGTCGCCAGAGGCCTCACCCGCTACGATGGCAATGGTTTTTGCTGGAAGGTTCATGCTATCAACGGATAATGCCGCGGGTAGCCTGGTTCAGGAAAGTCAGCATATTTTCGATGTCGGCATCGGCGTCTGCTGCCTGACCGCGCAGACCTTCAATTTCCTTTTTCGCGGCATCGAAGCTGCTGCCCGTACGATACAGGCAGCGGTACATCTGCTTGATCATGTCGAGGCGCTGCGCAGAATAACCCGCGCGGCGCGGCCCTTCCTGGTGCGGTCCTTTGACTTCGGCCGGATTGCCCACGGCCGTCACGAAAGGCGGCAAATCCTGCGATAAACGCGTCTGAAAACCGACCATGGCGAAGTCACCAATGCGCACAAACTGGTGTATGCCGCTCATCCCGCCGATCAGGGTATGTTCGCCGACTGTGATATGTCCGGCAAACTGCACCGAATTGGCGATGACATTATGATTGCCAATGTGGCAATCGTGCGCCACATGCACATAGGCCATGATCCAGTTGTCGTTGCCGATCGAAGTGACGCCGCCGTCCTGTACCGTGCCCAGATTCAGGGTGCAGCATTCGCGGATGGTGTTGTTGTCGCCGATGGTCAGTCGTGTAGGCTCGCCCTTGTATTTCTTGTCCTGCGGTATTTCACCGATGGAGCTGAACTGGAAGATGTGATTGCCCTTGCCGATGGTGGTATATCCCTTGATCATGACATGCGGTTCGATAACACTCCCGGCACCGATCTCGACATGTTCTTCGATGATGGAATAGGCACCGACCGATACATCGTCGGCCAGTCTGGCATTGGGGTGAATGATCGCAGTCGGATGAATCAGTTTGCTCATTACTTGGTCCGCAACGTGCAAATCAGGTCCGCTTCAGCAGCAGCCTCGCCATCCACTTCGGCCTTGCAGCCGAATCGCCACATGCCGCGCTTGTTCATCGTAACTTCCGCCTTCAGGATCAGCTGGTCGCCGGGGCCAACGGGCCGCCTGAAGCGCGCGTTCTCGATACCTACAAAGTAATACACCGAATCGTCACTTGGCTGTCTACCCATCGTTTTGAAAGACAGAATACCGGCGGCTTGTGCCATCGCTTCGATCACCAGCACACCCGGCATCACCGGGTGATGCGGATAGTGCCCGGGGAAGAACGGTTCGTTCATGGTGACATTTTTCAGCGCCACGATGCGCTCGTTCGGCACGACTTCCAGTACGCGGTCCACTAGCAAAAACGGATAACGGTGCGGCAGGTGTTCCAATACTTCATGAATGTCCATTGCGGTACTCATGCTTGCTCCCTTTTTAATGATTTGATTTCTTTTTCCAACGCCTTGACGCGCTTGACCAGTTCGCCCAGATGACGCAGATGTACTGCATTATTGCGCCACTCGTCATTCCTGCTGAACGGATAGATTCCTGCGTAGCTGCCTGGTTCGTTGATCGATTTGCCGATCAGCGTGAAAGACGCAATCTCGACATTGTCTGCGATCTGTAAATGCCCCAGGATGCCTGCGCTTCCCCCTATACGGCAATATTTGCCGATGGTTGCGCTGCCTGCAATCCCGACGCAACCTGCAATAACAGTATGCGCACCGATATGCACGTTATGCGCAACCTGTATCTGGTTATCCAGGATGACGCCTTCTTCAATCACGGTGTCGTCCAGCGCACCGCGATCTATCGTTGTGTTGGCGCCGATCTCGACGTGGTTGCCGATAAGCACACGGCCGATCTGTGGAATCTTCAGCCATCTGCCCTCTTCCATGGCGTAGCCAAAACCATCCGAACCGATCACCGCGCCGGAATGCGCTACAAAATGACTGCCGATAACACAATCGTGATACACCGTAACGTTCGGATAGAGCCGTGAATTCTCGCCCAGCACGGTACCCTCGCCAATGCTGCATCCGGCCATCACGACTGTTCCGGCGCCGATGACTGCACCGTCGGCAATCGTTACCTGCGGGCCTATATGAGCCTGTGGCGATATTTGTGCATCTTTGCCGATGACGGCTGAAGGATGAATACCGGGAACGCACTCGGGCAACGGATTCAGAAAAGCCGAGAGTTTCGCAAAATACGAATAGGGATTGTCGCAAACAATGCGCGGCAATGTGGTTGCATTGGCATCGGCTTCTGACAGGATGACGGCAGACGCCCTGCTGCCTTCAAGCTGATGATGGTATTTGGCGTTGGCGAGGAAAGCGATTTGTCCGGCAGTTGCTTTTTCGAGTGTGCCGATCTGGTGCACGCGGGTTTCAGCATCTCCTATCACCTGTCCGCCAAAGCGTGCTGCAATGTCTGCCAATCGGTAGGCTGTACGTTCCATCAATTGCGGTTCTTTCAGCTCACTTGGCGGACTTTTCCGCTCCCTCGTTGGACAGATATTTCAGCACCTTGTCAGTGATGTCCACCTCGGGGTTGCGATAGACGGCTTCCTGCAGGATGACATCATACCCTTCGCTTTTGGCGATCGAGCGTATTGCCTTGTCTGCCTGGGCCAGTACCAGCGCCAGTTCTTCGTTCTTGCGCAAATTCAGGTCTTCGCGAAATTCGCGTTGCAGCGTCTGTAGGCTAAGTTTCAAATTAGCCAGTTCGCGCTCTTTGTTACGGCGCACCGAATCCGACATGCTTGAGCCTTCTTTTTCCAGAACGATTTGCTGCTCCTTGCTTTGCTCGATCATTTCCTTGATCTTCTCGTCGCGCGCCGCAAATTCTTTTTCGATTTTCTTCTCTGCAAGCACAGCCTGCCTGGACTCACGCAGGATACGTTCAGTATCGACCACGCCGATGCGGAAATCCCTGGCATTGGCCTGGATAACGCATGCGAACAAAATCAAACCTATGCAAAGCAACTTTTTCATCTCAAGCTCCTTGTAGCAGTCAGAACATCGAGCCCAATGTAAACTGGATATTCTGGGTTTTATCTTGTGATTCACTATTCAATGGCTTAGCCCAGCTCAGTTTAAGCGGTCCTGCCGGCGAAAACCAGTTTATGCTTATACCCGCAGAATAACGCATTCCCAGCGTACTCGGAACCTGTGGTTCGTCGCCATATATCGCGCCACCGTCCACAAAAGCGCTCCACCGGACCGATTTTTCCTTTTCCATTCCGGGAAAAGGAAATAATAGCTCTACATTGCCCGTCACGCTTCTGTTACCGCCTATATACAGACCATTGATATCTCTTGGACCCAGAGAGTTGCTGTCATAACCGCGCACCGAGCCGACACCGCCCCCGTAGAATACCTTAAAAATGGGTAGCGGCATGCCACCATAACCCTTGGCTACCCCCAGGTTCCCGTTCATCATCAACGTCACATTACGGGTGAGCGGATAGAAGAACTGGTGCAAATAAGTCAATCTGTAATAGCGCTGATCTGAAACCGGCAATCCGAGTTCAAGCAAGGCGCGTTGTACCGAACCCTCCGTAGTCAATATGGCGCTGTTGCGGGAATCACGAACCCAGGCAGTATTACTGATCAGATTCCTCGTAGTTTCGCCGAAGGTATTCACGTAATCGATGGTGCGCTGTGCGCT
>JBNLBY010000129.1:0-4333 GCA_050303535.1 Sideroxydans sp. | reverse complement strand
AGGGTTAGGGAGAGGGTTAGGGAGAGGGTTAGGGAGAGGGTTAGGGAGAGGGTTAGGGAGAGGGTTAGGGAGAGGGTTAGGGAGAGGGTCTGGGAGAGGGCTAGGGAGAGGGTCTGGGGTTACCGCCTATCGAAGGGCTGAACCCCCTCAAACCTCCACCACCAGCCCCGGTTCAAATTCCACATTCTCCGGCCGGGCCGGATTGCGGCAATACCCGCGCGGATTGCAAACCACCCGCGTACCGCGCAGCACATAATCAAAACTGTCATGCGTGTGCCCATGAATCCACAACGCACTCGCCCCCATCAACTCATCCAGGCTGGACGCAAAGCAGGCAGATGTGAGACTGGCCTTGTATCGCTCGGCGATGGACCGCGCACTGGGCAGGTGATGCGTAATGACCACCGTCTTGCCGGAAAAGGATTGCTGCAATCTCGCCGCCAGCCATTTGCGCGACGTCTTATGCAACTGCGCAGATCGCGCCGGGGTGAACACCCGCTCACGTTCGCGGATCAGGCGGAAATCGTTCAGGTACTCCTTGCCTTCAAGCATCGCAAGCTTCCTCAACTCCTCGCCGAACAAATTGAAATCGGTCCACAGCGTGCTGCCCAGAAAACGTATGCCGCCGATCACCACCTCATCGTTGTCCAGCAAATGCACACCCGACTCGCGCGCGACAACGCGCATCTGCTGCAACGTCTCAGTGCGTTCCTGCCGGTAATACTCGTGATTGCCCGGCACATACACAACTTCTTTATCAGGCCAGACATGCCGTGCCCACACGATACCCTGCACATGGTTCCCGATATCGCCAGCCAGCACCACCACATCGCACGCGACGGGCTGCGGATGATAGCTGGCAATTTCAACATGCAGATCGCTCAGAACATGGATGCGCATATTCCCTCCATGCATGCCATTCTACGGTTCACAAAGAAACAGGTGGAAAAAACCGTTCGTGCCGAATATTCATATACCCGTTCGCCCTGAGCCTGTCGAAGGGTTGAACACATCTCCCCTCCGATCCGTTCGCCCTCGCGCTAGAATGAGCACCCACCCCACCCAGCCGCCAAACTTTCAGGATCACCCCATGACTGAAGAACGCCTAGAAAACATCGAAACAAAAATCTCCTTCCAGGAAGACCAGATCGAGGAACTGAACAAAACGGTCTATCAGCAACAACAAAAACTGGAACGGCTTGAAGCGATCTGTGCATCGCTCGCAAGGCAGGTTCGATCATTGGAGGAAACGGGAAGTGAGGGCAAGCCTGCGAATGAAAGGCCGCCGCATTATTGAGCGATATCAGGGATGCATAGTGCAGGCCAAAACAGCCCTCTAGTTTTTGGATTGACAGTTTTCTGCTGGGAATTTATCTTGCGCCGCTGACGGGTAAGTCCTGTAGTGTTCCTGAGGTGTTTCCCTCCATCGGTTGGCGTTAAGCCTCGGGACATAGAGCATTACAGGGGCCGTCATACTCTTGATACCCTCCACTTCCCCGGGACTTCCGAGGTCGACCGGAATTTCCGGCCAAAGTAGCGGTGTTCGTGTCAGTCCAATTGCGCGAGCATTCGCAATTTATGCTCAAGGTCCGGCAGTCGTGCCTGGCTGGCAAAATCACCCGCGAGATGTCCGGGAAGCGCTTCCATGAATGCCCTGTTCGCCAGCAAGCCAGCGAAACGCTCGCGCAGATATTGCCTGAGCTCCTTGTCGTCAGCCCTGCACTCCTCCAGCAACGAGTCGCGACCGTCGATTACCGCAATCACATCCCCCAGGTCATGGCTGAAAAGGTAATCGTTGTTGCCTCGACCGGAAAATGCCTCCAGCTTGGTTGCAATAAAGACTGGTGCGCTGATCAGACGGATCTCAACGCCGCTCGGCAGCGCGACATGTTGCGGTGTTGCCGTAGCCAACGAATACCAGCGATTCGAAAAACCCAGCACTTCCTCTATCGTCGGCATGACGTCGACGGCAACGGTGCCAATACGCCAGCGGCAGATGGGTGCATCGCCACTCATATCCTGAACAAAGCCGCGCGCGGTCAAGGCGCGTTCCACCTTGTGATAGTCTTTCAACGCAACGACATGCACAACTATATCCACGTCGTCGGTGGCGCGTATGGGCGGCATCGCCGGATCGGTAATCAGCAACCCCGCAACCGCTCCGCCCACAAACACCAACTCCTCGCGCAAATCGTCCCCAAGGTGGCCTGCCACAATCTCGATCATCGCCACGTTGGGATCATTCGGATTCACTGTTGGACTAGCCCAAACGTTCATTCAGCAAATCGATTGCCAGAGCGCGCTCTCTCGCGCTGCCGCCCCTGACAGCATCGAGCAGGGCAAGCAACTCGTACAACGCCGGATTGCGCCCGGCAGCGTCTGGCACCGTTGGATAAAGCGGATAAAACGCCACGCCGCGCACTTTTCCATCCTTGTGCGGCCAAACTGGCGGCGCCTCGTTCGGCTGTACGATCTTTTCATTGAGCGGCGGCGCGGCATACCCGGTCGGCGTGCCGCGCGTCGTCTCTCCGCGCACCGCAGGAAAAGCGTACCTTGCCCCGTGTACGACAAAAAGTTTCAGCGCCTCACGCACGAGGGAAGGCTTGCCCGCCTGATCCTTGCGGGCAAGCTGGGCGATGCTGGCACGCTCCAGCCCGGCATGTATTTCCGATGCTGTCAGTCCCAACTCAGCGGCCAGCGCCGCATACGTGGGCACCACATCGGTCACCAGCGCCAACCGCAGTAAGACAACCAGGTCCTGCGGCTTAAGCACGATTTGTGGGTTTGATTTTGCCCTGTACATTCCCAGCTCCAGTATTCGCTATTTGCAAATAGCGAATATACACATTGATTTATGTGTAATCAACATATTATGAATTGCATTCGCTATTTGCAAATAGAAAATAGCGAATAACCTTCCAAAACCATCACGCATATACGGAAGAGAAGTGAGGGCAAGCCTGCGAATGAAAGGCCGCCGCCGCATTATTGATGGTCAGCAGGCAGAAAATGAGTGGCCTGTATTTTCTGAACTGCACCTAACGGTTTAACGAAACAATTCTGCGGTAATGCGAAGCTTTTTGTATGAACAAAATTCGTGGCCTGACCATGGGAATTTGCTTATAGTACGGCAAGGTTATGAACTGGGCAGGAGATTATGAAAGAACTCGAACAAATTAAATTGCAGCTTCGCCAGTTTGCCGATGATCGTAACTGGGATCAATTCCACTCCCCAAAAAACTTATCGATGGCTTTGATCGCTGAAGCCGCCGAGCTTGTTGAACACTTCCAATGGCTAACTGAAGAACAGTCCAAGTCATTAAAACAAGATCAGTTAGCGAAAGTAAAGGAAGAACTCGCTGATATTCAAATTTACCTGATTCGCATAGCTGACAAACTAGATGTTGATCTCATCGATGCAGTTGAAAACAAGATTGAGGCCAACAATAAGAAATACCCGGCCGATAAAGTTCGGGGCAGTTCGAAGAAATACACTGAGTACAAATAGGATGGATTCAATTACAGAGGCGGGCCGATAACTATGCAGGTATATGCCGCCAATAAGCTGGAGTTTATGGACGATGTCCGATCGAACATCATCGAAACAAAGATTCTTGACGCCTTTAAACGCAATCTAGGCCACTCAACCACCGTAAGTGAAATAGCATCATGGAAAAACTCCATGATGTACATGAAAAATATTCTGGAAGATGGCGACATCCCCAATGATGCTGGCGTATCCATTGAGTACAAACTGCCACAAACCTCAAAGCGAATCGACTTCATCCTGACCGGCAAAGGTGAGAGCAAAAGCAATACGGCAATCATCATTGAGCTAAAGCAATGGACCGAGGCCAGAGCCACCAAAATGGATGGCATTGTTTCCACATACTTGGGTAAGGGTGAACGCGAGGTCAACCATCCGTCCTATCAGGCTTGGGTATATGCTGCACTGCTGGAGGACTTCAACGAGGCAGTGACAAAGGAGAATATCCTTTTGAAGCCCTGCGCATACCTTCATAACTGCATCTCAGATGACGTCATCAATGATCGTTTTTACGATGAATATACTGAAAAGGCACCTGCCTTCTTGAAGAAGGATGCGAAGAAGCTAACCGAGTTCATCAAGAAGCACGTCAAGTATGGCGACACCGATAACATCATGTATCGGATTGAAAACGGCAAGATCAGGCCATCCAAAAACCTTGCCGACAAACTCGAATCTCTCCTCAACGAGAATCAAGAATTCCTGATGATTGATGATCAAAAGATTGTTTATGAGACTGCAATATCTCTAAGCAAAAAGTCCACAGTGAACAACAAGCATGTATTG
>JBNLBY010000128.1:0-4407 GCA_050303535.1 Sideroxydans sp. | reverse complement strand
TAGATTTCGACTATATTCGCGCCTGGTTTCTACCCCCACCCTAACCCTCCCCCTGCAAGGGGGAGGGGAATAATGCTGCGGAATCTTGACGTTGATTTATATATGACCGCTGCATAGGTCAAACCCTATTATTGATCGAATCCGTCATGGAGGACTTCGAGATGAATCGCGATTCCTGGCAGTGGTTGTTTGCGCTTGTGTTGTGCCTTGCCGTGCCTGCACAGGCGGGCACCGGCAAGCTGAAGTATGAGCAGCAGACGCTGACCGTGGATGGCACCAGCAGGACAGTGAGCGTGCCCAAGGGTTATCGGCTGGAGTGGCTGGCCGCGATGGACTCGCCGCGCATGCTGGCCTTTGAGGCGAATGGCGATCTGTTTGCGGGGTCGCGGTCGGGCAAGGTGTATCGCCTGCCGCCGCCCTATACCCGGCCGCAGGTGCTGGTGGAAATAGGCGATTATCCGCACAGCGTGGCGTTCCGGCCGGGCGAGATTCTGATCGCGAAGACGGACGGGGTGTATCGCGCGCTGTACCTGCCAGGGCAGGAAAGCATTACGCCGGGTGAGGTGACGTTGCTGGCGGCGCTGCCCGCCGGGGGCGGACACAGCAGCCGCACCGTGGGCGTGGGGCCGGATGGGCGGGTGTATGTGAGCCTGGGCATCCAGGGCAATTGCAGCGACCAGTATCTGGGCACGGGCTATGCGTTCAATGACCGGCGCGGCGGGGTGATGGTGCTGAACGAGAGCGGCGGCAAGGCAAGCTGGGAGCCTTATGCCACAGGGCTGCGCAATCCGGTCGGCTTCGATTGGCAGCCCAGGACCCGCACCATGTATGCCAGCAACAACGGGCCGGATCATCATGGCTACGACCAGCCGCCGGAATATTTCAGCAAACTCACGCCCGGATCTTTTCACGGCATGCCGTGGTTCCAGTACGACGGTAAAAAAATGCAGCGCGACGATTGCGTAACGAGCACGCCGCCGCGCCCGGTGGGCGAGGTATCGACCCCGGCTGCGACTTTCCCGGCGCGCAATGCGCCGCTGGGCATGGCCTTCGTGCCCAGGGATGCAATGGAAGGGAAGCTGGAATTCGATGCCGTGGTTGCGCTGCACGGTTCATGGGGCACCAAGCCCAGCGGCGGTTTCATCGGCAGCCCCGCTTCGCGCCGCGTGCCCAAGCTGGTGGCCGTGCGCTTCAAGCGCGGCACGGCACGGCGCGTGGATGATCTGGTCACGGGCTTTCAGCTACCCGGCGGCAGCCGCTGGGCGCGTCCGGCTGGTGTAGCATTCGGGCCGGATGGCGCGCTTTATTTCAGCAGCGATAGCGGTGCCGAGGGAGTGTTCAGGTTGAGGCGGGTGCGGTGAAAAATTCCGTTTGTGTTGAGCCTTCGATTTTGCCCGGGACGAACGGGCTTTTTTGCATCATTCTTTCGGGGGATTTTGTTCTCTGGTTGTAACGCCATTCGTTACATTCAGGCAAAAAAATTACGCACTTCTGTATTTTATTAACACAGTTTTAACATTCAATCGCAAGTGCTTAGGCGCGCATTTCGTGTGGCCACAATCAATTTGTGGAAACGCACTTTCCATTCGTTGCAAATATCCGGGTGAATCAGTTTCTCAATCTCAAAGTGGGTATCTTTTGATCGCCGCTCTGTAACTCCCTATCCACAAGGCTTTCACGCGGTTTTCATCGCGTGGCACAGAACTTGATAAGTCACAGTCGTGGTGATGATCAATCGTCGGGGCGGACGCTGGTCGTGCAGAGATAGCCTGAGCTGACAGACAAGGGAGAGAGAAATGTCCACAGAAACATTTTATGAAGTGATGCGGAGGCAGGGTATTTCGCGTCGCAGCTTTTTGAAATTTTGCAGCCTGACCGCCGCGTCGCTGGGGCTGGCGCCGACCATGGCGCCGAAAATCGCAGAGGCGATGGAGAACAAACCGCGCACGCCGGTGATCTGGCTGCACGGTCTGGAATGCACCTGCTGTTCCGAATCGTTCATCCGTTCCGCGCACCCGCTGGCAAAAGACGTGGTGCTGTCCATGCTCTCGCTGGACTACGACGACACGCTGATGGCTGCCGCCGGACACCAGGCGGAAGAGATCATCGAGCAGATCAAGAAAAAATATAAAGGCAATTACATCCTCGCGGTGGAAGGCAATCCGCCGCTGAACGAAGACGGCATGTTCTGTATTCACGGCGGACGTCCGTTTGTTGAGGTGCTGAAAGAAACAGCAGCAGACGCGAAAGCGATCATCTCGTGGGGCGCATGCGCTTCCTGGGGTTGCGTGCAGGCCGCCAAGCCCAATCCCACGCGCGCCACACCTGTGCACAAGGTCATCAGCGACAAACCCATCATCAAGGTGCCGGGCTGCCCGCCCATCGCCGAGGTGATGACGGCCGTGGTGACCTACATGCTGACCTTCGACCGCATCCCCGAGCTGGATCGCCAGGGCCGCCCGAAAATGTTTTACGGCCAGCGCATTCACGACAAGTGTTATCGCCGTCCGCATTTCGATGCCGGCCAGTTCGTCGAGCAGTGGGACGATGAGGCCGCGCGCCGCGGTTACTGCCTGTACAAGATGGGCTGCAAAGGCCCCACCACTTACAACGCGTGCTCGACAGTGCGCTGGAACGGCGGCGTGTCCTTCCCCATCCAGTCCGGTCATGGTTGCATCGGTTGTTCGGAGGATGGGTTCTGGGACAAGGGCGGCTTCTACAACCGCGTCACCGACATCAAGCAGTTCGGCGTCGAGTCGAATGCAGACAAGGTGGGCGGCACGGTGGCCGCAGTGGCCGGTGCGGCAGTGATCGCACACGCAGCGGTCAGCGCGTTGAGCAAAGCGCGCGGCGGCAAGAGTGAAGAGAAAAAGGGAGATAAATAATCATGTCAGCTTACGAAACCCAGGGCTTTAAGCTCGACAACAGCGGCAAGCGCGTGGTGGTCGATCCGGTGTGCCGCATCGAAGGCCACCTGCGCGTCGAAGTGAATCTGGACAGCAACAACGTGATCCGCAATGCGGTCTCGACCGGCACCATGTGGCGCGGCCTGGAAGTAATTTTGAAAGGGCGCGATCCGCGCGATGCATGGGCTTTCACCGAGCGTATCTGCGGCGTGTGTACCGGTACGCACGCGCTCACCTCGGTGCGCGCGGTGGAAGATGCGCTGGCAATCGAGATTCCCGAGAATGCCAACACCATCCGCAACATCATGCAGTTGAATCTTTACGTTCATGACCACCTGGTGCACTTCTATCACCTGCATGCGCTGGACTGGGTGGATGTGGTGTCCGCGCTCAAGGCCGATCCGAAAAAGACTTCCGATCTGGCGCAGAGCATTTCCAGCTGGCCGCTGTCTTCGCCCGGTTATTTCCGCGATGTGCAGAACCGGCTGAAGAAGTTCGTCGAATCCGGCCAGCTCGGCCCGTTCAGCAACGGCTACTGGGGCAACCCGGCATACAAGCTGCCGCCGGAAGCGAACCTGATGGCGGTGACGCATTACCTCGAAGCGCTGGATTTCCAGAAAGAGATCGTCAAGGTACACACCATCTTCGGCGGCAAGAACCCGCACCCGAACTGGCTGGTGGGCGGCGTACCGTGTGCGATCAATCTCAACGATGTCGGCGCGGTGGGTGCGATCAACATGGAACGCCTGAACCAGGTCAAGAGCATCATCGACCGCAGCAAGGAATTCGTCGAGAAGGTGTACATCCCCGACCTGCTCGCCATCGCCTCGTTCTACAAGGGCTGGGGCTACGGCGGTGGATTGTCGTCGAAGAACATCCTGTCCTACGGCGATATCCCGCAGCGCGCCAACGATTACACCGCACCGAATCTGCTGCTGCCGCGCGGTGCGGTGATCAACGGCGATCTTTCCAGGATCCACGAGGTCGACCTGCGCAATCCGGACGAGATACAGGAATTCGTTTCGCACTCCTGGTACAAGTATGCGGACGAGAGCAAGGGCCTGCATCCCTGGGATGGCGTCACCGAAGCCAACTATCATCCCGAAGGTCCGAACTTCAAGGGCACGCGCACGAAGATCGAGAACCTCGACGAGAGCGCGAAGTATTCCTGGATCAAGGCGCCGCGCTGGAAAGGCAACGCCATGGAAGTCGGTCCGCTGTCGCGCATGGTGCTGGGCTATTTGCAGCCCAAGCAGTATCCGTTCATCAAGGACACCATAGACGGCGTGCTCAAGAAACTTGACCTGCCGGTCACGGCGCTGTTCTCCACACTGGGGCGCACCGCCGCACGCGGCATCGAGGGACTGTATTGCGCCGACCTGCAAGTGCAACAGTTCGACAAACTGATGGCTAACCTCAAGGCGGGTGACGATTCAACGGCCAACGTCGAGAAATGGGAACCTTCCACCTGGCCCAAGGAGGCCAAGGGCGTGGGCTTCAC
>JBNLBY010000127.1:0-4412 GCA_050303535.1 Sideroxydans sp. | reverse complement strand
GTGCGAACCAGTACTCCGGTGTCGCAACCAGCGTTTGAATAAAGAGAGTGGTAAACGTATTCAGTCGACTGTTTGGGCGCATCGCCGCAGCCGTTCCCAGAGGCAGAGCAATCAAAAGCGCGACACCCAGAGCAGAGAGCGCCAGGGTAATAGAAACACCGAGTGCGCGTATAATCTCGGCTCCTACAGGTTGTCGATTAGAGAAAGATTTACCGAAATCACCAGTAAGCGCCTTGCCCAACCAACTAAAGTATTGCACTGTGAGAGACCGATCTAGACCTAGTTCCTTGCGCAGTGCCTCAACGGCTTCAGGCGGAAGATCCAGCGCGTTTGAATTGGCCAGAAGGATAGTACGCGCAGGATCACCTTCACTGAGCATCGGGACACAGAACGCAATGACTGAGACCAGAAGCAGCATCACAGTCATGATCGACAATCGTTGAAAGGTAATTTTCCACATGCTTTTTATTCCTCACTTCTTCTTGTAATCATTGGCCCGGGACAACATCCCGAGTTAGTCTATTTTTAAATCATGACAGAATTAAAGCTCATTTTATTTTCAATTTAGGTCTGTCACGGCAGTTTGTTTCGCTGCTTTTGTAAAATTCGGTACTTCGTACTGGTCAGGCAGTTTAGAATCCTTTGCATGTCAACCTTCAGTACAAAAGACCGCTTTATACTCGTTTCCGGATTGATGGTGACACAAACCATTGGCTGGGGCACAACCTTCTCGCAGATTGGTATTTTGGCCCAGCCCATCTCGGCAGATATAGGAATCCCCACCAGTATCGTGTTTTCCGGGGCGACTGTTATGTATCTCAGTTCCTCCGTTTCAGCGCCCTATGCTGGACGTCTGGCCGATCATGTCGGCGGCCTTAGATTACTTGCACCTGGTTCTCTGGCCATCGCGGCTGCACTGGTCACCTTATCGCTAAGCAGCGATATAATCAGCTATCTGGCAGCCTGGCTACTCTTCGGTCTGGTTATGCATATCGGGCTAATCACTTCAGCCTATACCGGAGTCACCCAGGCGATGGGGGCTGGCGCAGCGCGCGGGATTGGTACACTATCCCTGGCGACCGGTTTATGCTCTTCGATATTCTGGCCGATTTCTGAATTTGGCTTGCGCTTTGTTGACTGGCGAACGCTTTGTCAAATCTATGCCGTGGTAACGGTGTTGCTGTGTTTTCCAATCCATGTTTGGCTTTCGTCACGCTATGGACAACTTCGTGCGGGAGGCAAGAATAGCAAGATCGCTGCGGCGCCCGCCAATATCCAGCCCGGTGCCGAGCGTTCCGGCTTTGCCTTGCAGACAGCTATCGCAAGTTGCGGTGCAGTCATTACGGTCGGTTTCGGCATTGCTGTCATTGAGATTTTTCAACATCTCGGCACACCCAGAGAAGAAGCTGTTTTTGCCGGTTCGCTAATTGGTATCTCCTATGTGGCCAGCCGAGGGCTGGTTACCCTGTGGGCGAATCGCCTAAACCCGGTAAAACTGGCCCAGCTTGTCTATTTCGCACTTCCTCTTAGCTTTGCGCCGCTTCTGATCTGTGCAGTAATGGACATAGCGCTACCCGGATGGCTTGCCGTATTAGTCACGCTGGGCTTTGGCCTGCCTGCGGGAATAGTCTCGATTTTGCGATCAACCTTTCCGCTTTATCTTTTCGGCTCCGCCGCCTTTGGCGGCATCTTTGGGCGCCAAAGTCTGGCGATAGAAATGGCTAGTGCGTTCTCCCCCACCGGACTATCCTGGCTCATCGGTATTTCGGTTTCCGGCGCAGTGGGCGCTCTGATCGCGGTTGGTGGTCTGGCTTTCCTGGGCACATCGCGAATCGGCAGGCTGACGCAAGGGCCGTTAACAGCTGAGAAAAGACCTAACAAAAAGCGCTTGAACCTATAGCGACTAGAGGCTGTAGCATGCTCCCGAATCAATGGTTTTAACCAACTATCGGGGCATGCAAGATGACAGACTTAAGCAAGAAAACGCAGCGGACCTACCGTGTCGAAGGCATGGATTGTGGCAGTTGTGCCGCGACACTGACAACCGCAATGGCCGGGCTACCCGGTGTAGATGAGGTCGAGGTGTCGGTCGCCCGCGAACGCATGACACTGCGTCATGATCCGCTTGCAATGACAACCGACAGGATTGAAAAAACCGTGCGTAGTCTCGGCTTTACAGCAATCCTGCAACACAAAGCCACACCACAAGCAGACGATTCCCAGCACGCGCATTCACATGCCTGCCATGGCGACCACGACCATAAACACGAACACGAACACGAACACGAACATGAGCAGCAACACAGCCACGCCTGTTGCTCTACTGCAGATGATGAAATCACAGCTCGTCTAAGCGACAGTTCGCACCAATTTCGCATCGCGGGCATGGATTGCGGCAGCTGTGCAGCGACCATCACTTCTGCACTCAGCGGATTGCCTGGTGTATCCAATGCAAATGTTTCTGTAGCGCGCGAAATCCTGACACTGGATCTTGATGTCATGCAAACGGCGGTCGAAGATATTGAGAAAACCGTGCATCGGCTTGGCTTTATCGCTACTTCTTTGCAAAGCGAAAGCAAAAACAGCGCTACCAGCGCCTGGTGGAATACAACCAAAACCCGTCATTTGGCAACGAGCATTGTTTTGAGCGTTTTCGCCCTGATCGGTAGCCTGATTGCACCCGAGCTCGAACCGGTACTGCTCACTGCGACAGTTGCAATTGCCCTTTTCCCCATTGCCAAACGCGCATTTATCGCCAGCCGCCTGGGCGCTTTTTTTACCATTCAGATGCTGATGACCATCGCTGCAATCGGTGCTGTTATCATCGGTGAACAACTTGAAGCGCTGCTGGTTGTGCTGCTATTCATGGTCGGTGAATTTCTGGAAGGACTGGCTGCTGAAAAGGCCCGCTCCGGCATCAAGGCGCTGGGCGCATTGTTGCCGCGTGAAGCCTGGCTGCTGGAGGGCGATACCCCGCGCCAGGTCGATGCGGAAGCTTTGCGCATCGATCAGGTCGTTCTGGTACGCCCGGGTGACCGTATTCCGGCAGATGGCGCAATTATTCAGGGCTTTGCCAGTATCGACGAGAGTCCGGTCACCGGAGAGAGTGTGCCGGTCAGCAAAGGACCGGGCGACGAGGTCTTTGCAGGCACCATCAATTGCGATGCCACCCTTCATGTGAAGGTAAGTAAAGCCGCCGAAAACAACACCATCGCGCGCATCATCAGCATGGTGGAAGAAGCTCAGGACAGCAAAGCACCTACCGAACGTTTCATCGAACGTTTTTCCAGGATCTATATGCCGATCATCATCGCCATCGCTGTTGCCGTTGCCGTTGTGCCGCCGCTGGCAGACTGGGGCAGCTGGGAAACATGGACATACCGCGCATTAGCACTGCTGTTGATCGGATGTCCTTGCGCGCTGGTTATTTCGGTTCCCGCCGCAATCGCGGCCAGCCTCTCCGCCGGTGCCCGCCACGGCATCCTGATCAAAGGCGGCGCTGTAATGGAAGAACTCGCTCGCGCTAGCGCCGTCGTTTTCGATAAGACGGGTACGCTGACCGAAGGCAAACCAGAGGTAACCGATATTGTTTCGCTACGCGGTAGCGAGCAGGAGCTTCTCGAGCTGGTATCAGGCGTCGAGCAGGGATCGTCCCACCCTCTGGCTGAAGCGATTTGCCGTGAATCAGTCTCCCGCGACATCTTAGCCAGCCCTGCGACAGATGTTCGTATTGTTCCCGGCAAAGGTATGCAAGGCCTGGTGAACAAGACCGAAATCTTCATCGGCGCACCGCGTTTTGCCGCTGAACGGGCAACCATTTCTGAACCTATGCAAGACCAGATTGGTGCACTTGAAAGCGCGGGCAAAACTGTCGTTGTTGTCACCCGGGGAGCAGACATTGCTGGCTTGATCGCACTGCGCGATGAGCCCCGTGCAACAACCCCTGCGGGATTGGCACAGCTAAAGTCGCAGGGCATCAATGCGATCATGATGACCGGTGACAACCAGCGTACGGCTGCGGCTATTGCTGCGGATCTTGGAATCGAGGTTCAGGCCGAGATGCTACCCGAAGACAAAGCCGGCGCAGTGCGCGCGCTGGCGAAAAAAGAAACAGTGATGATGGTTGGCGATGGCGTCAACGATGCACCGGCGCTGGCCGAATCTCATGTGGGTATTGCGATTGGATCAGGAACCGATGTCGCCATGGAGGCAGCCAATGCAGCCATCATGCGTAACGATATCGGCGATGTTGCGCGTATGGTCCAACTGGCGAAAGGTACGATGTCGATCGTGCGGCAAAACGTTTATATTGCGATCGGCCTGAAGGCCTTGTTCCTGGTGACCACAGTAACCGGCCTATCCGGCCTGTGGATGGCGGTGATGGCTGATACCGGCGCAACGGTCCTGGTCAC
>JBNLBY010000126.1:0-4709 GCA_050303535.1 Sideroxydans sp. | reverse complement strand
ACAAACATGAGTCTCAAATGCGGTATCGTCGGTCTTCCCAATGTGGGTAAATCCACCCTGTTCAATGCATTGACCAAGGCGGGCATCTCTGCGGAAAACTATCCGTTCTGCACCATCGAACCCAACGTCGGCGTTGTCGAAGTACCCGATCAGCGCATGGCTGAACTGGCGGAAATCGTCCATCCGCAACGCATGCAACCGGCCGTCGTCGAATTTGTCGATATTGCCGGATTGGTCGCAGGCGCTTCCAAAGGCGAAGGTCTGGGCAACCAGTTCCTTGCCAATATTCGTGAGACGGATGCCATTGTCAACGTCGTGCGCTGCTTCGACGATGAGAACGTGGTACATGTAGCAGGCAAGGTCGATCCGATATCCGACATCGAAGTCATCCTCACCGAACTGGCGCTGGCCGATCTCGCTACCGTGGAAAAGGCCATCGCACGCGACGGCAAGAAGGCAAAATCCGGCGACAAGGAAGCGCAAAAACTTGTCTCCCTGTTTGAAAAACTGCTGCCGCATCTCAACGAAGGCAAACCGGTGCGCTCATTCGACCTGAGCGACGACGAAAAACTGTTGCTTAAACCGCTATGCCTGCTCACCGGCAAACCGGCTATGTATGTCGGCAACGTGCTGGAAGACGGTTTCGAAAACAACCCGCATCTGGATCGCCTGCGTGAACATGCGAAGAAGGAGGGTGCCCCGGTCGTGGCGTTGTGCGCCAAGATCGAAGCCGAACTGGCCGATCTTGAAGATGCCGACAAAAAAGAATTCCTTGCCGATCTCGGTCTGGACGAACCCGGCCTGAATCGATTGATCCGTGCCGGTTATGACCTGCTCGGCCTGCAGACCTATTTCACCGCAGGTGTGAAAGAAGTGCGTGCATGGACCATTCACAAGGGCGATACCGCACCGCAGGCAGCAGGTGTCATCCACACCGATTTTGAAAAAGGTTTCATCCGCGCACAGACCATCTCCTTCGCCGACTTTATCGCCTGCAAGGGCGAACATGGGGCAAAAGAAGCGGGCAAGATGCGTGTGGAAGGAAAAGATTACGTCGTGCAGGATGGCGACGTGATGAACTTCTTGTTCAACGTCTAGGAAGGAATTCAGCTTTTATCTGGCGGACAGCGTTCGGCGTAATTCACTCGCAGGAAGTCCTGTTTCGGAAACTGGAGAGCCAGTGCAGCACGTAGCCGGTCATCTGCCTTCTTGGCAAGGATAATTCCGTCGTCGACCATGGTCACAAACTGATCTGTCAACGCTGACAGTTTCATGAAGTGGGAGCTATAGACCGTCTGGATGTTCTCAGGGGTAATGTTTACAACGGGCTGTGCGAGCATCGCCTTGTGCAATTCCTCTACTGCGCGAGCCCGTAGTTCTACGGTGTTTATTACCATCCGAAAGTGCCAGTCAAGAACCTGCAACTCCATCAGAGTGGACGCTGATATATCGTCGTCGGCATCAAGAAAGAAATTGAGGCTGTCGAAGTCAAAACTGACGCACTGCATCATGCCAGCCTGTGGCGAGTCCATATTGATCGCTCGGAATTTACTATGACGTGTGCCGTTCTTGTCAATGTAATACTTACGAAGGTTGTCGAGCGATTCATAAATCGTGAAAGCGACGAAAATCGCCTTGTTCGACGCCGAGACTTGCTTCTTCAGTTCCTCTTCAGCCCGTCGCTCCCGCTCAGCTCCGAAGGCCGCCCAGCCACCCACATAGGCTGCGATCCCAGTCGCAATCATCGTCACAAGCAACTCTGGTGCCATGTCCGGGTGCTCAACAACCAAGTGCGCGACGTAGTACAGGCAGACGACCGAAAGAGCTACGAAAAGCCAGAAGCGACCGCTGTGAAAAGGAGGGGGTATTGTCATGGCAGGTGATAATACACCTTCTGTGCGAACATCATGTCCGTGACGGCTAAAAGGGTCGGCTTCGAATTTAGTTTCAAAGGAATTGAGGAATGAGTGCGAATCGCAAAATACAATGCGATGCTGACTTATTTAACTCTATTTGCAACACGTCTGACTACTGATCTGCCCGTATCGCATATTCAGCAGATTTGACGCATTGTTCGGCTTCACTTCTGCTTGGAAAGAAATCAACTGTCAACGCGCCGGTAAATAATCCAGCTCCTGGCAAACCTACCCAGATGATCGAAACTTCTTCTGCTTTTGAGTTAATACTCAGTACACCACTATTGCCGCCAGGATTTCGCTTGACATAAATCTCATGCATTCCTGGGTCAATAACTTTATGTGCAAAGTTGTTGGGTTTAAGAGTGCCAATTGGTTGATTATCGACCATGACCGTTGTTCGATTTCCTGCTGCTACGAGGAGAGCATTCTCACGGCAAACATATAGACTGGTCTTGCCTGGAATTGGGCGTAATTCTTGAAGTTTCGCTTCAGTCTCTTTATCCCCGTACTTGACGTTCGCGCAACCACTCAGAGAAACCATGATGAGTAGTGTTAGTGTCATGCGCTTATTTTGCATAGATATTCCTCTATTGATGTGCTGTGGAAAGAGAGTTCGAGCATTGGAGGCAACCAGCCAACGCAGTCGGGTTTGCTCCTTACTTCGCAGTCACCATCTCGATGATCGCGTTTCCCAGTTCCTGCTTGAGGATGGCATCGGCCTTGTTCATGGCGCGCCGTTTGGCATCGTCCCTGTTTTGCGCATTGCCCTTGATCTTCCAGTGCCGGGTGCCGCGCACGCGATTGCCGGCGGTTTCGGTCAGGGTCACTTCCAGGTTGCCGCGCATCCAGTACCAGTTGTCGACCAGTCCCAGATCAGTCAGGTTCATGCTGGCCTGCAACACGAATTTCGGGTGATCGCCGGTATCCAGTATGAAACCGGCTTGTGCCAGGGCGCCCGCCACGATTTCTTTTAGTTCGGCGGGCGAACTATCCGTCACGCGCGGGGCGATGCTGACGCGTTTCAGCAACTTACCCAAATCGGCCTTGAGTTTGTTGCTGTTGAATTTCGGTTCCACACCGCGGCCGGTGATATCCACCACCTGCAGGTTTTTTTGCAGGGCTTCGCGTGCCTGTTGTATTTCGAGCGCACGGTTGGCTGTGGCGATCTTTATCAACAGGTCTTTTTCTCCGCGCGACTGGTAGATGAGGTTGCGGGTGGCTGCATCCAGTTCATTGATTTGCTGGCGCAGGCTGTTCGCCGCTTGCGAGCGGGGCAGGACGGCCAGCACGTGGTAGCTGCTGTCGGCCGGGTTTTGCCATAGCTCTGCGATGCGGATGCCGCTGATGATCTTCTCGGTACGTGTGCTGATCTGGCGCGAGGTCTGGCTTTCGTATCTGGTTGCCCCGGATGCATCGGATTTGGCGCTTTGGATATCTTCGCTGTCTACAACCACTGCCACCTGAAAGACTTTTGCCACATCGGCGCGTGCACGATCTTTTGCTTCTTCCTGCGTGGCGGCATGTCCACGCCCGATCAGGTATTGCCCGCTTTTGTATTTGGCGCTGTTACCGGCGATCCAGTCGGGTTCGGCCGGTTGGTGGCTGGCGCAGCCGGAAAGAATGGAAAACAAGAGTGCAAGTGCGGAAAAGGTAGAGAGTTTCATTTTTCATCTCCTGTTGGCTGAATCAATACGGCATCGAATGCTGCGATAGGTACGTCTTGTGTGCTTTGCGAATGGTGACTTGCGGGTACACCCGGGTTGCAATGACCTCTTCATTGTTTCCCAGTAATTCCACGGTCACATCATAGCTGCCCGGGGGCAGGTCAAGCCGGGCTATTTGCACGTTGGCGGGCAGCGTCAGCCAGCTGCGCGTGTCTGCACGCTCGGTGGCGATGGCGGCGACCCGCACGAGCAAAGAACCGATCAGTTTTACTGCCGCATCGTCTCCATTTCGGCCGGATTTGTCCACGGACTCCTGAATGACCCCTTTGGAGATGGCACGTGCTATGGCGCGTGCCGTAATGGCCGGCATGCGCGCGCTGAGGCTTGCGCGGGCTATGGTATCGATATCTTCCATCATCTGGGTTTCCGCCTGTTTGCCGGTGACGCTGATGCGGGCGCTCGTTACCCTGTCGGGGCGGGATTCGTAATGGGGCAAAGCGATGTTGACCATAA
This sequence comes from Sideroxydans sp., assembly GCA_050303535.1. GTDB lineage: Bacteria > Pseudomonadota > Gammaproteobacteria > Burkholderiales > Gallionellaceae > Sideroxyarcus. The sequence goes on along the minus strand of JBNLBY010000126.1, from coordinate 613 downwards.
CGGGCGGGGTAGCCGGCTTTGACGTTTTGGCGCGTCCAGGGTGTTTGCCTGCTTCCACCACCACTGAGGGTGCAGGCCCCCAGGTTCTGATAACTTCCTCGCGTTTGATGGGGGCGAGGCCGTTATTCAGGATGAAGACCAACTCACCTTCCGGCTTCGCTTTGGTTCGTTTTGCGGGCGCTATATCGAATTCCTTGCGGTATTTCGCCAGTTCTTTTTTCAGTCCTTGTCGCTGCGCAAGCCGCACAAGGTCGTGCTTGAGCATATCCGGGATGGGGACAGAGAAGTTCTTCTCGTATTTCTTGTAGGCCTCATAGGCCTTGCGATAGGAGATCATGGCATCGCTCCACTCTCCCAGTTCATCGTAGATCATGCCGGCAAGATAGCGCGACAGGGCATCTTCGGTGAATTTGCTGGCCGGGATATCTTCCCCGATCTCGTGCAGCTTGGCGTCCACCTGCAAGGCTTCAACCCGGGCCTCGTACAGTTGTCCCAGTTCCAGATAATTGAGCGCCATATACAGATGCACCAGTACCTGCTCATAGTCGTCTCCGGCGTAACTGACCGTGGCGTCATTGACCACAAAGGACAGGGCATTTTCGCTGACACTGGC
>JBNLBY010000125.1:0-5174 GCA_050303535.1 Sideroxydans sp. | reverse complement strand
CCATCGACGCTTCCGATGTCTGGTCATCCATGCGCGTTGCGCCGCGTTCGGTGATGCGGGTAGTCGCGGTCTCGGCAATGATCTCGTCCACCGTGCGTGCGGTCGATTCCACCGGCGCGGTACAGGTCATGTCACCCACGGTGCGGAAACGCACCGAGACAACCTCAACTTTTTCGCCCGGCTTCGGTTGCACCAGAGGCGATACCGGAATCAGCGAGTTGCCGCGGCGTATCACTTCGCGTTCGTGCGCAAAATAAATGCTCGGGATATGCAGTTTCTCGCGCCCGATATATTCCCAGATATCGGTCTCGGTCCAGTCGCTGATCGGGAACACGCGGATGTTCTCGCCGTTGTGTACGCGGGTGTTGTAGTTGTCCCACAACTCTGGACGCTGGTTTTTCGGATCCCACTGGCCAAATTCGTCGCGAAACGAAAAGATGCGTTCCTTGGCGCGCGCTTTTTCCTCGTCGCGCCGGGCGCCGCCCATGCAGGCGTCGAAACCGTATTCTGCGATCGTTTCCAGCAATGTCACCGACTGGTACGGATTGCGCGGTTTGCTCTCGTCCTTGATCACGATACTGCCGCGCTTGATGGAATCCTCCAGTGAACGCACGATCAGCCGCTCGCCCAGGTCAGCGGCCAGCTTGTCGCGGGTGGCGATCACTTCCGGAAAATTGTGTTCGGTATCGATGTGAACCAGCGGAAAGGGAAACTTCGCCGGACGGAATGCTTTTTCCGCCAGGCGCAGCATCACGATGGAATCCTTGCCGCCGGAAAACAGCAGCGCCGGATTCTTACACTCCGCGGCCACTTCGCGCATGATGTGGATGGATTCGCTCTCCAGAGCATCCAGATGGGTAAATGTATGTTTGCGCAAATTGTCCTCGACCAGTTTCATGATGCTCTACTCCGTTCTATTCAACGCTTCTTAACCCTCTTCTCCCGCAAGCGGGAGAAGGAATCCATTACGCCGATACTTCCTGTTTCTCTTTTGCCTGCGACGCGATCTTGATAATGCGTTCGCGGCTTCCTTGCAGCGAATTGCCACTCACATGCAATCCGCATTCCTTGCTGTCCCGGTTTTGGCTCCGGCTAACGCCGTGAGCTTCGCTTCCGGCATTACCCTTCACCGAAACCCCGAGGACGCCGGCTGCGCCAGCATTTTCAGGCCTGCGGCTTACATGTAAGCCGCATTCCTTGTCCTCGGGGTTTTCCCACCACCAACGTCCGGCGCGAATATCCTCGCCCGGCGTAATGGAGCGCGTGCAGGGCGCGCAACCCAGACTGGGATAGAACTGGTCATGCAGTTTGTTGTACGGCACGTCGTAACGGCGGATGTATGCCCATACGTCCTTGTTCGTCCACTCCAACAGCGGGTTGAACTTCTGCAATCCGTTGCCTTCGTCGAAGGACGACACTTCAAGCGTACCGCGTGTGACTGCCTGGTCGCGGCGCATGCCGGTGATCCATGCGCTCTTGCCTTTCAGGGCACGGCGCAGCGGTTCCACCTTGCGCACAAAGCAGCAACCCTTGCGGTTCTCCACGCTGTCGTAGAAGCCGTTGATACCGCTCTGCGCCACGTATTCCTGCACCAGTTTGCTGTCCGGGAAGTAGACCTTCAGCGGAATGGTGTACTCCTGACTCACTTCCTGTATCAGGTCGTAGGTCTCTTTCGGCAAACGCCCGGTATCCAGGCTGAACATTTCGATATCCGGTTGGTGTTTGGCGATGAGATCGGTCAATACCATGTCTTCCGCACCCAGGCTGTTGGCGAATGCCACTGTTGTGAATTCACGCACGGCCTGCTGCAATACGGCAACGGTGTCGGCAATCTTTTTATCCAGTTCTTTTCTGTTATCAGTACTCATTTTGGTAAAGCCTCCTTCAAATCCAGTTGTCCGTCTTTTTCAGTGGCGAAAGCTGCCACCTTGATCGTCCACGCATCCACCTTTGCGCTCGCCGCCGCCAATGCTTCATTGCTCACCTCTTCGGTAGCCGCCAATTCCTGCGCGGCATGAACAAACTCGGCGGCGATCTCTTCCGGCGCCAGCAAATTGAGTTGCTCGGCCAGTTTCGCCAGATCCTCCTGGCGCGCACCGCCCAGCAATTGCGCCACGCCGGAACCCAGCAAACGCAGAATGGACTCGTTACACTGCGCCGCTTCCACGAATTTGCGCTGGAACGCCAGGGCATTGCGGTACTCGCGTTCGTGTGCCGCTTCGAAGAAGTTCGCGCCGATCAGCACTTGCGATGCACCCGCACATTCGCCACCGCCCAGGTTCAGCACGCGGAAATCCGCCTTGTCGCCGAAATCGTGCATCACCGATTGCAACTCGGCCGCCGACACGTCCGCCAGATCGGCCAGCAGTGTCTTGAAATACTCCGGCTCCTGCTTGCGCGCCCATGCAAAAAAACTGCTTTCGTTGCTTTCCAGATGCGCAGCCTGTACACGTTCGATGGCCTTCTTGATGCGTGCAGCCGGCAACGATGGCCCCTTCAGGGCAAGCCCGCCGCCAGCGGTGCCCTTGCCGGCAAAATACATCTGGTAATGTGGTACCAGCTTGCCATGCAGACGTTTGGCTTCGCCGTAGATGCCGATATCGCCAGTCTCGGGCTGCGCACAACCGTTGTGGCATCCGGATACGCGTATATGCAGGTCTGTCTTGCCGCCCGACAACAACGGCCCCAGCACCATGCTTGAGGTCAGGCCCAGACGGCAGGTGGAAGAACCGGGACATGCCACCACGTTGTCACCCGTCTCGGGTTCCTTCAGTCCGAGGGCTTCAATACCGCTGCGCAATGCTGCGACCTTTTCCTGCGGCACGTTGACCACTGCAAAATTCTGGTCCTGCGTCGAACGAATTTCGTCCAGTCCCAACTCCCGCAGCACATTCGCTATCCCGCGCAGTTGCTCTGCCTTCACATCGCCGATAGGCAGTGCAATGGGGAATACAAACAAACCGTTTTGCTTCTGCGCAAACAGTCTGCGGGGCGCACCTTGCCCGGGCGCCTCGCTTCCAGTAGGTTTGCACCACTCCCCTTGCGGATACGGCTTGTTGGCCAATGCCTGCCGTGTGCGTTCGAACTCCTCACGGTATTTTTCGCGGAAGCCATCCTCCCCGAAGCGCTCGACCAGGAACTTGAGCCGCGATTTCGCCCGCAACGTACGATCCGAATATTTGTTGTGCAGCGCCACCAGCGCTTCCATCGCAAACAGCAATTCGCGCTCGGGAATGAATTCCTCGATGACGATGGATTCGCGCGGCTTGTGTCCCAGACCGCCGCCCGCCCTGATCCGGAAACCGGGCTGGCCGTCCTTGACTGTGGCGATCACGCCGCAATCATGCAGCAGTGACTGTGCGCAATCCGTTTCACATCCGGAAAAGGAAATCTTGAATTTGCGCGGCAACTGCTGGTTGAGCGGGTTGCGCAGGAAGTGCACAGTTGCGGCATCCACATGCGTTCCCACATCCACATGCTCTTTCGGGCACACGCCCGCCAGCGAGCACGCTGTCATGTTGCGTACGGCATTGCCGCATGCTTCGCGCGAAGTCAGTCCGACCTTGGCCAGATGGCGCATCGCGGCCACCATCTGCTCGATCTGAATGTAGTGCACCTGCAAATCCTGACGTGTGGTCACATGCGCGATCTTGTGTCCGGAATAATCCTCGACCACTTCGGCAATCGCCTCCAGTTGCGCAGCCGTCAGGCGGCCGCCCGGCACCTTGATGCGCAGCATGTATGCGTCCTGCTGGCGCTGACCGTACGCACCCTGTTGCAGGCGGATTGCAGTAAAGCGGTCGGGATCAATTTCGCCCGCCTTGAAACCGGCGATTGCCTGTTCCAGGCGGTCGATCTCTTCCAGATCAGACAAGTTACGTGTGTTCAAACTCATTTCAATTTCCTTTTCAAGACAAAACCAGCCGCGTACCGATGATCAGCAACATCGCTGCGAGAACCGGACGTAAAACTTTTTCGGGGACTTTTGCGGAAAGGTGGCTGCCGAAATAAATGCCCGGCAACGAACCCAGCAACAGACTGCCCAGCAATACGAAATCGACCGTACCCAGTGCCACATGCCCCATGCCGGCGATGGCGGTCAACGGTACGGCGTGGGCAATATCGGTACCCACCACTTTTGCCGTGGACAGGCGCGGATACAGGAACAGCAGCGCCACCGTGCCCAGCACGCCAGCGCCGATAGAGGAGATGGTCACCAGTATGCCGACGGCAATGCCGGTGACGATGGTGGCAAGCGACAAGTGACGGCGATGCAATTCGCGTACAGTGCCGTCTTCGCGTTGTGCAATTTTCCTGATCCGGTCCTTGAACAGCAATGCGATTGCGGTCAGTACCAGCGCGACGCTCAGTACGCTGGTGACCAGACCTTTCAGGGTCTGCGCATCCAGCGCAAGATATTTCAGCAAAGCGATAGTGATGAGTGCGGCCGGCAGGCTGCCCAGGCTCAGCAGCCCGACCACTTTCCACTCCACCGTACCGTTGCGGCCATGCACCCAGCCGCCTACCGCCTTGGTCAGGGAGGCATACAGCAAGTCAGTGCCTACTGCCGTAGCCGGAGAGATGCCGAAAAACAGCACCAGCAGCGGCGTCATCAACGACCCGCCGCCGACGCCGGTCACCCCGACAATCAGCCCGACCAGAAAGCCGGAAACGGTAAAAAGCCAATCCATCATTGCCTCGTCATCACTCGAATGAAGGGCATTCTAGGGGGGAGGCTTTATATTCCTAAATACTTTTATGTTAATATCTTATAACAATATCGTATATACGGAGTTTGCCATGAACCTGCAACAGTTGCGTTACCTGAACGAGATCGTCCGTTGCGGACTGAATATCTCCGATGCGGCCGAGGCGCTGTACACCTCGCAACCGGGCGTAAGCAAGCAAATCAGATTGCTGGAAGAAGAGCTGGGCATCGACATTTTCGTACGCAACGGCAAGCGTATTGTCGCTATCACCGAACCGGGCAAGGCCGTGCTGGAAATCGCTCAACGCATGCTGCACGAGACAGAGAACCTGAAACAGGTCGGACTGGAATTCCGCACGCAGGACAGCGGCTCGCTCACCATCGCCACAACCCACACCCAGGCGCGCTATGCCCTGCCGCATGTCGTGAAGCAATTCACACAAAGCTATCCCGGCGTAAAGCTCGG
>JBNLBY010000124.1:0-5198 GCA_050303535.1 Sideroxydans sp. | reverse complement strand
TCTTCATGTCCAATCTCCTCGATAGTTGGGATTGGACTCTAATCTCAGGTGCTACTCAAGTCGGGGGGACGTCGTTACAACGTGGCCCAGGCCGACGAGTTGCGCAGCACGCTGCAAGACCAGCATAGTGTTGCCGTTACCATATATAACGAAAATCTCGCACTGGTGAAAGACCAGCGCAAGATTCAGTTCGCGAGCGGGCAGAATACCCTGGCTTTCCGCGATGTCAGCGCGCGGATGCGGCCGGAAACAGCATTGATGCGCAGTCTGACCAGTCCCGGCAGGCTTTCGGTCATCGAGCAGAATTTCGACTTTGATCTGCTAACTCCGCAAAAGCTGCTGGAAAAATATGTGGGCAAACAAGTCAAGGTCATCCGCACCAATCCGGCCACAGGTGACGAAACCACGGAACAGGCACAAGTGCTGGCGGCCAATAACGGTGTGGTGATGAAAATCGGCAACCGCATCGAGACAGGTATTCCCGGCCGTATTGTGTATCCCGACGTGCCGGACAATCTGCGTGATCGCCCCACGCTGGTGATGTCGCTCAATAACGGCGGCGCGGCAAAGCAGGATGTGGAGCTGTCCTATCTCACAGGCGGATTGGCGTGGAAGGCGGATTACGTGGCGGAGTTGAACGCGGCGGATGACAAACTCGACCTGTCCGGCTGGGTGACGCTGACCAATACCAGTGGTGCAAGTTACAACAATGCCAAACTGCAACTGGTGGCGGGGGATGTGAATCAGGTACAGGACGAAATGCGCTTTGCAAGGAGGGATAAAGGCCTTCTGTATGAAGCAAAGGCGGCAGCGGCGCCGAGTATGGCAGAGGAATCCCTGCTGGAATTCCATCTCTATACGCTGGATCGTCCAACTACCATCGCTGAGAACCAGACCAAGCAAGTGGCGTTGCTCACGGCTGCCGGTATTCCCGCGCATAAGGAATTGTTGTTGCGTGGCGCCAATTACTACTATGGCAGTAGCTACGGCGATCTGGGGCAGAAAATGAAAGTCGGCGTGTTCGTCGAATTCTACAACAAGGAAAGTGCCAACCTCGGTATGCCGCTACCCAAGGGTGTGATCCGTGTGTACAAAAGGGATGCTGCCGGCAACGCACAGTTTGTGGGCGAAGACCGCATCGACCATACGCCGAAGAACGAAAAAATACGCATCAAACTGGGCGAGGCTTTTGATGTGACTGCGGACAAGAAACAGACCCGGTTCAAGCGGCTGCCAGATCCTTCCAAACGTATTGCGCTATACGAAAGCGCTTTCGAGATCGTGCTCAAGAATGCCAAGAAAGAAGCGGTGACCGTAACCGTGCAGGAGCCGATACCGGGAGACTGGAAGATCATGTATGAAAACCACAAACATGTTAAGGCTGCAAGTAATACGGCTGTATGGCATATTTCAGTACCTGCAGAAGGGCGTACCAAACTGAAATATCGGGTTCAGGTGCGTTATTGAAGATTGGTTGAGGAGAACAGGTAAATGAATTTATTGTCGCTTGAAAAAGTCGGGGGTGTTTCGCTCATTCTTGGCTCGCTGCTGCTGGCAGCGTATTCGGCTTTGTTTCCGGTGCTGCTGCCGATTGGGAATGGCACCTACGACTTCGTGCAACTGGTGTTGAACCCGAACTGGGTGCGGCTGGCTATCATTGCTTTTACCGGTGTGACCTTGATGCTCATTGGTTTCTACGCCGTCTACACGCGGATACGCTCAAGTGCAGGTATGGTGGGGGCGATCGGTTTCCTCTTCGTCGAGGCTGCTTACCTGCTGCAGGCATGCAAGGTCACCTGGGAGTTGTTCCTGTATCCCATCATCGCCGCACATGCCGAGTCGGCATTCCTGTTGCGGGACTTGATCATCAAACACGATCCGGGTGTGGGCATATTCCGCTGGATGGCGACCATCACCATATTCGTGGGCATCGTGCTGTTCTGCTACACGCTGTATCGCTCCAGCGAATATCCGAAATCGGCAGCCGTGCTGATTTTTATCGGGGCACTTGTATATGCGTTGGGGGCGATGATCTCGGTCTTCATGTCAATCGCAGGGATATTCACCTTTGCCATAGGCTGTCTGTTGATCGGAATTCACCTGTTTCGGGTGCCGCGCGCTTCAATAATTTGACGCGCGCTTTGCGATTCCGTATATTCCATTCCCATGCAAACGCAACAATTCAACTCTTTCAATTCAATTATCGCCAAGCGACTGTGGCAGGCTCTGCCTGCACATCGCCGCGCGCGCCTGTTTTAAGTTAACGTTTCATTCATTAACCGGGCAACTGCGGGTCGACCGCGTTGCTCCTGCCAAGACCTGCTTTTGCCATTTACCTGGGGTCTTAGCATCATGGCAACTCAATCTGGCAGTACCTTCGTTAATCGGGATGTATTTCTCGGTGTTCTCTTTGCGCTGCTCGCAGCGATTGGTTTTTCGGCCAAGGCGATTCTGGTCAAACTGGCCTATCTCGATCGCGTGGATGCGATCACACTGCTTGCGTTGCGCATGATGTTTTCCGTGCCGTTTTTTATTGGTGTATCGATCTGGGTCAGGCCGCAGCACGCCGTGCCGCTCAACACGCAAGACCGCCTGCTGGTATTGGGGTTGGGATTTCTCGGCTATTACTGCGCCAGTTTTCTGGATTTTGTCGGGCTGCAATACATCTCCGCCGGACTGGAGCGTTTGATCCTGTTCCTCTATCCGACGATGACGGTGATCCTCATGGCATTGTTCTACAAGCGTGCGATTAGCGGCAAGGTTATGGCGGCGATGGCATTGTCCTATGCCGGGATTGCGCTGGTGTTCATGCATGATGTGGGTGTGCAAGAGGTCAACATCGTGTTTGGATCATTGCTGGTTTTCGGCAGCACCGTGGCTTACTCGCTCTACCTGGTCGGGGCAGGTCATACCATCGCGCGTATCGGTGCTATGCGCTTTACCGCCTATGCAATGGTAGTGGCAAGTGCAGCCAGCCTGTTGCAGTTTGGCATGATGCGTCCGTTGAGTGCGCTCGACTTGCCGTTGCGCGTATACGGGTTCTCGGCTGCCATGGCTGTTTTCTCCACGGTGTTGCCGGTGTTCCTGCTTTCATTCGCCATTCGGCGCATCGGATCAGGCAGCACTTCCCTGATCGGCACCATCGGGCCGGTCAGCACGATCTATATGGCATACCTGATCCTGGGCGAGCGTATTTCGCTGCTGCAAATCGCGGGATCATCGCTGGTGCTGGCGGGCGTGCTCATCATCAGCCTGAACAGTAAAAAAGAAGGGCGGGCGTGATGAAATTATATCTTGCACGGAATGGAGCGTTTTTAAGCATAATATCGAAACGAGGGGATAAACCGGGATCTTGAATGAGGAAGCAGGGATTATTTTTTCTTCCGGCACTAGTGTTTGCGATGAATGTATCTGCGGCCGATATGGTTCGTTGTGGGACAGATGCTTTTGGCAATAAGGTTTGCCTGGACAAGAATGGCGCGACGATCACAATGCCATTCTCAAGTGAAGAAAATGAAGTTGCCGCTTCCGGTGTGCCGGCAGCGGCCAATGCAGGACAAGACAAGGAAAATGACAAGCCGCGTTGCGGCACCGATCCCTTTGGCAATAGCGTTTGCCGTTAATCTTTTCAGTCAGGAGTGACACGATGAGAATACTTCACACAATGATCCGGTGCGGCGATCTCGATCGATCCATCGATTTTTATACCAATGTGCTTGGCATGAAACTTCTTCGGCAGCATGACTATCCGGAGGGAAGGTTTACGCTGGCATTTCTCGGCTATGGCGACGAAAAAGAAAATACCGTGATCGAGCTGACTTACAACTGGGGCGTGGAACGCTACGACATGGGAACCGGTTTCGGTCATATTGCGATCGAAGTCGACGATGTTTACGCTGCCAGCGAAGAGATCAAGCGGCGGGGCGGAAAGATGGTGCGCGAGGCAGGTCCAATGAATGCCGGGACGAGCATTATTGCGTTTGCCAGCGATCCCGATGGCTACATGATCGAGCTCATCGGCGAGAAGGGCTGATGCAGTCGCTAAATACAAATCAATAACTGGATTTCGCTGCATTATTCCCTCCCCCTTGCAGGGGGAGGGTTAGGGTGGGGGTAGAAACCAGGCGCGAATATAGTCGAAATCTACCCCCATCCCCACCTTTCACCCGCAAGGGGTACGCCGCCAGACGCTCGACCTTCGGTCGGTCTTGGCGCAGCCCCTGCAAGGGGGAAGGAGCTGAAGCTCACCTCCTGCATCAATTCTCAGGTCTGCAACCAGAAACTGGTAACGTCCGGCACTTGGCAACACACACCCCAATAGTACGTGGCAACCCCGGAATATTCCACGCCCGTAAGCTGTAAAATAATGCACTCAAGGAACCCGTTGGAAATAAAAGGATTAAGCAATCAGCCATGCTGAACAAACTGAACAACCTCCTGTCTTCGTTCATCATCCCCAGCGGCGAAGACAGCCGCCCGGAACACACCCTGCAACTGGCCACCGCCGTGCTGCTGATCGAAGTCATGAAGTCGGATGCCGATGAAGCCCCGCAGGAACAGGCCGCAATATTGAAAATCCTCAAGGAAAGGTTTGCGCTCTCCGATGCGGAAGTGGGGCAACTGACCGAACTGGGGCACCAGACGGCCAGCAGCGCCAACGACTTTCAGCAATTCACGTCCCGCATCAACCGCGAACTGGACCGGTCCGAAAAATACCGCATCATCGAATACATGTGGCAGGTCGCCTACGCCGACGGAAAAATCAGCGCCCACGAAAACCACCTGATGCGAAAGATCGCCGGCCTGCTCTACATCCCGCACAACGACTACATCGCCGCCAAAATGAGCGCCAAGCCTGCCGAGCTGAAATGACCTCCGGCGTTGTCACTCCCGCGCAGGCGGGAGTCCAGTAAGTTCAACAAGCAAACTCCCTCTCCCCCACCCCTCTCCCGCCCGCGGGAGAGGGGAGCTAATGCAGGAACCAAATGAATGACCGCGATTTTTATCCCCGCTCCCGCCTGCCGGAGAGATGAGCTAATGCAGGAATTAAATAAATGACCGTGATTTTCATCCCCTCTCCCGCCTGCCGGAGAGGGAAGCTAATGCAGGAATTAAATAAATGACCGTGATTTTCGTCCCCTCTCCCGCGAGCGGGAGAGGGTTAGGGAGAGGGTTAGGGAGAGGGTTAGGGAGAGGGT
>JBNLBY010000123.1:0-5316 GCA_050303535.1 Sideroxydans sp. | reverse complement strand
CAGACGATGCCGTTCCAGCGCACGGTACATCACGGCGCGCGTCGCCACGATCCAGTCCTGCTCCGAAAGTGCCACTGCGGGCCGCGTTACATCCAGCGACCAGTAACGGTGGAGCGCCACCTCGCCGGATGCGGTGAACTTCATGGTATGCGCGGGCGGCAGTTTTTTGATACCGGACAATATGGTGTGAGGTGCGGGCACCACGCTATGCAAGGTAAAGTGATGATGCAGCGCCACCGGATTGATGCTGGTATCGATCCCGCCGCCAGCCAGCAACGACTGCATGGTGGAAGCGAAGCGGAGATGTGCGCCATCCAGCGCGTAATACAAAGGCTTGATGCCGAAACGGTCGCGCACCAGCAACAGGGATTTGTCGCGCATATCCCATATTGCGAAAGCGAACATGCCGTAGAAACGCTGCACGCAATTTTCACCCCATGCGTGGTAGGCCTTGAGGATGACTTCCGTATCCCCTTCGGAGAAAAAGTCATATCCCATTTCCACCAGTTCGGCGCGCAGTTCCTTGTAGTTGTAGATAGTGCCGTTGAATACCAGCGCCAGCTTCAGGTCTTCGTCCACCATGGGCTGGTCTGAATGCGCGGACAGGTCAATAATGGACAGCCGCCGGTGGCCGAACGACACTACCCCGCCGTCGAAGAAACCTTCGTGGTCCGGCCCGCGCCGTGCCAGTTTCGCAGTCATGTGTTTCAGCACATCCATATCGGGTATGGATTGATCGAAACGCAACTCGCCACAAATGCCGCACATGCCATGCTCCACAAAAGAATGGTTCAATTATCACCCAGTACCGGACTTCCTCTCCATCAGTTTGTCCACGAAATGCACAAAAGACACGAAAAAGATCAAAATCTGATGTGGATGAATTAATGACAGAGCAACCTGATTATCCTGTTTTCGTGCTGTTCGTGTTTTTCGTGGATGGTGGCTTTTCGCCTGATAAAATATCGGCAATGCAAACACCTCTCACTCCGCAACGCGAAAAGTATTTCCTGCTCACCCTCGCCGGAATCCAGTTCAGCCACATTCTCGATTTCATGATCATGATGCCGCTCGGCCCAATCCTGATGGCGGAATTCGGTATCGGTACCCATGAGTTCGGCCTGCTGGTCGCTTCCTACAGTTTCAGCGCCGCGTTCTGCGGTCTGCTGGCTGCCACGTTTGTCGATCGTTTCGAACGCAAAAGCCTGCTGATCGTCGTGTTCACCCTGTTCGGCCTGGCGACGCTGGCCTGTGGCCTGGCGCCCGGCTACTTCACGCTGCTCATTGCGCGCGGCCTGGCCGGTGCTTTCGGCGGTGTACTCGGCGCACTGGTACAGACCATGGTGGGTGACGTCATTCCCTTTGCCCGCCGTGCCCGGGCCAGCGGCACCATATCAACCGCGTTCTCGTTCTCCACCGTCGCCGGGGTACCGTTTTCCCTGTGGCTGGCCAATCACCTGCAATGGCGTGCACCGTTCATTTTCATTGCCGTACTCACCTTGCTGTTCATTTTTATCGGCGTGCGCAATTTGCCGGAACTTCGCCACCACCTGAGTTCTGAAAAGCGCGCGCATCCGTTCGCCGCCCTGTTCGATGTACTGCGCGACCCCAACCATCTGCGCGCTCTGCTGTTCGGCTCGTTGATCATCTTTTCCGGCTTTACCGTGATCCCCTACATCACCGTGTATGCCGTGTATAACGTCGGCATCCTGCAGCAGGATATCCCGCTGATCTATTTTGCTGGCGGTGCAGCAACACTGGTCACTGCCCGCCTGATCGGACATTGGGCTGATGTACACGGTAAGGTCGAGGTCTATCGGATGATTGCCTTTGCCGCCATGATCCCCATCATCATCATCACCCATATTGGCGCTGCACCGCTTTGGCTATGGCTGATCTGCACCACTGCCTTTTTTGTACTGGTATCGGGACGCTTCATTCCGGCAATGGCAGTCATCACTTCGGCGGCACAACCCAAGTTGCGCGGCACCTTCATGTCGCTCAACTCCACCACGCAATCTCTCGCCATGGGACTCGCAACGACGCTGGGCGGCTATATCATCACGCAGGACAGCGCAGGCAACATCGTCCACTATCAGACGGTTGGCTATATCGCGGTCGCTGCAAACCTGCTGGCAATCTGGTTTGTCTTGCGTATTGTCATGCACGACCAGCATGCCAACCTGCCGGATGTCGTGCCAAAATAATGTCTGACAGCTTTTGTTAAGACTCTAATTTTCACCCTACACAGGAGTTCATCATGTCAGGCACACCACTACCCCAGGCAGCTTTTGACCAGTTGTTTTTCCAGGCCCATACCAACAATGCATGGCAGGACAAACCCGTTGCAGATGAATTGTTGCAGCGTCTCTATGAAACCTTGCGTATGGCACCGACTTCCATGAACTGTTGCCCCACACGCATCGTGTTCGTCAAATCCCAGGCCGCAAAGGAAAAACTCAACCCGGCATTGATGGAAGGCAACCGCGCCAAGAGCATGGCTGCTCCGGTCACTGCCATCATCGGCTATGACACACACTTCTATGACCAGTTGCCCAAACTGTTTCCGAATAATCCCGATGCGCGCGACATGTTCGCCGGTAACACCGCCCTTGCCGATATCTCCGCTTTCCGCAACGGCACATTGCAAGGCGCCTACCTCATTCTTGCTGCACGTGCGCTGGGTCTCGATTGCGGCCCGATGTCCGGTTTCGACAATGCGGTAGTCGATCAACTGTTTTTTGCGGGGACGAATGTAAAATCCAACTTCCTCTGCAATCTTGGCTATGGCGACCCGAAAGGCATCTATCCGCGCAATCCGCGCCTGGCGTTTTCCGAAGCCTGCAGCATCGCGTGAGCAAGCTCCCTCTCGACCGCATCCTGCAATCGCAGGGCTTCGGCACGCGCAAATGGTGCCGCAAACTTGTAGAGGATGGCGAAGTGATTATCGGCGGCGAAACGGTCCGCGACATGCGCAGCACATTCGAGACAGACGGCCTCGAATTCAGCGTGTTCGGCGAGCCGTGGCAATATCGCGTACATGTATACATCGCACTGAACAAGCCCGCCGACTTCGAATGTTCGCGCAAACCCAGCCATCATCCGGGTGTGCTTTCCCTGTTGCCGGAGCAATTCGCGCTGCGCGACGTGCAGCCGGTCGGCCGTCTCGACCACGACACCACAGGGTTGTTGCTGATGTCGGATGACGGTTCGTTCATCCACGCACAGTCATCGCCCAGGCGTCATATCCAGAAAGTCTATGTAGCCACCACGCACGATCCTGTAACGCCAGAACTCGTTTCGCTCCTGTTAAAAGGCGTCAAATTGAATGATGAACCCGCACCGCTGGCCGCAGTCATCTGCAAGATACTGGATACACACCAACTGGAGATCGTGCTGGAGCAGGGGAAATACCATCAGGTAAAACGTATGCTGGCCGCTGCCGGCAATCACTGCGTCGCACTGCGCCGCACCCGGATCGGAGGGTTGAAACTGGATGCGCTGGACTTGCCGGAAGGCGCGTGGTGCTATCTGGATGACGCTCAACGCGCATTGCTGGCGGAATCCTGAAACAATCGACAAAGGTGAATCATGTCACACAGATACCTTATCTGACCATACAAAACAGGAATCGGAATATTCATGGCTATCAAGGCAACCATCTTCAAAGCCAATCTGCAAATCGCGGATATGGAACGTCACTATTATCGGGATCATGCCCTGACGCTTGCACGGCATCCATCGGAAACGGACGAGCGCATGATGGTGCGCTTGCTGGCATTTGCCCTGAACGCACACGAACATCTGGAATTCGGCCAGGGTATGACGAACGATGAAGAAGCGGATTTGTGGCGCAAGGATCTGACCGGATCGATTGATTTATGGATAGACGTCGGCATCCCCGATGAAAAGCTGATCCGCAAAGCGTGCGGGCGTGCCAGTCATGTACTGGTGTACTGCTACGGCGGACGTGTGGCTGACATGTGGTTTGCACAAAACAGCGAACAGTTTGAACGGCAGAAAAATCTCACCATCATCAACCTGCCGCCAGAAAACACCAGGGAACTTGCCAGACTCGCGCAACGCAAAATGGATCTGCAATGCACCATTCAGGATGGACAAGTGTGGCTAAGTAATGGCGATACCAGCGTGCAGGTGGAACGGATGATGTTAAAAGTGAATTGAGCCGCATCACCCAGACCTCAGCGGGTGCAAAACTTGTTCTCATCAAAACGTTGTTAACGGTTTCTTTGGCAATTGAGTATTTTTGGGCTGTTGCGGGTAATCGGGTTTTTTATAACCCGCAGCAACTGCCGCCAATATTTTCTCCCTGTAAGCTGTATCCAGTTCGAGGCGTTTTGCTGCAAACTGGCCATAACTGATTTTGCCCTTCTGGAATTCCAGTATCAGCAAGAGCTGGTCGCTATCCAGGGCGACAGATAACAGAGCAACATCACGAGGTTCGTAGGCATAGGCTTTGGATTTTATCTTGTAGCAATGCTCAAGCTTCGAAGCCCATTTTCTGATGGCAACCCGCTCTTTCATGGTGGGTTTATCTTTAATGCTCAACAAATCAAAATACTCATCACGATCGTAGACAGTAATCAGCGTTACCTTGTCGGCGATCACGCCAAGCTCTGGCGCTTTTTCCAGATCCGCCAGACATTGCCGGTATTCACGCTTGTATATCGTCCATAGATCTTTGGGTGGCTTTTCGAATAAGCCGGAACAACCCGAAAGAAACAGCATTCCCAGCAAAAGAATTCCCCTGGATAGCCAATTCCCGCGATTCAAAACAAAAACTGTGCTTTTCAACCTGACCACCTCAAAAACGTCCATCCATCCGGACAATGGCAACATCAGCCGATGTCGACCCCTTATTCAGACCAAACCATAAAAACACTGCCATGCCTACCACCTGGCGCCGGGCCACCTGCATAATTGTACAATTTCCGGTTTAAAGGTGGATTCAAACCGGATGTTTCCACGCTGCAAAAGCCTTTTTTCGTTTCAGGAGCTTTAGAGTTGTCCATTTAGCCTGTCGGGTTAATTGTGTACAATCACACCAGACATGGAATGACCGCGTTATTTCTGGGTATGAATAGCCACCCGAATAACAGACTTTAATAAAAACTCAATAAAATAAATAAGTTAGGAGTAAATGATGGCAAAGTTCACACTGACAGTGAGTGCGGTATTGATAGCAGCCACGATTGTCGGATTGTCCGGCTGTGGCGAGGAATCAAAACCGAAGCCCCCCGCGCCACCTCCTTCTCCCCTCACTGTTGGCGGCAGCGTCACCGGTCTTGCCAGTAG
>JBNLBY010000122.1:0-5642 GCA_050303535.1 Sideroxydans sp. | reverse complement strand
CCCAACCAAAAGTGAAGGAGCCAATCATGGCGGACAAGAAGAAGAAAAAACCCGAGATAGATGCTCGTTTCAAGAAGTTCGGCACTGTTAGCTTCACGGCCACTACTCAGGTCAACAATTTCGTGGATTATCTGGAAGACGGCAAGGTGGTGGTCTTTGCGGCAGGTATCGGCAGTCCGTTCTTTACCACCGATACGGCAGCCGCCTTGCGCGGCGTGGAGATGTCAGCCGATGTCGTGATCAAGGCCACCAAAGTGGATGGCGTCTATACTGCTGATCCCAAAACAGATCCCAGGGCAAAGCGCTACCAGAAGGTGAGTTTTGACGAAGCGATCAGGAATAATCTGAAAGTAATGGATGCGACGGCGTTGACGTTGTGTCGCGATCAGAAGCTGCCTATTATCGTGTTCAGTATCTTCAAGGAAGGCGCATTAAAACAAGTAGTGATGGGACAAGATGAAGGAACGCTCGTACACTGTGATTGAATCGGAGGACGATGATGATTGCTGACATCAAAAATAATGTTGAAAAAAAAATGACCAAATCGCTGGAAGCGCTGAGAGCGGATTTGAGCAAAATACGAACCGGACGGGCGCACACCGGCATACTGGATCATGTGATGGTGGACTATTACGGCAGCCCTACTGCAATCAATCAGGTGGCAAACGTCACATTGCTGGATGCACGTACCATCGGCGTTCAGCCCTATGAAAAAACCATGACCGCTCCGGTGGAGAAAGCGATTCGCGATTCGGATCTGGGGTTGAATCCGTCAACCAACGGCGATATGGTCCGTGTGCCAATGCCGATGCTGACCGAAGAGCGCCGTCGCGACCTGATCAAGGTGGTCAGGAACGAAGGCGAGGATGCCAAGATCGCAGTGCGCAATATCCGTCGCGATGCCAACGAACAACTGAAGAAACTGCTTAAAGACAAGGCAGTGGGCGAGGACGAAGAACGCCGCGCGCAGGACGACGTGCAGAAACTGACGGATCGTTTTGTCGCTGAGATCGATAAAGCGCTGCAGTCGAAAGAAGCTGACCTGATGGCAGTCTGAGTATAGGACTCGGGATGCAGGATACAACAGGCTTGAAACCCGAGTTTGCAGTCCTGAATCCCGTATCCTGAAACCTGTATCCTGAAAATGGCCATATTCCAAAGTTCCACTCGCATCATTCCTGACGCAGCTTCGGTTCCGCGTCACATTGCCATCATCATGGATGGTAACGGACGCTGGGCGAAGCAGCGGCTCATGCCGCGAGTCATGGGACATCAGCGCGGGGTTGAGACAGTGCGTGAAGTGGTCAAGGCGTGCCGCCAGAAGAGTGTGGAATATCTGACGCTGTTCGCCTTTAGCAGCGAGAACTGGCGTCGTCCCGCCGATGAAGTATCGTTCCTGATGCAGTTGTTCATGAAAATGCTGGAACGCGAAGTCGAAAAACTGCACAAGAATGATATTCGCCTCAAAGTCATTGGTGATCGCAGCCGCTTCGATGCCCAGTTGGTAAGCCGTATTGAAGAGGCGGAAAAACTTACCTCCGGCAACAACAGCCTGACGCTGACCATCGCCGCCAATTACGGCGGTCGCTGGGACATCATGCAGGCCATGCATGCATTGAGCCAGGCACATCCAGAGCGCGCCAGCGCATTTACCGAAGAGGAACTTACGCCTTACCTATCCATGTCTTACGCGCCGGAGCCGGATCTGTTCATCCGCACCGGCGGCGAAAAGCGCATCAGTAATTTTTTGCTGTGGCAACTGGCTTACACCGAACTTTACTTCACCGATACTTTATGGCCGGCTTTCGACCTGGCAGCATTGGAAGAAGCGATCCAGTCCTATCAGAAACGCGAACGCCGCTTCGGTAGAACCAGTGAGCAGCTGCACAGTGCGCAACCGCTAGAGGACCAGCAAAGTGCTTAAGCAACGCATCATAACTGCCAGCATTCTGTTTGCATTGTTCCTTGCTGCATTGTTCGGTTTGCCGGTACTGGGTTGGCAGGCGCTGGTACTGCTTGTGGTATGGCAGGGAGCAACGGAGTGGGCACGTTTGTCCGGTATGAGCGGGCAAAATGCCACTATTTACTGGTTGCTGACGCTGGCGATGATGATCGGCATGATGTGGTTCGATAACAGCGTTGCCTTGCAGCAACAGGCCTTGTTGCATCTTGCGTGGTATGCACTGGCGGTTTTATTCTGGGTTTTTGTCGTTCCGGTATGGCTGATTGCAAGCTGGCGTGTGCAAAACGTCTGGCTGATGGGCGCGGTCGGCTGGCTCGTGCTGGTACCAACCGGATTAGCGATGCTGGATGTGCGTGCAGTCAGTCCGTGGATGCTGCTATTTGTGATGACAGTGGTGATGGCGGCGGACATTTCGGCGTATTTCGCAGGCAAGCGTTTTGGCAAGAACAAACTTGCACCCACCATCAGTCCGGGCAAGACCTGGGAAGGACTGATCGGTGCGATGATCGGCGCGAGCATTTATATTGTGGCCGTGCTTTTTGCCAGCGGATTTGGCAAACAGTATTCGCTGCTTCCCGCCATTATCGTTGCCGGATGGTGGTGGGTCGCGCTGGCTGCGCTGGGTGACCTGTTCGAATCCGCCATCAAACGCCAGGCTGGCGTCAAAGACAGCGGCGCGTTGTTGCCCGGGCACGGCGGTTTGCTGGATCGTATCGACGCACTGACTTCCACCTTGCCTTTTGCAGGCATCGCGCTCATTTTACAAAGGCTGGGATGAGCAAACTTACCCGTCTCACCGTCCTCGGATCCACTGGCAGTATCGGTAAAAATACGCTGGATGTGGTTGCGCGTCATCCCGGAAAATACAAAATAATTGCGCTTACCGCTCACCGGCAGGATGAACTGCTGTTCGAACAGTGCCGGCTTTTTCAGCCGCGCTATGCGGTGTTACAGGATGAAACTGCTGCCGAACGCCTGAGCGAACGCGTTGCCGCAGCAGGGCTGGATGTTGAAGTACTGTGCGGAGCTGCAGAACTGGAGCGTGTTGCGACATTGCCCGAGGTGGATGCGGTGATGGCAGCCATCGTAGGCGCGGCAGGCATGCCACCCACCATGGCAGCGGCACATGCGGGCAAGAAGATATTACTGGCGAACAAAGAGACACTGG
This sequence comes from Sideroxydans sp., assembly GCA_050303535.1. GTDB lineage: Bacteria > Pseudomonadota > Gammaproteobacteria > Burkholderiales > Gallionellaceae > Sideroxyarcus. Next base: position 2,511 of record JBNLBY010000122.1, on the reverse strand, counting down.
TACTGGCCGGACATCTGTTCATGGAAGCCGTACAGCGTAGCGGTTCGGTATTGTTGCCCATCGATAGCGAACACAACGCGATTTTTCAGGCGCTGCCCTGCGGCTATGCAGGCGATATGCACAAGAGCGGTATAAGCAAAATCCTGCTTACTGCATCCGGCGGTCCGTTTCACAACACGCCGCTGGAACAGCTGCAGCAAGTCACGCCGGAACAGGCTTGTGAACATCCGAACTGGAGTATGGGACGCAAGATTTCCGTCGACTCAGCCAGCATGATGAACAAAGGTCTGGAAGTGATCGAGGCGCACTGGCTGTTCAATGCCGCTGCGGATGACATCCAGGTCGTGGTACATCCCCAAAGCGTGATTCATTCCATGGTGCAATATGTGGACGGCTCTGTACTGGCACAACTCGGCAATCCCGACATGCGTACGCCCATTGCCTATGCGCTGGCTTATCCGGAACGCATAACAGCGGGTGTTGAGCCGCTCGATCTGTTTCAGGTGGCGACGCTCGATTTCAGCGCCCCGGATTTTTCACGTTTCCCCTGCCTGTCTCTGGCATACCAGGCTTTGCGTACCGGCGGTACGACGCCGGCCTTGCTCAATGCTGCGAATGAAGTGGCGGTGGATGCCTTTCTTGACCGGCGCATCGCTTTTCTCGATATTCCGCGTTTGATTGAGAGTGTGTTGGTCAAGGTCGCGCGTGCAGAAGTACATGTGCTGCAGGATGTGCTTAACGCGGATGCTGCTGCACGGGTAGCCGCCCAGGAATGGATTTTACAATGACCACATTACTTGCATTTGTCTTCGCGATTGCCCTGCTGGTGGTTTTCCATGAGCTGGGGCACTATCTGGTTGCGCGCCTGTTCGATGTCAAGGTTCTGCGTTTTTCCATCGGCTTCGGCAAAGTGCTCTATTCAAGACGCTTTGGCAACGGAGAGACGGAATGGGTAATCTCGGCGGTCCCGCTCGGTGGTTACGTCAAGATGCTGGATGAACACGAGGGAGAAGTGGAAGCGCGCGAACTGCCACGCGCCTTCAACCGCAAGCCGGTATTGCAGCGCATGGCCATTGTAGTAACGGGGCCGATCGCGAACCTGTTGCTGGCTGTTGTGCTGTATTTTTTCCTGTTTATTCACGGTGTGCCTGGTGTCAAACCCGTACTGGGCGATATTGAGGCAAATACGCCTGCAGCTGCGGCAGGACTGCAAAGCAGGCAAACCATCATCAGCATCAACGGGCGGGCAGTGCCGAATTGGCATGAGATACGCTGGGCATTGCTTGATCTCGTGCTGCAAGGAAAAGCCGCCAAACTGGAATTCAGTACGCCTGACGGGGAACATCGATTCACCACGCTGGAAGTGGACAGTTTGACGCCAGCCGATCTGGACGGCGATTTTCTGCAAAAGCTCGGTCTGCAAACGTTTCAGCCACCGGTTTATCCGGTCATCGGCAAGCTGCTTGATGGCGGTGTGGCAAAACAGGCCGGAATGCAGGCAAACGACCGGGTGTTACGCGTGAACGGGCAGGATATTGTGCTGTGGGAGGATCTGGTGAATGTGGTGCGCGATCATCCCGGCACGGTGCTGAATTTCGAAATCGAACGCGCCAGTGCAAAATTGAAACTTACGCTGACGCCCGATGTCATTGACGAGGGAGGCAAAACGATAGGCCGTATCGGCGCTTCCCCCTATATCGACAAGGCTGCTTTTGAAGCGATGCTGACCGAGGTGAAATATCCGCCTGTTGCAGCGTTGCAGGAAGCGTTGCGCAAGACCTGGGAAACCAGCTGGATAAGTCTGAAGATGATGGGCAAGATGGTGGTAGGAGAAATCTCGCTGAAAAACCTGTCAGGCCCGATCACCATCGCTGACTATGCAGGGCAGTCGGCCCATATCGGTTTGAGTGCATATGTCGCATTTCTTGCGCTCATCAGCATCAGCCTCGGCGTGTTGAATTTGCTTCCCATCCCTTTATTGGATGGAGGGCATTTGCTGTATTATTCGGTGGAGTTGGTCAAAGGCAGTCCGGTCTCGGAAGGTCTGTGGGAGGCGGGACAGAAAGTAGGTATCGCGCTCTTGGTTACCATAATGGCTTTTGCGTTATATAACGACATCAGCCGTCAGATTTTGGGTTGAACACAACAATGAAACTAAAAAAATGGGTGGGTTTGCTCCCGCTACTGAGTGCCACTTCTGCCTGGTCAATGCAGCCTTTCGTTATCAAGGACATTCGCGTCGAAGGAGTGCAACGTACCGAGCCCGGCACCGTGTTCAGCTACCTGCCGGTAAAGGTCGGAGACACGCTGAATGACGCACGCGCAAAAGCAGCAATGCATGCACTTTATGCGACCGGTTTTTTCAAGGATGTAAAACTGAACGTTAATAAAGGCGTGCTGATTGTTATTGTGAAGGAACGGCCGACCGTAGCCAGCGTCGAAATCAACGGCGTAAAGGATTTTCCCAAGGATCAGTTGCGCGAGAATCTTAAAATCGTGGGATTGGCGGAA
>JBNLBY010000121.1:0-5658 GCA_050303535.1 Sideroxydans sp. | reverse complement strand
GGTGGAGGTGGAGGTGGAGGTGGAGGTGGAGGTGGAGGTGGAGGTGGAGGTGGAGGTGGAGGTGGAGGTGGAGGTGGCGGGGGTGGCGGTTGCTCGGTGATGCCTGCGGGGGGCTGTCCGGATCTGTCCCTAATCCTGGCTATGCTGGCCGTGCTGGTTTATGGGTTGCGGCGGCGATTGGGTGTCCTCTTTGGTTAAACCAGATTTTAAATTGATTGCGGCCTTCGTCGCGCCGCTACTGATCTTGCCTTTTGTTCCGCCATGGGATGCAGCCGGGCACAACAACGGAAGGATCGGGGCAATTGCACTTTTCCTTCTAATCCCTGTCGCGGAGGAAATCATGTTCCGCGGCTTCCTGCAGGGAGGGCTGCTCCGCCATATCTGGTTCAGACAACCCTTGTTTGGTTTCAGTAAGGCTAACCAGTTTAGCAGTGTTGTCTTTGCCGCAGCCCATCTGTGGCAGCACCCACCACTCCTGCTACCGGGTTATTTTGTGGTTTCGCTGGTACTGGGTTACTTCCGCGAACGATTTGGCGGGATACTGGTTCCAGTGCTGCTGCACAGCTACTATAACCTCGGTCTTTGGGCATTTGCAGAGTAATTACCTGATCGGAATGCCAATGCTTCGTCGATCTCTCCGGTTATCCCTGCCGGTAGAAATATTCAGTGTTCCCAACCCCGGTTCATCAAAGCCGCTTGCCTTAGCGCCCGATTTTGACAACAATGGCAGCCATTCACCGGAGCCATGAATGCCTAAATCTGCTGAAGTTGTTAATACCGATTTGAAAACACCCGTTGCCGATTTCACCCTGCCCGCCACTGGCGGTGTCGATTTCACTCTCTACCCCATCTGCAGTAAATCGCTGGTGATCTATTTCTATCCCAAGGACAGCACGCCGGGTTGTACCACCGAGGCGCAGCAGTTCCGCGATTTATATGCCAAATTCAAAAAAGCGGATTGCGATATCGTCGGTATTTCACGCGACAGCATCAAGTCGCATGAAAACTTCAAAAGCAGATTCACCCTGCCGTTTGCGCTGCTTTCCGATGCTGAAGAGACAGTATGCAATCTGTTTGGCGTGATCAGGCAAAAAATGATGTATGGCAAACAGGTACGCGGCATCGAGCGCAGCACTTTTGTGCTCGATAATAAAGGTATCATCCGCAGGGAATGGCGCGGCCTCAAAGCGGACGGACACGCCCAGGAAGTACTCGAATTTGTGCAATCTCTCTAAAGGACAACATGAACGTAAGCAAAGCAGCAAACACAGGCTCAAAACTCTTCGTATTGGATACCAACGTGCTGATGCACGACCCAACCTGTCTGTTTCGCTTCGAGGAACACGATGTCTATCTGCCGATGTTCGTACTGGAAGAACTGGATAACAACAAGAAAGGCATGACAGAAGTCGCGCGCAATGCACGCCAGGCCAGCCGTTTTCTGGATAACCTCGTCAGTACAAGTGAGGAAAATATCGATGAAGGCGTACCGCTGAACGCCTTGGGCAACAAGAACGCAACCGGCCGCTTATACCTGCAGACCCGACTCATCAACGACCCGATACCGGCAACACTGGCCAATGGTAAAGCCGATAACGCCATTCTCGGTGTCGTCAGCCATCTGCACACTCAGCACAGCAACCGTCAGATCGCACTGGTCAGCAAAGACATCAATATGCGCATCAAGGCGCGTGCCCTAGGCCTGGCGGCGCAGGACTACTATAACGACAAGGTACTGGAAGACACCGACCTGCTCTATACCGGGGTGCGCGAACTGCAAGCGGATTTCTGGGACAAGAACGGCAAGGATATGGTGTCTGGCACCCAGGCAGGACACACCTTCTACAACATCAAGGGACCGGATTGCCGCGATCTGCTGGTGAACGAGTTCGTTTTTCAGGATGATCCCGATAATCCGTTCTATGCGGTCGTCACCGCGCAAGATGACAGCTCTGCCACACTGCGCACGCTCACCGACTATACGCACAGCAAGAACGGTATCTGGGGCATCACTGCGCGCAACCGCGAGCAGAACTTTGTGCTCAACCTGCTGATGAACCCGGAGATCGACTTTGTCACCTTGATGGGCCAGGCCGGTACCGGCAAGACGCTGCTCACGCTGGCGGCCGGATTGATGCAAACACTGGAAACCAAGCTTTATACCGAGATCATCATGACTCGCGTCACCGTGCCGGTTGGCGAGGATATCGGCTTCCTGCCCGGCACCGAGGAAGAGAAAATGTCACCTTGGATGGGCGCGCTGGACGACAATCTCGACGTGCTGAATACTTCCGACGAAGAAGGCGGCGAATGGGGACGTGCCGCAACACGCGACCTGATTCGTTCGCGCATCAAGATCAAGTCGCTCAATTTCATGCGCGGCCGTACTTTCCTCAACAAGTACCTGATCATCGATGAGGCGCAAAACCTGACGCCCAAACAGATGAAGACGCTGATTACCCGCGCCGGCCCTGGGACCAAGGTGGTATGCATGGGCAACATCGCGCAGATCGACACGCCCTACCTTACGGAAGGCAGTTCCGGTTTGACCTATGTTGTTGATCGTTTCAAGGGCTGGGCACACAGCGGCCATGTCACACTGATGCGCGGCGAACGCTCGCGTCTGGCGGATCATGCAGGGGATGTACTGTGAAGCTCATCGGCTCAACCACCAGCCCTTACGTACGAAAAGTGCGCCTGGTGCTGCTGGAAAAAAACATCCCACACACTTTCGTGATCAACTCACCGCATGAACCGGATAACAATGTGTCACAGTTCAATCCGCTGGGCCGCATCCCTGCGCTCATCCTTGACGATGGCACCTGCATTTTCGATTCACCCGTCATTGCCGAATATGCCGACACACTGAACGACACGCCCATCCTGATCCCGCGCAACGATGCGCTGGCAAGAATGCAGGTCCGGCGCGGTGAAGCACTGGCGGACGGCATCATGGATTCCGCCGTTGTTGTGCGTATGGAGCGCATCCGTCCAGACGAAAAGCAGGAGCAGGCCAACATCGACCTGCACAACAGCGCCATTACCCGTACGCTGGAACATATCGCCGGGCAACTGGGTCAGCGCGAATGGTGTATCGGCGACAGCATCACACTGGCCGACCTGGCACTGGTGGCTGCGTTGGCTTATCTCGATCTGCGCCTGCCGGAACTGGACTGGCGTGGCGCGCACCCGAACCTGGCCGCGTGGTTCAAACGGCTCGGCACACGCGCCAGCGTAAAAGCCGCCATGGCGGAATAGCATGGAAACATCATTTTGATTTTGTCATTCCCGCGCAGGCGGGAATCCAGTCAAAACACGAGTCCCACGAAGCGGACTAAATTTTGACATTGTCCCGCTTCGCGGGATTTTTAATAATTATCTGGATTCCCGCCTGCGCGGGAATGACGGGTAAAATAAAGGTTCAAATGAGTAATACCGAGAAATCCGACGACGAATGGCGCGAAGAACTGACGCCCGAGCAATACGATATCTGCCGCAAAGGCGGCACCGAGCCCGCCTTCACGGGTGAATACTGGGATTGCCACGACATCGGCATCTACCGCTGCGTCTGCTGTGGCGCGCCGTTGTTCGATTCGGAAGCCAAATACGAATCCGGTACCGGCTGGCCCAGCTTCTGGCAGCCGATCGATGAATATGTAGTCGAATACTGCGATGAAGACCCGCTCAACATGGGGCGGATCGAAGTCGTCTGCGCCGCCTGCGACGCACATCTCGGCCATGTATTCGAGGATGGCCCCGAACCCACCGGAATGCGTTATTGCATCAACTCTGCTTCACTCGCACTGGATCGCAAATGAAACTGCTGTTCGACCTGTTCCCCGTCATTCTTTTTTTTATCACTTTCAAATTCGCCGGGGTCTTTACCGCCACTGCAGTAGCCATCGGTGCCACCTTCGTGCAGGTCGGATGGGTAAGATTTCGCCATGGCAAGGTCGACACCATGTTGTGGGTGAGCCTGGGCATCATCTCCGTGTTTGGCGGTGCGACGCTGCTGTTGCACGACGAAACCTTCATCAAGTGGAAACCAACTGTGTTGTACTGGTTCTTCTCTGCAACGCTGTTGCTAGCGCCTCTCCTGTTCAGGAAAAACCTGATCCGCGCCCTGCTACAGGAAAAGATCACCTTGCCTGATCCGGTATGGAACCAGCTCAATCTCGCATGGAGTGCTTTTTTTGCCGTGCTCGGCATGGTCAATGTGTATGTTGCATTTACTTTCAGCACCGACACCTGGGTTAATTTCAAACTGTTCGGCGCCACCGGCATGATGTTTGTATTCGTGCTGTTGCAAAGCCTGTGGCTGTCCAGATATATTGAAGAAGAGGACAAAAAAGAAGAGCAATGATGCATACATCCTCCTTGCCACTCCCTTCGGAAACAATCAATTTATAAAGGAACATTGAATGTTATATGCAATTTTCGGACAAGACATTCACAACAGCCTGGAAAAACGCGCCGCCGCACGCCCTGCACATCTGGCGCGCCTGAATGCCCTGCAGGATGAAGGCCGACTGTTGCTGGCCGGCCCTTTCCCGGTCGTAGATGCATTTGATCCCGGCATGGCCGGGTTCACCGGCAGCCTCATCGTGGCAGAGTTTCCTTCGCTCGAAGCAGCCGAGGCCTGGGCAGCAGCCGATCCCTATGTAGCTGCGGGGGTTTATGCGCAAGTTGCCGTTCGTCCATTCCGCAAAGTATTTCCGGCCTGAGCCGTGCTATATTGCGCCTCGGATATTTTTTGAACCACCCAATCAACCATCAGAGGAAAGAAATATGCTGAAATTTTCCAAATTCGTGCTTTTGTCGGCATTGCTGGGCTTTACCGCTTCCGTACAGGCCTTCGGTGACAAACCCGAAGCACTGGTAAACGGCGAAGCCATTCCAAAATCCCGCGTTGATTTGCGCGTCAAAGTCGCCGCTCAGCAAGGCCAGCCGGACAGCCCGGAATTGCGCAAGGCAATTCTCGACGAACTCATCAATCTAGAAGTTCTCTCGCAAGCCGCCCTTAAGGAAGATCTCGACGATGAACCAGAAGTCGAGGAGCGCCTGAAAATTACACGTCAAAATGTGCTGGCTGATGCGCTTGTACAGGATTACATAAAAAAGCACCCTGTCACTGACGAACAATTGAAACAGGAATATGAGCTCTTTAAAAATCGCATCGGCAAAACGGAATACAAACTATCGCATATCCTAGTGGCAACAGAAGCTGAAGCAAAAAAAATTGCGGCCAGATTGAAGAAAGGCAGCAATTTCTCCAAACTTGCGAAAAAAAGCAGCATTGATCCAAGCGCCAAGGAGAATGGCGGCAGCCTCGGCTGGACCGTCCCGGCCAAATTCGTACAACCTTTCGCCGAAGCCATCCCCAAACTGAAAAAGGGCAAAATCAGTGCTCCGGTACAAACCCAGTTCGGCTGGCACATCATCAAGCTGGAAAACTCGCGTGCCCTGAAAGTGCCATCACTGGAAGACATGAAGCCAACCATCGAAAACAGTCTGCATCAGCAAGCCCTCAAGAAATATATCGCCGAACTGCGCAGCAAAGCCAAAATCGAATAATTCTATCGGCCCGGTTTTAAAAAAGGACATCACGTAGATGTCCTTTTTTTTGGGGGGATGGGCAGGCCGGAAACCTGAATTTTT
>JBNLBY010000120.1:0-5722 GCA_050303535.1 Sideroxydans sp. | reverse complement strand
AATGCAAATAAATTTCTCATAAAAACTAAAGTTATTGCACAGAAAAATAAAATGAAACCGGCTCGGTAAAGTTATCTATACCTGTATCTAGATATTCATGCATATTGTAAACGCCAATCCGGCGAAGTAGATTGCGCCATTACATTCGGCAGCCTGCGCTTGCATCCCTAGCACCTGACCAAGGAAAAACTCATGGGCGTCATCTTGCAAACTTTCTATTGGGATTGCCCGTCCGCCGAAGGGCGCGAGGGAAAATGGTGGGAATACCTCAACTCCCGGCTGCCCGTGATCGCGCAGACCGGTTTCACATCCCTGTGGCTACCTCCCGCGAGCAAGGCCGCCGCATGGAATTCAATGGGCTACGATCCCTACGACTACTACGACCTGGGAGAATTCGACCAGAAGGGGGCGACGCAAACCTGGTTCGGCACGAAAACAAATCTGCAGGCGCTGATCCAGTCTGCACATGGATTGAACCTGCAAGTCTATGCCGACCTGGTGTTCAACCATAACAGCGGTGCTGACGTACAGGAACAAAACCCGATAACCGGCCAGATGCGCTGGACGAAATACACCCCGAAGAGCGGCATGTTCCCGCGCGACTGGACCTGCTTCCATCCCAGCCGTTACGAATCCTGGGATGATATGACCTTCGGTGATATGCCGGACCTGTGCCACCGCAACCCCAATGTGTATTCCGCGCTGATCTCGCATGCGCGCTGGCTGCTCGAAGAAATTGGTTTCGATGGCTACCGCTTCGACATGGTCAAAGGTTATGGCGGCTGGATGGTGCGATCCATCATGGAAATGTGGATGCTGCGCAATGAGGCCGGCCTGAAACCCTATGGTGTCGGCGAATGCTGGGACAGCGCGCGCACGATCGGTGAATGGCTGGACGAAACCAACATCTGGTCGGACAACCCCGTGGGCGCATTCGACTTCCCGCTGCGCTGGCGGCTGCAAAATCTCTGCGACAGTTACGGATACAGCCTGCGCAACCTGACCGAATCCGGCGTGCTGCTGTGGGATCGCCCCGCCCAGGCCGTCACCTTCGTGGAGAACCACGACGTCGCCCGCAGCTCGCCCATTGTCAACGACAAACTGCTCGCCTATGCCTTCATCCTCACACACGAAGGCTATCCCTGTGTCTTCTGGCAGGACTACTTCAACTACAACCTCGGCCAGCCTGGCACCCAGAACGGCATCGAGGCACTGGTGCAGGCACACGAGTATTATGCCGGCGGCGCAACGCAAATACTCTACGTGGATGACAACCTCTACCTCATGCAACGCACGGGCAACGGACAACAGCCTGGCCTGGTTTTCGTGCTGAACAACAACGCGAACTGGGCCGGCACCTACGTCAAAACCCAGTGGAACAACACCCGGCTCAAACCGCTTGCCTGGCGCGGGAAGGACGATGCCGGGATTCCGGAAGAGAAATGGACAGACAGTTTCGGCAGCGCAGACCTATGGGCACCGCCGCGCGGGTATGCGGTTTATGTGCCAGGGTAAGTGGCTGCTGCATGCTCATTGCGGGCAATTCAACTACTTCACTCCGGTGGCTATGTAAACAAAACCGCCGTACAGGTCCGTGACAGTCACATTCCGGAAATAGCGTTTCATTACCTCCCACGGTTTTCGATCACTGATATCCAGAGAAACACCGAATGGTTTGGTAATCGCGATCCCCACTTTTGCCACCCATAATGGCCATGCTTCCGGTCTCTTCAAATCAAGAATAACAAGCCGCCCGCCAGCGGGCAAAGCGTGCCAGGCGCGTTCGATGATAGATTCATACTCAGACACTAGCGTAAGCGCAAAAGAAGAAAACACTCCATTGACGTTGTCCGGGAATGAATACTGTGCAGCGTCGCTCTGCACCAGCGTGACATTTCCCCAATGATTGGTTTTTACCCTTGTCTCGGCCTGTTGCAACATGGCATCTGTGAGATCGACACCGATAAGCCTGCCCGTCTGGCCGAGATCATGGAGTTCATACCGAAAATTAAGCCCCGTACCGCACCCGATCTCCACGAGCGTGTCTCCCGGCTTAAGCACCAACTGCGAAATAGCCATTTTCCGGTATTTCGTTTCGCGAAAACCAATCAAATAGTAGAGATTCGCGCTGAAGTCATAGTGCTTCGCGCGTTTGCGATACAAATCCCGAACTTCATCCTTGTCTAATGCCATGGTTCATGACCTCCCACTGTTGTCATACGGATACGCTTGTCCGTATATGTGGATATGAATAACCAAGCTTTATTAGCGAAATGAACATTCGCCCGGAAACTATATAACATTTTCGAGCAGAGACGGACACACCCTGCCATGGAAACCTGGCAATCTAGGGCATTACGTGCTGCGCAGGCGGATGATGCGGGACATTCGGATTTGCGTGATGTGACGATCAGTATCGCCCAGTAGCAGTTTTTGGTGGTCTATGAAGTTGACAGACTTGATATATCTAGTACTCGTACATCTGACTTCTGCAATTTGATTCAACAAAAAACAAGCCCCGCCAATATGACGGGGCTTGTTTGCAGTCTGACGGGAGCTGAGGCTCCCGTTTTCTGTATTGCGTAAGCTGTTACTCTTTTTCTGCTGTGTCTTCTTTTTTTGCTGCTGCAGCTTTTGCCTTGCTTGTTGTTTTGGCTTTGCTCGCTGTCTTTGCTTTGCTTGCTGCTTTTTCTTCGCCTGTTGTTTTTGCAGTGAGCTTTTCTTTAATACGCGCAGACTTGCCGGAGCGGTCGCGCAGGTAGTACAGCTTGGCACGGCGCACGTCGCCCTTGCGCTTCACTTCGATGTTGGCGATACCGGGAGAATAGGTCTGGAAGGTACGCTCCACGCCTTCGCCGGAAGATATCTTGCGCACGATGAAGCTGGAATTCAGCCCCTTGTTGCGCTTGGCGATGACCACGCCTTCGTAGGCCTGCACACGTTTCTTGTCGCCTTCGACCACGTTCACGCTCACGATGACGGTGTCGCCGGGTGCGAAATTGGGGATCGTCTTGTTCAGACGCGCGATTTCTTCTTGTTCCAGGGTTGCGATCAGATTCATTTTGTTTCCTCTTCTTGTACGGAAGCTTGTTCCTGCTGGTACTCTGCCAGTAGCCGAGCTTCCTCTTTAGTCAACTGGCGTTTCGCCAGCAAATCCGGGCGACGTTCCGCAGTCCTGCCTAATGCCTGCTTCAATCGCCACTTCTCTATCTCGGCGTGGTGCCCGGACATCAATACTTCCGGAACGCCTTCGCCGTTATAAACCTCGGGCCGTGTGTAGTGCGGACAATCCAGCAGTCCCTGTACGAAGGAGTCCTGCTCTGCCGATGCGTCGTCGCCCAATACGCCGGGGATCTGCCGCACCACGCTGTCCATCACCACCATTGCCGCCAACTCGCCACCGGACAATACATAGTCGCCGATGGAAAGCTCTTCATCCACTTGCTGACGCAACAGGCGCTCATCCACGCCCTCGTAACGGCTCGCCAGCAATATCAATCCTTCGTCCCGCGCCAGCAGTTCCATCACCACTTCATGGGTCAGCTGCCTGCCTTGCGGCGAGAGATGGATCACGCAACTCTTCTTTACTCCGCTTTGCGCCTGCGCTGCTTTCGCTGCGCCGATGGCTTTTTCCAGCGGTTCCGCCAGCATCACCATCCCGGGTCCACCGCCATAGGGACGGTCGTCGATGGTGCGGTAGTTGTCGGTCGTAAAATCACGCGGATTCCACGTCTGCAACTCAAACTTGCCCTGCTCTGCCGCCCGCCGCGTCACACCGTACTGGGTGATCGCTTCGAACATCTCGGGGAACAGTGTAATTACATCAAATCGCATGGCGGCCCATCATTTGAGGTAATCCGCCTGCCAGTCCACACGGATGGTTTTATGCTCAATATCCACTTGCCGGATGACATCGGCAATGAACGGGATCAGCATCTCGGCTCCTTCGTGCCTGACCACCAGCACGTCGTTTGCACCCGTCTCCAGCAGGGTATCCACGGTACCGAACTTCTCGCCCGCCAGATTCTCCACCGACAGCCCGATCAAGTCCGACCAGTAATATTCGTCCCCATCCTGCTCCGGCAACGCCGAGCGCGGAACCGCGATCAGCATGCCCTTGTATTTCTCTGCTGCGGTACGGTCGGCAATGCCTTCCAGCTTGGCCACCAGTACCTTGCCGTGCACATCCGCCTCCAGCACTTGCAGCGGACGCCAGGCTTGTTCGTTTCCCACGTACCAGGTGCCGTAATCGAGCAGACTATCCTGATATTCAGTATAGGGCTGCACTTTTACCCAACCTTGAATGCCCTGCGCCGCAACTACTTTCCCCATGACAATCATGGGGCCTGTTTCATCAGGCTTTGGCTGCTGCACCGGCTTTTTTGACCAGGCGACCCACGGTTTCGCTCAACTGTGCGCCCTTTTCCTTCCAGTGCGTCACACGATCCATCTGGATGCGCAAACCTTCCGTGCCTTCGGTGGCCAGCGGATTGTAGAAACCAATGCGCTCGATGAAACGACCGTCACGACGGTTACGGGAATCCGCTACCACCACATTGTAGTAAGGGCGTTTTTTCGAACCGCCACGAGAAAGACGAATGACTACCATAAATGAATACCCAATAAATAATGTGATTTGACCAATGCCAAAGGGCGCGAATTCTACGATAGATCGTTGAATTATGGCAAGGATTGTTTGAGGGGCTGAATCAGCGGTGCAGGAAGACTTCCAGCACGAACTGGGTACCCAGAAAGGCCAGAATCAGGAAGCCGAAACCGCTCAGCGTCCAGTGCACCGCCTTTTTGCCGCGCCAACCGTAAAAATGGTGGCCCCAGAGCAACACTGCGAACACCGCCCAGGAAACAATCCCGAACAGGTTCATATGGGTAAAACGCAAGGGATGGCCGAATATCTTCTCCGAAAACAGCATGCCGGAGGCCACGGTAATGGTCAGCAGCACAAAGCCGATGCCGACCACGCGGAACAGCAGGGTTTCCATGGTCAACAACGGCGGCAGGTTCTGCAACACCTTGGGCAATTTGGCATGGTGCAGGCCTTTTTCAACCAGCGACATCAGCGCGGCATGCAAAGCGGCTATGGTAAACAGGCTATAGGCAAACATGGCCATCAGCACATGCGTTTCGAAAAGGACGGAAGCAGGCTGTTTCAGGATATGCGCATCGGGAAAAATGGCCGGCAACACCGTGCTGATGGCCGCCAGCGGCAATACCAGCGTCTGCAAGCTGGACAACGGGTAGAAATAGCGCGCCACCCAGTACACCAGCACCGTCAACCACAGGATCAGCGACAGCGCATAGACGAGCCCCAGATTCAGCGAGCCCATTACAAATAGTGTGTCGTACAACAGCCAGCCATGCAGCACCAACGGCACGATGACGACAAAACCCAGTACGCCCCGATTCTGTTGTTCGGCATTGCCCGCCGTCTGCGCGCGCCAGAACAGAATAGCCAGAACGCCATAAAGGACAAATGTAAGAAAATGCAGAGCTTGGTTCGACATGGGAAGTGCAGATGTTTTAGACTGTGCGGATTCTACAGGAAGCGCCGCCCCAGTGTCTGCCCCGGCGTTTGCTTTACTCCCTTCCCCCGCAAGCGGGGGAAGGGCTGGGGATGATGGTCTATGTTATACAACCAAATTTTTGGTTACTCAACGTCCCTCTCCCTAACCCTCTCCCGCCTGCGGGAGAGGGGATTAGTGAT
>JBNLBY010000119.1:0-5964 GCA_050303535.1 Sideroxydans sp. | reverse complement strand
GGTGGATGAACAGGTTGTAGATGTCCAGATAGAGCGACAGCGTGGCCATAACGTAGTTGGTTTCCCCGCCACGTACGATGCGGCTCACGTCGTACAGGATATAAGCCGAAAAGATCATTACCGCGATGGCGGAGATGGTCAGCGACAGTGCAGGAATCTGGAAAAAGATATTGGCCAGTGAGGCAACGATCAGCATGATCAGCCCGATGAACAGGAATTTGCCCATGAAGCCAAAGTCTTTTTTGGTCACGGTGGCGATGGAAGCCAGCGAGAAGAAGATGATGCCGGTACCGCCCGCTGCCAGGCCGATCAATTGCGCGCCGTTTCTCAGGTGCAGGGCGACTTGCAGGATGGGTCCCAGGAACAGCCCAGCGACAAAAGTAAAACCGAGCAGGGCGACGATACCCCATACGCTATTGCGCAGGGCTGTGACCCCGAAAAGCATGCCCATCATGATGCCGAACATGAGCAATGAAGACATGATCGGGCTTTGTGCCATGAAAGCAAGGTTGATCGAAGTGCCTACGTAGGCGCCTATGATGGTCGGGATCATGGTCAGGCCGAGCATCATGTAAGTGTTGCGCAGTACTCTGTTCTGTTCTATGACCCGCGTTTGTGCCACGGATGTGGTTTCGTATTGCATGTTTTCCTCCAGAAAATGGGTTTTGTTTCAATAATGCACGTGAGACTACAGAAGCTGTGAAAAAGTTGCAACTGTGCCCGTTGGGTGTGGAGGGCATTTCAGGTATCATGCGCGGCATTGTGTGCAGGCAGTATGCGGAGCGAGGGAACTTTCGAGTGAAATCAGAGCCGTAGGTCGGCACCTTATAGGATCATGGAGGTGTGGCAGAGCGGTTGAATGCACCAGTCTTGAAAACTGGCAACGATGCAAGTCGTTCGTGAGTTCGAATCTCACCGCCTCCGCCAAATTTTGAATCATCATGCAAACGTCAGGAGTGAAAACTATGTTGCGTAAAATCCTTGCAATCTCATTAATATCAGTGACTTCTGTTGCTTCAGCAGACACACTGGATATTGGGCTGAGCAATACGACTGCCCAGATCAAGTACGGCGTTCCCGGTGGTCTTGCCGGAAAATCAGAGGTCTATGCAGAATTGATGTACAACGATGCGCACAGTGTCATCGGCGGTGTTGGCTTGCTGATAGCGAATGATGAGCTTCAAGTGCCTGGTCTGACGATCGGTGTCGGCGCAAAAGCGGTTTTCGCTACGATCAAGACGACACCAAACTACAAGGCTTCGGCGCTGGCATTGGGGGCGCAAGTCCGGTACGAATTACCGGCCGAGCGTCGTATCGCATTCGCAGGTGAAGTGTATTTTGCCCCCAAGATCATTACCTTCGCTGATGCCGACCGCTATCAGCAATACGGTGCGCGTGTTGAGTTTTCTGTCTCGCCGCAAATTCAACTCTATGCAGGCTATCGCAAGACATGGTTCACCCTGAAAGGGGCGGCTGGCGACGCAGTGCTGATCAACAACCCGCACCTTGGAGTACAGCTCTCGTTCTGATCTCCCAGGTTGGCGTCATGCTGAAACTTGGTCTGGTTCTCATATTGCTCTTGGTGACATCCTTGGCGCAGGCCAAGGATGTTTCAGCTTTGCAAGTAGGTGTGGAATACGCACGCGAGAAACAGGAAAAAGCCGAAGCGGAATATAAAGCCAGCCTGCAACGCGTTTCCGAATCCGAGAAGCGCCTGGAACAGGCGCAAAAGACTTTGGCCGAAGACAGACAAAAAGCGGCAGTCTCTAAAAAGAATCTGGAAGAAGCAAAGGCGAAATACGAAAAAGCACAGCAAAGGCTCGATCAGGCCTGGAAACAACCGTAGAATCGTATTGTGCGTACTTAATATCCCAGTGCGCGCGCACCCTGATAGAAAACAAAACTCACAACCCACGCCAGGCCCAGCGACCACAGGATGGTCAGCAGGGTATAACGCAGGTCTTTTGATTCGCTGCGCAAGGTGGCGATGGTGGAAAGGCAAGGCGTGTAAAACAGTGTAAACAGCATGAAACTGTAAGCCTGCACCCAATCCAGATTCTGTCCAAGAGCTCCGCTCAGCGAGTCACCCGTCATGCCGTAAATCACTGCCAGTGCGCCGATAACGATCTCCTTGGCAACGAAACCGAAGATCAGTGCAACGGTGAGCTGTTCATTGATGCCGATGGGGGCAAAGATCGGATGCAGCAAACCGCCGATCATGCCCGCCAGCGTATCGGCGCCTGCGGGTGTCGCCGAGGGCGGCAAATGCGTAAGCAGCCATACCAGTATCACGCCGGCGACGATGAACTGTGTGGCACGGCGAAGGAAGTGACGCACTTCCATCCATCCGCGCAATATCATCTGGCGTGCCGTGGGGAAACGGTAAGGCGGAAGTTCCAGTACAAAGGGTTCATTGTTGCGGAAGTTCTTTTTGAATAGCAGCGCAGTGAGAATGGCGGCGGCGAAACTGAACAGGTACAGACTGAACAATACGACCGGTGCGGCTTTGGGCGAAAACAGCGCAGCAGTGATGAACACGAACACCTGCAAACGCGCCGAACACAGCGAAAACGGGATCACCAGCATGGTGAGCAGACGCAGGCTGCGCGAGCGCATGACCCGCGTGCCCATCAGCGCGGGCACGTTGCAGCCGAACCCCATCAGCAGCATGACAAAACCACGTCCATCCAGCCCCATCTTCGCCATGAGCGCATCCATCAGGAATGCAGCGCGAGACAGATAACCGCTGTCTTCCACCATCGCCATGAACAGGAAGAACAGAATGATGATGGGCACAAAGGCGGCGACGGTGGCTACGCCATTGTAGATGCCGTCCAGCAGCAGGCCGTAAACCCAGACGGGCAGGCCGGAGAAAACAGGTTCAAGTGCACTCGTGCGCAGCCAGCCGAGTGCAATCGCAACCCATTCCTGCAGCGGCTGGCCGATGAAGAAGACGCCCTGAAACAGCAGATACATGATGCCGAAGAAAATCGGTAATCCCAGCCACGGATGCAGCATTACACGGTCGAGTTTATCGGTGAAATTCTCCGATAACTGCACCGGAATCTGCACGGCGTGTTTCAGTACGCGCGCCATCTCAGATTCGATATGTTCATCCCGTTCCAGTTGGCTGCGCAACTGTTCCGCCATGCCGGGGGTGGGGTAGCGCAACGCTTTGGAGATGGCTTGCTGCGCTTCCTGATAACCCGTGCCATATTTTCCGCTGATGAGAAAAATCGGCATGCTCAGCATTTCAGCCATTTTTTTACTGTCGATGGTGATGCCGTATTTTTTCGCCTCGTCAGCCATGTTGAGCAACACCACAATATTCATATTGAGTTGTTTGAGTTGCAGCAGCAGACTCATCTGGCGTTCGATCTGCGTAGCGTTGAGAACGATAAGTGCCAGATCGGGTACGTTGTCATGCAGGAAATGGCGAACCACCTGTTCATCGTCGGAGAAGCCGTGCAGGTCGTATATGCCGGGCAGGTCGATGATCTCAACCATGTTTTCACCGAGCAGGATCTTGCCGCTGAGCAATTCCACCGTGATGCCGGGCCAGTTGCCTACGCGTGCCGCGCCGCCCGTCATGCGGTTGAACAGCGTGGACTTGCCGGTGTTGGGCATGCCCAATATTGCGACACGCTTCATGGCTGGCACACCTTTACTTTTTCGGCCTCGTTACGCCGCAACAGGATGTCGGTAGTGCCGATGCGTACCTGCAGCGGGCCGGAAAAACTGGCCTTGCGGATCAATATGATCTGTTTCCCGCTGCGAAACCCCAATGCCTGCAGACGTTGATGCAACGCTTCTTCGGCGTGGATGGAAACGATGGTTGCGGTGTCGCCAGGTTGCAGGTGAGCCAGGGTAAGAGAGGGCATAGATTAAGCAGGTTCGAGTTGCCTGTATTATTCCACAGGCGCGCTACTCTTGTCGCGTAAGGTTGGGCGAATAATGTAGAATGCGACCTTTATTTTTATGGCAGCAGAGAACATGATCAAGGGCAGTATCGTAGCGATCGTTACGCCGATGCAAGAGGATGGCAGCCTGGATCTGGCAGTCTTTCGCGCGTTGATCGATTTTCATATCGCCGAAGGCACCGATGCCATCGTCGTGGTCGGGACGACCGGCGAATCCCCTACCGTAAATGTGGAAGAGCACGAGTTGCTTATTGCCGAAGCGGTGAAGCATTCTGCCAGCCGTATTCCCATTATCGCAGGCACCGGCGCGAACTCGACGCGGGAAGCGATCGAATTAGCGACTTTCTCCAAAAAGGCCGGTGCCGACGCATCGTTGAGCGTCGTGCCTTACTACAACAAGCCGACACAGGAAGGGCTTTATCAGCATTTCAAGGCCATCGCCGAGGCAGTGGAGATGCCGCATATTCTTTACAACGTCCCGGGCCGAACAGCGGCGGATATGAGCAACGACACCGTGCTGCGTCTGGCGCAGATCGGGAATATCGTGGGCATCAAGGATGCGACGGGCAGCATCGAACGTGGCAGCGACCTGTTGCAACGCGTGCCGGAGGATTTTGCCGTTTACAGCGGCGACGATGCCACTACGCTGGCGCTGATGCTGCTGGGCGCACAAGGCACGATCTCGGTGACGGCAAATGTTGCGCCGAAGTTGATGCATGAAATGTGTGCGGCCGCGCTGGGCGGAAAAGTCGAAAAAGCGCGAGAGATCAACTTCCGCCTGCTGGGACTGCATCGCAACCTGTTTGTCGAAGCCAATCCTATCCCGGTGAAATGGGCGGTGGCGCGCATGGGCAAGATGAAGAACCATTTGCGTCTGCCGCTGACGCCGCTTTCCGTGGGGTTGCAACCCGCGGTGGAAGCGGCGATGCGTCAGGCTGGAGTCATTTGATGGGAGCAGTTATGCAAGTAACCTGGAACAGGATATTCGGATTGGCCGCAATCGCACTGCTTGCGGGATGCAGCAGTCTTACCGATCGGGAAGTAGATTATCAGGCAGGTGCGGTAAAAGCGCCGCCTCTGGAAGTTCCACCACCATTGACGAAACCCGAGACGGAAAAACGCTTCACGATTCCCGACGATAATGGAAAACAGGCTGCCAACCATTCGGAATATTCCAGTCAGGAACTGGAACAGCCTTGGACTGCACCGGCTGCCAAGCAGCAGCCGAAACCGAAGCCGGAGCCGAAGCAGATGGCCAGATTGCTGAAAAGCAAAGGCATCACTTACATCCTGTTGAATGAATCGTTTGGCCGCAGTTGGCGCAAAGTGGGGCTGGCGCTGGACAATGCGCGACTGACCATAACCGATAAGGACAGAAACAAGGGTATTTACTTCGTTACAGCCACGTCGGCCAAAGACAAAAAAGAACATGACTATCGTGTAGTCGTCAGAAAGAGTGGCGCTCGCAGCAAAGTCACCATCGTTGATCAGAACGGCAAGACTGATGAAGAGACCAAGCGTCTTACCAGGCTCGTTTACAGTAATCTGGATAAATGACGATCACGGTAACAAGTCTTTCTGATTTTCACTGAAATGCGGTTCGCAGTTCTTGGTAGCGGCAGCGAGGGCAATGCCCTTGTTGTACAGATTGGTCAGACCAGGTTATTGCTCGACTGCGGCTTCTCCCTGAGCGAAACGGAATTGCGTCTGGCCCGGCTGGATCTGCAAGTCGGGCAACTGGACGGCATCGTGGTCACGCACGAACATAGTGACCACATCTCGGGCGTCGCCAGACTGGCGCGCAAATTCGACCTCCCTGTCTGGCTCACCCACGGCACTTTGCGTACGCAAAAAAACGCGTTCGCAGAACTTGCTGTCACAGAGATCAATCCGCACCAGGCATTCTCCATTGGCGAAATACAAGTGCAGGCATATCCGGTGCCGCACGATGCGGCAGAACCGGTTCAATACGTATTCAGTGATGGTATGCGCAAGCTCGGGGTGCTGACCGATACGGGCAGCGCAACACCGCATATTGAAACGC
>JBNLBY010000118.1:0-5998 GCA_050303535.1 Sideroxydans sp. | reverse complement strand
CGCCAACATGGTTGATGATCCGGCAAACTATCGGTGGAGCAGCTATCGCAGCAATGCTCTTGGTCTTGCCAGCGATCTACTCACACCTCACCCACTCTATCTAGCATTAGGTGCGGATGAAAAAGAAAGACAAAGCAACTATCGCACCCTGTTCCGCCCACAACTCGATGGCGATGCTATCGACGACATCCGCCTTGCACTCAACCAAAGTCAGCCACTCGGCAACGAACGCTTCTACCAGCACATTCAGCAAATGACCGGACAACGGCGCGAGGGAAAACCGCGCGGCAGGCCACGCAAGGCATCAGAAGGGGAAGGCATCACGGGCGAACAGGGAGAACTTGAACTCTAGCGAAACGTGATGGCGGAAATTAATTCGAGCCTGGCCCCTTTGATTTCTTTGATTTGCAAGCATTGGCGTTGCCGCTGAAGTCATAGCATCACCTCATCACGTGGTTTCTATCACACTTATTTTAGGAGCTTAATGGGCCAGCATCAAACTCCAGGTACCGGAGTCGATTTCATTTCCTGTCGCCTACAAAACAATTCGACTCCGGTACCTTTAGTTCATTAATTCTTCTTTAGTTTCCTTTAGCAGTTTCGTAGGTCTTGATACAACTGCGGTTCTTTTAATGCCTGCTTTAAAAGTGCTTTTACTACTTCACGTAAAAACGCGTCCGCATTTTGTGCATTTTTCAATATCTTAAGATCGCGACTTTGAAAATCTGGTGTTCCTCCATGCGCCACTGCACTTCTATAGCCATATAAGCCCTGCCAAACCTTCTTCTCTGCAACAATGCTAAAGAACCTAGAATAATCCAAGGGTGTTTGAAAGCGTTTAGATAAAAGCGGAATCTTTGCTTGCATTTGATGCGTTATTGAGTCACCTCTATCCTCAAGCTTTGGATTGTGTGTTATCAACATCTCAATAATTGCAAAGAGTCCTATCACTTGAAATGGTGAGTTGTTCGCAATAAACGACAGAGAATCTAGCATACCCATTGCACGCGGAATTTCTGGATATAACTTATCGTCAAGCCCAACAATATCTCGATATATCTCCGCAATGTTTCTTAATTCCCCCTCATCAATTCGCCGTGCTGGCTGTGGATCATAGTAAAAGAAATGATTATGCAAAATTCCAAGTCTAGTACCCCTCCCACCATTATTAAAAAATGTTAGCGCAGAGATTTCAAGACATGCATTAGAAACATTGGATGCAAGATGCAAGTTATGCAAAGCATGGCCATTATCAGGTGTTGCAACCACATAGTATCGCCAGTCTGACTTACCAAGAGGCTCAAACTGCCAAGTTTTGCCTCCATCTTCCTTTAATAGAACTGACGCTTCGGCCTCATATATATCTTCATGTTTCCAGATATAAGATTCTCCGATCGCACCTGAGAGCGTTGTCTTAATTTGCTGTAATTGTTCGTCCGTAGCTTTATCGATAATACAGCCCGGCGCAAGCTCGAATGGGAGATTTGCTTCGATCACATAAGGATTTAAAACAAAACCAAAGCACCCAGGATTATCAAAGACATTATTTTGCATTGATTATCTTTTGTTCTCTTCTTAAAGATTACAATAACTCACCGACTAATCGGCTTATACCGAATCCGCTTAGGCTTCGCGCCCTCTTCACCCAACCTCTTCCGCTTGTCCGCCTCGTATTCCTGATAGTTGCCATCAAAGAACGTCCACTTCGAATCGCCTTCGCAGGCGAGGATGTGGGTAGCAATACGATCCAGGAACCACCGATCATGCGAGATAACAGCAACGCAGCCTGCAAACTCCAGCAGCGCATCTTCCAACGCGCGCAGGGTTTCCACGTCGAGGTCGTTGGAAGGTTCGTCGAGCAATAGAACATTTCCGCCGGAAATGAGCGTCTGCGCCAGATGCAAACGGCCGCGTTCACCGCCGGAGAGCTGGCCGACGATCTTGCCCTGGTCTGCGCCCTTGAAGTTGAAGCGGCCGATGTAGGCGCGCGCCGGGGTTTCGTATTTGCCCACGGTCAAAATATCGTTGCCGCCGGAGATGGCGTCGAACACGGTCTTGTCGTTCTCCAGCCCTTCGCGCGATTGGTCGACGAAGGCGATCTTCACGGTGGAGCCAATCTTCACTTCGCCGCTGTCCGGTTTTTCCTTGCCGGTGATCATGCGGAACAGGGTGGATTTACCCGCGCCGTTGGGGCCAATGATGCCGACGATGGCGCCGGGCGGAATCTTGAAGCTGAGGTTGTCGATCAGCAGGCGGTCGCCATAGGCTTTGCTCACGCCGTCGAATTCGATGACTTCGTTACCCAGACGTTCGCCGACGGGGATGAAGATTTCCTGCGTTTCGTTGCGGGCCTGGTGTTCCTGCGAATTGAGTTCTTCAAAGCGGGCGATACGCGCCTTGGATTTGGCCTGGCGCGCCTTGGGGTTCTGGCGCACCCATTCCAGTTCCTGCTTCATCGCTTTTGAATGTGCGTCGAGTTGCTTCTGTTCCTGCGCCAGTCGCTCGCCCTTCTGTTCCAGCCAGCTTGAGTAGTTGCCCTTCCAGGGGATGCCGTGGCCGCGGTCGAGTTCGAGGATCCATTCAGCGGCGTTGTCGAGGAAGTAGCGGTCATGGGTGACGGCGACCACGGTGCCGGGGAAGCGCACGAGGAATTGTTCCAGCCATTCCACCGATTCGGCGTCGAGGTGGTTGGTGGGTTCGTCCAGCAGCAACATGTCGGGTTTTTCCAGCAGCAGTTTGCACAGCGCCACGCGGCGCTTCTCGCCGCCGGAAAGGTTCTTGATCACGGCATCCCACTCGGGCAGGCGCAGCGCATCGGCGGCGATCTCCATCTGGTGCGAGGCATCGCTGCCGCTGGCGGCGATGATGTTTTCCAGTCGGGCCTGCTCGGCGGCGAGCGCGTCGAAGTCGGCATCTTCTTCGGCATAGGCGGCATACACTTCGTCCAGCTTGGCTTGCGCCTCCATCACTTCGCCCAGCCCCGCTTCCACTTCCTGGCGCACGGTCTTGGCCGGGTCGAGCACGGGCTCCTGCGGCAGGTAGCCGATGCGAATGCCTGCGAGGTGTTGCACTTCGCCGTCGTATTCCGTGTCCTGCTTCGCCATGATGCGCAGCACGGTGGATTTGCCCGAGCCGTTCAGGCCCAGCAGGCCGATCTTGGCGCCGGGGAAGAAGCTCAGGGAGATATCCTTGATGATCTGACGTTTGGGGGGAACGATTTTGCTCACGCGGAGCATGGACATTACGTATTGGGCCATGTGCTGTTTCTCTATATATAGTGTAAGACGGGAAAGTGCGTAGCTTACCGTAAAGGCGCAATGGGGACGAGGGTTTGCGTAGCAATGGCGGCCTTCTACCCTCTCCACATCGCATCCCCTCTCCCTAACCCTCTCCCCTACCCCTCTCCCGTAAACGGGAGAGGGGATTTGGTGCGGGGGTTTTACCGCAAGCGGGAGGGGGACTGATGGGGATGCCTTTCCTATGCGGGCGAGGGGTAAAAACGGAATGTAAACTGGTTTCGTTCGTATGGTTCGATACATTCCCCGTTCGCCCTGAGTGCCGTGCGCAGCACGGTGTATCGAAGGGTGCAAACGGGAAACACTCACCACGAACGGCACATTATGAGGTGATCCTCTCCCTAACCCTTCTCCCCTCTCCCCAGCCCTCTCCCCTACCCCTCTCCCGTAAACGGGAGAGGGGATTTGGTGGGGAGGCTTTTCTGTAAGCGGGAGAGGAAATTGATGGGGAGGCTTTTCCTAAGCTGGCATACGACGACCCTCACCCCTTCCCCTCTCCCGCCCGCGGGAGAGGGGTAAAAACGGAATGTAAACTGGTTTCGTTCGCCATCAGGATGTATGATGGTGTCAGCCTTTGGCTTTCCGTTGTACCCATGTAATCTGTACATAGCGACACAAATCTACTGCGCGAACCTGTCATTCCGGGAGATAAGCATGATAGACGAACCGCTCAAGCGCTTACTTGATGCAGAAGCCAAAGCCGAACTCATCATCGCCGATGCAGACACTGCCAGGCAGTCCGTCATCGAGCAAGCGCGGCAGGATGTCCGGGAAGAAGAAAGACAGTTTGCCGAGCGCGCTTCCGGCATTCGTGCTTCGTTTCTCGAGCAGTCGGAACAGCAGGCACAGCAGACCATTGCCGAACTGAAACGGCGCCACTCCGAACTTTCCGCCAAGCTGCAGGCCGTCGCAGAACAGCGCAAGAAGGAGGCACTGGACGCCGCCGTCGCCCTGCTGACCGGCTCGGGAAAGGCCAGGCCATGAACAGCGCCCACAGCGCCTACCTGCATACGCGCGTCAGCCTGCTCGCGGAAAAGCTGATCAACATCGAGCAACTCCAGAAGATGATCGATCAGCCTGCCACGCCGCAGCAGAATGAGGACGACACGAACGAACCCGGCAACGATTCCTTCATGCCCTACGCGGGCGATCTCGACCAGGGCAACGCCAACATTCTGTTGCAGGAATTGTCCGTACTCATCCGTCCGCTGTCGGAAGCATCGCGCGACCTGCTCGGTTACTGGGCGCATCGCTTCGAGCTCAGCAATCTCAAGGCGATCATTCGCGGCAAGATGACCAACCTGCCGCAACATGCAATTGAAGCTCAGTTGCTGGACATGGGCAGTTTCACCAGCCTGCCTATTTCCGAGCTGTTGCTCAGCGACAGTCCGGCAGAGTTGCTGCGCCGTCTTGAACAAACGCCTTATGCGGATATTGCGCGCCAGGCGCGCCACCTGCTGGAACAGGGCGAGGCGCTGTTCGCGCTCGATGCGGCTTTCGACCGGCGTTATTTTGCCGGACTGGCACGGCGCGGCAACGACATCGGCAGTGCGTCCGGCCAGTTGCTGCGCGCGATCATCGGCAGCATGATAGACCGCGTCAACCTGGTATGGCTGCTGCGTTACCGCTTCGCCTACAACCTCACCCCGGCGCAGGCCTATTACCTGCTGATCCCCGCCAGTTACCGCATCAGCTCGGCGCAACTGCAACAACTGGCGCAAAGCGCCAATTTCAGCGAGGCCATGGACAACCTGCCCAAGCCCTACGATAAATTGCTGGCCGGGGCGCGCAACAACACCGAGGTGACGCTGCGGCTGGAATTCGAAACCTGGCGCATCGCGAGCAATGCGCTGCGCCACAGCACGTTCAACGTGGCGCGCGCCTTCGCTTACATGGTGCTGCGCGAGCGCGATCTGCGCCGCCTGCGCGCCATCATCCGCGGACGCAAACTGCAAGTGCCCGCCAACATGATCCGTTCTGCCCTTGGCCTGCCGCTGCCCGAAGGCGC
This sequence comes from Sideroxydans sp., assembly GCA_050303535.1. Taxonomy (GTDB): domain Bacteria; phylum Pseudomonadota; class Gammaproteobacteria; order Burkholderiales; family Gallionellaceae; genus Sideroxyarcus. The sequence continues at coordinate 694 of JBNLBY010000118.1, read as the reverse complement.
AGAACCGGGACTGGTCAGCTAGGGGGCCATCATGTTCAAGCCACTGCCCATGCTTCGCGCCGACATCAGCCTGCTCAAGGACGATGCACCGCGCATGGCTTTGCTGCTTGCCGGCTTCCGTTTTTTCGCGCCGGAATTCACCGAGATCGCGCCCGAGCAATTGCCCGAACTGTCGGGAGAGGACTATCGCCTGAGCTACAGCGAAAGCAAATCGCGCCTCGACAAGATTCTCGAACATTTCCAGGTCACCATCCCGGAAGAGCCCACCGTGCCGATGCAGCCCGTCAACCTGTCGCAGCTGACCGGGCTCGGCGTGTGGCTGAAACAGACCTGGGCGCAATGTTCCGACAGCCAGGAACGCATGCGCGGACTGCGCGAGGAAACGCGCCGCACCAGTCAGTTGCTGCGCGCGCTCGACCGCTTCAAGGCGCTCAACATCGATCTCGCGCGATTGCAGAAAAAAGATGCCTTGCTGGATGTGCGCATCGGCACGCTGCCGCTTGCCAACCTTCAGCGTTTCCAGGACACGCTGGCGCTGGCAGGCTATGTCGCCATCCGTTTTTTCACGAGCGCCGACACGACCCACCTGATCATCGCGGGGGGCGCTGCAAACAAGGGCGGGATCGAACGTGTGTTGCAATCCGCGGGCTGGCGCACGGCGGACATCCCGGCCGAGTTCCAGGGCCAGCCCAGC
>JBNLBY010000117.1:0-6239 GCA_050303535.1 Sideroxydans sp. | reverse complement strand
GTCATGGCATCCTGCAACGCCATTGAATTCATCACCGTGGCCAGCATGCCCATGTAATCGGCGGTAGCCCTGTCCATGCCGGCCGCAGCGGGCGCGACGCCACGGAAAATATTACCACCGCCGACCACCATTGCTACCTCCACACCCAGCTCAACGACTTCCTTGATTTCTGCCACGATGCGTTCGATGACAGCACGATTGATACCGTAGCTGTCATCGCCCATCAGGGCTTCGCCGGAAAGTTTGAGCAGGATGCGTTTGTAGGCAGGTGCAGTCATTTGTCAGTCTTTCTTGCCAACAGCTGCGGCCGCAGCAACTTCAGCCGCATAGTCTTCCACTTTTTTCTCGATACCTTCGCCCACCACAAACAACTGGAAAGCGCTTACCGAAGCATTCTTGCTCTTCAGCAATTGCTCGATCGTTTGCTTGCCGTCCTCGGCTTTGACGAACACCTGGCCCAGCAGGGTAACTTCCTTGAGGAACTTCTGTACCGTTCCTTCTGCGATCTTGTCCAGCATGGCTTCCGGCTTGCCGGATTCCTTGGCTTTTTCGATCGCGATGCGGCGCTCGGTGGCGATATCTTCCGGATTCACGCCGGACGCATCGAGCGACTTCGGCTTGCTTGCAGCAATGTGCATCGCTATGTCTTTACCCATTGTTTCGTCGCCGCCGCTGTAATCCACCATCACGCCGATCTTGTTGCCATGCAGGTAAGTTGCCAGTTTGCCGCTGGTCGTTGCATAACGCTCGAAACGGCGCACGGTCAGGTTTTCACCCAGCTTCATGACCAGTGCCTTGCGGTCTTCTTCAACTGTACCGGTTCCATTCTCCAGCTTCATCGCCAACAGCGCTTCGATGTCGGCCGGATTGTTCTTGCCCACCGTTTCGGCGACATTCCTGGCAAAGGCCATGAAGTCATCGTTTTTGGCTACGAAGTCGGTCTCGCAGTTCACTTCCACCACAGCGCCGGTCTTTCCATCAGCCGCGAGCCAGGAACCGATCACGCCCTCTGCCGTCACGCGAGTGGCGGCCTTGCTGGCTTTCGCGCCGCTCTTGATGCGCATCAGTTCTTCAGCCGCTTTGAAGTCGCCGTTGGTCTCAACCAGCGCCTTTTTGCATTCCATCATGCCGAGGCCGGTAGCCTCGCGCAGTTCTTTCACCATACTTGCGGTGATTTCCGCCATCTTAAGCTCCTAATATACTCAACTAAAATTCAGGTTACAAAAAAGGGGGCTTGCGCCCCCTCAGAAATATTAAAGAATTCGCGAAGCGGCTCGTTTGTCCCCTCTCCCCCCGGGAGAGGGTTAGGGAGAGGGGCAAACGGCTGAGGCAAGTTCATCAAACAAAAAAGGCTCTGCCACAGCCGTTGCGGGAAGGCTGTTTATTCGACAACTTCCGCTTCAGCGATTTGTGCTGTCAGGTCGCTCAGCGCCTGTTCACGCCCTTCCAGGATCGCATCGGCCACACCGCGCGCATACAGGCGGATCGCCTGGCTGGAATCATCGTTGCCGGGAATCACGAAGTCCACACCCTGCGGGCTATGGTTGGTATCCACCACGCCGATCACGGGGATGCCCAGCTTCATTGCTTCAGTGACAGTACCCTTCTGGTAGCCGACATCGATCACGAAAATGGCGGAAGGCAAGCCCTGCATGTCCTTGATACCGCCCAGGCTTCGATCCAGCTTGTCCAACTCGCGGCGGAACATCAGGCCTTCTTTCTTGGAAATTTTTTCGATGCTGCCGTCCTCGACCATTGCTTCCAGCTCGCGCAGGCGTTTGATCGACTGCTGAACGGTCTTGAAATTGGTCAACATGCCGCCCAGCCAGCGCTGGGAAACAAAAGGAGAACCGCAGCGTTGCGCTTCTTCGCGGATGATATCGCGCGCCTGGCGCTTGGTCGCTACGAACAGGATAGTGCCCTTTTTCGCCGCGATCTTGCGAACTTCCTTTAACGCCTCGTTGAACATCTCGAGGGTTTTTTCCAGATTGACGATGTGAATCTTGTTGCGATGACCGAAAATATAAGGGGCCATCTTTGGGTTCCAGAAACGGGTCTGGTGACCGAAATGGACACCCGCCTCCAGCATCTGACGCATGGTTACTTGCATTTATTGCTCCAATCGTTAAGGGTTAAGTCCTCCACCCGCCAATCTGATCCCCGCTTTCCGGAGACACCCCAACATGACGAGTGTGCGAATTACCGTCTATCCATGGTAATTACCGGATAAACAGGGCGCGCATTGTAACCGAAGCGGCACAATGACTCAACGGCTGGATAGCCGGAAATCCGGTCAGGAAGGCTTGTTTGCGTCAAAGAGGCAGTAACTCACGGAAATGCCTGTTGGCATGTCCGTGAGCCTGAAAAAGGGATTCAGAGCGCAGATTCGTCGGTTTCGCCGGTACGGATACGAATGACCTGTTCTACCGGCGTGATGAAAATCTTTCCGTCGCCGATCTTGCCGGTATTGGCAGCCTTGACGATGGCTTCGACTGCCGTGTCCAGAATGGCCGCGCTGACCACCACTTCCACCTTGATCTTGGGCAGGAAATCCACGACATATTCCGCACCGCGATACAACTCGGTGTGCCCTTTCTGGCGCCCGAAGCCCTTGACCTCGGTAACGGTCAGTCCGCTAACACCCAGCAGTGACAACGCTTCGCGCACTTCGTCGAGTTTGAACGGTTTGATGATGGCTTCGATCTTTTTCATGTTGGCTCCGTATTCCGTATTAATAAGTGTGACAAGTATAACTATACATGGCGACAGAAATCGTAGCGAGCGGTTTCGGGGAGGGGGAGGCAGGAGCGCAGCGCCCGGAGCATACAGAGGAGTATGTGAGGAGCGCGAGCACCGCCCGACCCCGCCCCGGAATCGCGCAGTAGATTTATGTCGCCATGTTTAAAATTCATCCTGGTAACGCACCGTGATGGGATAGCGCCAGTCCTTGCCGAAACCGCGATCCGTGATGCGCACGCCGACCGGCGCCTGGCGTCGTTTGTGTTCGGCAATGCGGATCAGTTTCACCACGCGGGCCACGTCGGCCTCGGCATATCCCAGCGCCACGATGTCTTTCATGCTCATGTTCCTCTCGACATAACAAGCCATGATGTCATCGAGAATATCGTAGGGCGGCAGGCTGTCCTGATCGGTCTGGTCGGGTTTCAACTCCGCGCTGGGCGGCCGTGTAATGATGCGTTCCGGGATCACCATGCCCATGCTGTTACGCCAGTTGGCGAGGCGATACACCCAGGTTTTGCTTACATCCTTGAGCACCGCAAAACCGCCCGCCATGTCGCCATACAGCGTGCAGTAGCCGACCGTCATCTCGGACTTGTTGCCGGTGGTCAGCACCAGCGAGCCAGTCTTGTTGGAAATCGCCATGAGCAGATTGCCACGGATACGCGCCTGCAGGTTCTCTTCGGTGGTGTCGGCAGGCAAGCCCTTGAACACCGGCGCCAGTGTGTCCTGCAAAGCTGCAAAAGCCGGATGGATATCCAGTTCTTCATAGCGCACGCCGAGCAGCTCCACCATTTCGCGGGAGTCGTCGATGCTGATTTGCGCGGTATAAGGCGACGGCATCATCACCGCAAGTACCTTGTCCGCCCCCAGGGCATCCACCGCCACCGCCAGCGTCAAGGCGGAATCAATACCGCCGGACAATCCCAGCAACACGCCGGGGAAACGGTTTTTCACGATGTAATCGCGCACGCCAAGACAGAGGGCGTGATAGATGCTGGCCTCATCCTTCACCACATTTTCATGCACACCCGGTACCAGTTTTCCGTCCTGGAATTCGACAAACCCCAACACTTCTTCGAATGCAGGAAATTGGTGGGTCAATTTACCATTGGCATCCATCACGAAAGACGCGCCGTCGAACACCAGTTCGTCCTGTCCGCCTATCAGATTGTTATAGATGACAGGCAGGCCGATCTCGTCGATACGATTTCGTATGGTCTCGTAGCGCGTAGCCTGCTTGTCGAAGTGGTATGGCGAGGCGTTCAGCACCAGCAGTGCCTGCGCCCCTGCCTCTCTTGCACGGAACGGCGCATGTTCGTGCCAGACGTCGGCACAGATGACGATACCGAACCTGAGACCGTCCAGTTCCAGCACACAGGGTTCGTTGCCATAATTAAAGTAGCGCTCCTCGTCGAACACACTGTGATTCGGCAACGAATGCTTGTGGTAGGTCGCGACGATAGCGCCGTCGCGCAATACCGAAGCCGCGTTGAAACAGGAATAGCCGACCTTGTGCGGATGGCCGACGATCACGGTGATGCCCGATATCTGTTGTGCAAGACCGCGCAGCACCTTGCTGCAAGACCGATAGAAACCATCCCGCAATAGCAGATCTTCTGGCGGATATCCGCACAGGCTGAGTTCAGGCGTGAGCATCAATTGTGCGCCCTGCTCCCGGGCGCGCTGTGCATATTCGGCAATTTTGGCGGCGTTAGCGGCAAGGTCGCCGACGGTGCAGTTGATTTGTGCGATTGCAATCTTCATGATTGTTCAACCTGAAAAAGCCACATATCCACGAAATACACGAAACCACACGAAAAGGGCAAACCCGGGTTTCGCTCCAGATGAGAACAGGACCAGCCTGGAATCAAACGAACGCAATACATTTTTTCTTTCGTGCCTTTCGTGCTTTTCGTGGACTGATTGCAGTCCTGTGTCAATCCTGATCCGGCAAAGCTGCCGGATGATCCAGTTCCACCCGTTCAATACTGTTGAAGCGTTTTGAAATTTTCTCGCTGGTGATCTGCACATCCTTGGCATCCTCGTGCGCCTGGCGGATATGGTCAGCCAGCTTCTTCATGCGTTCGTCGAATCGGCCGAATTCTCTACCCAGCTTGCCCAGTTCGTCCTTGATGATGTGCACCTGCTTGCGCGTCTCGACATCCTTCATCACCGCGCGCGCCGTATTCAGTACTGCCATGAGCGTGGTCGGCGACACCACCCATACGCGCCGCTGCATGGCATATTCGATCAAGTCCGGATGATGCGCATGAATCTCGGCGAACACCGCCTCGGCAGGGATGAACATCACCGCGCCGTCCGAAGTTACTTCTGGAATGATATATTTACCGCCGATGTCGTCGATATGTTTTTTTACGTCGGCTTTAAACTGTTTCTCGGCGCCCGCCTCGCCATCCAGCATCTTGCGAAAATTCTCCAGTGGAAACTTGGAATCCACCGCCACCATGCCTGTCGGCTCGGGCAGCTTGAGCACGCAATCGACGCGCGTGCCGTTGGGCAGCGAATATTGCATTTCGAATGCCTGCGGCGGCAGGATATTGCGCACCAGACCTTCCAGTTGCACCTCGCCGAAAGCACCCCGCGAACGCTTGTCCCCGAGCAGTTCCTGCAGGCTCACTACATTGGTGGTCAGGCCGTCGATTTTCTTCTGTGCCTCGTCTATGGTTGCCAGCCGCGCCATCACGCTGACGAAAGTCTCGTTGGTTTTCTTGAAGCCTTCGTCCAGGCGCTCGTTGACCTTGCCGCCGATCTGCTCCAGCCGCCCATCGACCGTCTTGCTCAACATCTCGATACTGTTGCGCAGGTGCTGCGAAGCATTGTTGAACGATTCCTGAATCAACTTCTGTTCCGCCCGTCCCTGCTCAGCCAGTTTTTCCAGCATCTGAGCCAGCATCTCGGTGCGCAACGTGACGATAGCATCATGTGTGGTACGCAGCTCTTCGCGCAGGCGGTCGCCCTGCTTGTTCAGGCCATCGTGCAGGTCGGTGAGCATGGCACGGTGTTGCTGTTCCAGTACCCGCGCAGAGCGTGCAGGCTGCCACCACTGCATCGCCAACAACACGACCAGCAGCACAATAGCAACAACAGACAGGATTTCCAGCATGTTTGTTCGGAAAAATAAGGACAGGAAGGAGTATAAACCATCGTCCGCCGGGCAATGTACCCGGAAAGACAAGCTGAAATAAAAAGAGACGCCACAGCGTCCCTTTTTAATCACATCCTGTCAGCAATCAATCTGCCGCGCGCATCGCCCGCTTGCGGTCTTGCTCCTTCAGGTGGCGCTTGCGGATACGGATGGACTTGGGCGTCAGTTCCACCAGTTCGTCGTCGTCGATGAATTCGACGGCGGATTCCAGCGTCAACTGGATAGGCGTAGTCAGGCGCACCGCTTCGTCGGTGCCGGAAGCGCGCACATTCGTAAGTTGCTTGCCTTTGATCGGATTGACGTTCAAATCATTGTCACGGGAATGGATACC
>JBNLBY010000116.1:0-6304 GCA_050303535.1 Sideroxydans sp. | reverse complement strand
GTTAATGAAGTGGATATCCAGGGTCTATCCAATGAACTCAAAGAACACACAAATCCTAAGAACCATGCATAACAATACGACCCAGAGCGACGCAACAAAGCTGCGCGCCTGGCCTTACACGGGGTTAAAGGGGGTTAAAGGAGCCAGGCTCGAGTTGTTTTCAAGAGGTTCGATGGTTTGAACATACCAGGGTTACATAGAGGTTTTTAATGAGCACTGTTTTCCGTGTTGGCTGCTTTGCTTCTGCTTATGTCACTACCTTGGCATGGCGCTCAAATTGCAACCTGTGGAGTCGGCAGTACATATACGGATGGCTGGCTCAAACGAGGTTGTGGATGTTGTTGTTGATCGCGGCGATTGCTTCAGCCTGCACAACAGCCCCACCCCGGACAGGAACCAGTAACATCTTCGAAGCGGCTTATGCGGGCAATCTTGCCCGGGTTGAGGTTCTGCTTGCCGCGAATGTCGACGTGAATGCCAAGGATGGGCGCCGACACGGAACGGCGTTGATGAAGGCGGCGCAGAAAGGCCACCTGGAGGTGGTAGAGGTGCTGCTTGCAGCGAATGCCGACGTGAATGCCAAAGCGGGTGATGGCGAAACGGCGTTGATGATGGCGTCGGAGCAAGGTTACTTGGAGGTGGTGCAGGCCCTGCTTGCCGCGAAGGCCGACGTGAATGCCAAGAGAGGCGATGCTGCCACACCGCCGATACTGGCCGATGACACCACGGCATTGATGCTGGCGTCGCAGAACGGCCACCTGGATGTGGTGCAAACACTGCTTGCCGCGAAGGCTGATGTGAATGCCAAGGAGAATCAGCATCGCGAAACGGCGTTGATGAAGGCATCGCAGAAAGGCCATCTGAAAGTGGTACAGGCGCTGCTTGCCGCGATGGCCGATGTGGATGCCGAAGCAAAGGAAGGAGATACGGCGTTGATGAAGGCGTCGGAGCAAGGCCACCTGGATGTGGTGCAGGCGCTGCTTGCTGCGAATGCGAAGGTTGATGCGAATGAAGCAGGCGATGGTAAAGAAGCATTGATACTGGCATCGCAGAACGGTCACCTGGAAGTGGTGCAGGCGTTGCTTGCCGCGAAGGCCGATGTGAATGCCAGGAATTATTATGGCTTGACGGCGTTGATGAAGGCATCGGAGAACGGTCACCTGGATGTGGTGCAGACCTTGCTGGCTGCGAAGGCTGACGTGAATGCCGTGAAGCGCAAAAGCGCTACGGCGTTGATACTGGCATCGGAGAATGGTCACTTGGATGTGGTGCAGGCCTTGCTTGCTGCGAAGGCCGACGTGAATGCCAAGAATTTTTTTGGCCTCACGGCGTTGATACTGGCGTCACTGAATGATCACTTGGAGGTGGTGCAGGCGCTGCTTGCTGCGAAGGCAGACGTGAATGCCAAAGAGGAAGATGGAGAAACGGCGTTGATAAGGGCGTCGGGGGCCGGCCACCTGGAGGTGGTGCAGGCCTTGCTTGCTGCGAAGGCCGACGTGAATGCCAAGGGTGATTGGCCCCGCCAGGAAACGGCGTTGATGAGGGCATCGTGGAACGGTCACTTTGAGGTGGTGCAGGCCTTGATTGCCGCGAAGGCCGACGTGAATGCCAGGGGTGGGAGACAACACGGAACGGCATTGATGGGGGCGTCGCAGCGAGGCCACCTGAAAGTGATACGGGCGCTGCTAGCTGCGAAGGCAGACGTGAATGCCAAAGCAGATGATGGCTATACGGCGTTGATGGTGGCGTTGCTGCACCGCCGCAAGGACGTGGAGAGACTTCTCAGACAAGCAGGTGCCAGATGCAAGGGCCCTGACATCCGTTGCCGTCCATGGACAGATAATCCATGGAAAAAGGACTGATAGAGTTAAAAGGTGTCACCCATTAGTCGGCCAGAATCAAAGGAGAATAACAATCAGTGACAGACCACGGTTTCCACTGAAGCCGAAGCGAATGCGGTATAAGCCGAATTGCCGCTAGCCATTGTTGGCCAAGCGGCATCTCCAGGAGGAGGAATCCGATGGAAATATTGATTCTGGTCATATTGATTCTGCTTAATGGCGCTTTCGCCATGTCCGAGATCGCGCTGGTCACTGCACGCCGCAGCCGGCTGGCGCGTCTGGCGGATGATGGCGATGCGGCTTCGGCGGTTGCGATTCGCCTGCGCGAGGAGCCGACGCGCTTTCTTTCCACCATTCAGATCGGCATCACCGCCATCGGCATCCTCAACGGCATCGTCGGCGAGTCGGTGCTGGCCGCTCCCGTTGCGCTGTGGTTGCAAGGGTTCTCCATCGAGGCGCAGCTGAGTGAATTGATCGCGACGGCGCTGGTGGTTGTGATCGTTACCTATTTCACCATTGTCATCGGCGAGCTGCTGCCAAAGCGCTTGGCGCAGATCAACCCGGAAGGCATCGCGCGCATGGTCGCGCGACCGATCCGGGGACTAGCCGTGCTGTCGCGTCCCTTCGTCTGGTTGCTGTCGGCCTCGACTGACATGCTGCTGCGGCTCACGGGAAAGCAGCAGGCGTCGGCGGGGAGTGTCACTGAAGAAGACATTCAGGCCATGCTGATGGAAGGCTCGCAGGCGGGAATCATTGAGCAACAGGAGCACGCCATGGTGCGCAATGTGTTTCGCCTTGATGAACGGCTGACCGGCTCGTTGATGGTGCCGCGTTCGGACATTGTCTATCTTGAACTGGAAGATCCTCTGGAGACCAATCTGTCGCGTGTGTCCGCTTCCGAACATTCGCGTTTCCCGGTCTGCAGGGGCGGCTTGCAGAACATCCTGGGCGTGATCTCCGCCAATCAGCTGTTTCAGCGCCAGCGTCAGCAACATCCGCTGCGTCTGGATGTCGATCTGCTACCTTGTACCTTTGTGCCGGAATCAGTCACCGGTCTGGAACTGCTGAAGGCGTTCCGCGCGGCCGAATCACAATTAATGATCGTGGTTGATGAATACGGTGAGGCGCAGGGCATGGTCACTCTGCGCGATGTGCTGGAAGCCATCACCGGTGAGTTCAAACCCAGCCGCAGCGAGGAGGAGTGGGCCGTGCAGCGCAAGGATGGCTCATGGTTGCTGGACGGCATGATCCCACTGCCAGAGTTGAAGGACCGACTCGAACTGAAGACGGTGCCTGAGGAAGGACGAGGCCGCTTCCACACGCTGAGCGGCATGCTGATGTGGCTGCTGGAGCGTCTGCCACTTAACGGCGACGTGGTGGAGTGGGAGGGCTGGAGGCTGGAGGTGGTGGACCTCGACGGCAGACGCGTGGACAAGGTGCTGGCGAGCCGCAAGCAGGACACTGCCGCACCATCGGCTACTAGCTGATAATATCGAAAAGTAATATCGAAAAGTACCGGAGTCTATTTGTTTGCGAAATCTCGGTGGGATAGAAGATGAAATCGACTCCGGTACCTTTTGTACTCTAACCGGATTTACTTCAACAGGAGGCTTGTCATGTACTCATCTATCACTATCCCTTTCGGGGTAAAGATGCTTTTCAATACGGCTACAATCAAACCCGGTGTGGCTTTCGAAGATGTGGAGCTGGCGCTGGCCGAGATGTGCAATGTGGTGAAAGATACTTACGGCGGCGACAAGGGCGGTTTTATAGCCGGTCAGGTCTTTGCCTTCTCCGGTTTCGTCTCGGACGAAGGTTCGCTGAGCGATTCGCGGGCGGCAGAGAAGCACATCGCAATCGTGACTTACTGGAAGTCTTTCGAGGAGCACGAACGGTCGCATGCGGATAAGGCCTTCAAGGATAAATTCGCTGCCCTGGCCGCGCTGTGTGTCGAGAGCAAGGAGCTGGGTTACGATATGCTCTGGCAGGGGGTGCCGGAATAGGCATCGAACAATCGGGGATAGACCACTTTTGTTCGGCCAGATGTTCTATGAGGGGAGGGATATGAGGACGTTGCTGGGTGTGATCTGTATTACTTTAATGTTGGGTGCTTGTACTACCACGGCGACGATCCATGTCCCGCAGGGTTCCAGGCTTTATCTGCATACCAATCCTGATCCGGTCGAGGTCGGTGAGAATGACGAGGTGACAACACGTCCGTTCTTCTGGTCTGCGATTGCGGGAATTCCGTACCGTCTGGAGCAGGATGGCGCGGTAGTGAAAAAGGGAAAACTGCGGGCCAAGTTCAGGGTTGCGTCGATTTTTTGGCCGCCCTTTGCGTTTGCCGCTATTTATTGGCCGGTTGGTTTCGCTCTGCCGGAATATGATCTGAGGGCGTCGGAGCCTGAACTTGAATCTGAATCTGAACCGGTAATAGCCCCCCCCGTTCCTGCGACACAGTTTCAGTCGACTCTGGGGCGGGTTGCAGTCGCGGTGAAAGTGGAGTTGCCGGAACTTCAGTTCGTTGAATTTGCACGTGACAAAAGACTGGCTACTTCCGTGACGGCAGGCAATACCATGGGGCGAATTGGATCAGGATGTACTGGGACCGGCGCCGGGGCTTGCATCCTGGCCCAGGTAGCTTTTGGCCTGATTGCGTCTCCCTTCGTAGAGTCATATGCGGAGAAACAATCTGAGAAAGCGAAGTATTCGGAAGCCGAAATGGCGCCAGTATTGGGTGCGAAGATGATGCAAGATGCGTTGCGTAATGCCATTGCGGTGGCTGCGAAATCAGATGGAATCAGGCTCTATAAAGCACCGGCGGTGATTGTCAAGAATGGAAAAAGTGAACCGGACTACCGGGCGCTTGCTGCAAAGAGGGTGGATACAGTGCTCGAGGTGACGCTGAACCAGATATTTCTTGAGCCCGGTGCCAGTAGCAATGGCAGGGTAAGTCTTGATCCGGTTTTGCCACTGGATATGCGCGTGCGTGTTCGATTGATCAAAACCAGGGACAATTCCCTGCTGTTTTCCGACGACTTTTCTTATCACGGCAAGCGCTACGAATATTCGGAATGGGCTGCCAATCAAGGCGAGTTGCTCACAGGTGCTTTGAAGAATGGTTATGATTCCCTTGGGCGCGATATCAGCGAGAGAATATTCCTGCTTTATCCTTTTGCGGATCGCGTGGGGACGGGAGACTCGAGGTATTGCGGATTGGGTGCGCTTGGCCCCAAGGATGATATGGCGAAAGATCTGTCCCCCTTGCTCTCCTGGCAGCGTTTTCCGCGCGACTCTGATATCAATGCGAATGCGCGGGATATGAAGCGAGTGAAGAATGTCAGGTATGAACTTGTCGTTGGTTCCGGCGACAACGGCGAAACGCCGGATATATTCTACCGGGTCAAGGATCTGACCGAGGCATCACACAGACTGCCGATGAAGCTGGATCCGGACACCCGCTATTTCTGGAGTGTGCGTGCACGCTTTAAACTTGATGGCCGCCTGCGAGTGACCGACTGGGCAACAAGCTGTCCTTTTGAGCAGCAACTGATTGTGGGTGGGCAAATATACAGGTTCTATACACCAGAAAGTTGATGGGGAATTAAAGAGGCCGGGCTAGATTGTTCTGCTTGCGTGAACAACAGGGAGTGAGAATGAAAAATAAATTATTGGTTCTCGGAACAATATCGTTGCTTATAGTCACAGGGTGCACAAAAGTGCATATTGTTAAGGTCGCCCAGACTGGTAATGACTTGATCTGCATTGTTGACAACCCAAGTGAAAGACAGGCTTTTCGAGATGCCTATGAAAGAACGATTCAGGCAAGAGGATATAAGACGCGAGTCGTATCTGATGCAAAAGCCTGTCAGGTGAGTACAACATACTCGTCCCGTATGGGCTACAGCGGCTGGGGGCCTTATCTTTCGGATGTCGATTTGAGGGTTTTCAGCGGCGATAAACTGGTTGGGAGTGCAAAATATCATGCACCAAAAGTGCCAACGAGTCACGGCAGTTTTGAAAACAAGATCGGCGACCTGGTCGATGAAATGTTGCCTTCACTTATGGAGCATCAAAATAATTAAGGGCGGAGGCTAATAGGTTCAGCATCGAAAACCAACGGTGCCGGAGTCGAATCGTTTTTGGGTGTGGTCGGAATAGAAAGGAACCGACTCCGGTACCTGATGATTACGTTCTCAATTTGTCCTGGCTATTTTAACTTCGTAAGTGCATGCAACCCGCGTGCTCCACCAACGCCGCGTGCAAGTTCTGAAAGACCGATCAAATGAACAATTGCCCAAACGTATCCAAAAAACCCGATTTCGGTTTGCAAATATTTTGAATATGCAATGCCACCCAATACCGGGGCCATATCAAGAGCCCAGGCAAGCGACACAATTGCGAATACCGCCAACCCTACACGAGAATCTGTTTTCGACGTGATGAAAGCTGCCATCAATACG
>JBNLBY010000115.1:0-6319 GCA_050303535.1 Sideroxydans sp. | reverse complement strand
GCCTTACCCGCCTTTTGCGAGAACCTGGCCTGTGTGAATCCCTGGCCACCCATGGCAAACAAAGGGCGGTTGCCTTTTCCTGGGAACGGACAGCTTGCGAGACCCTCTCTATAATCGAACGCGTAGGGCAATCATGAGCGATGTCTGTGTATCGATTGTCAGTCATGATCAGGCGAAACTCTCAACCCTGCTGCTGGGTGATTTACAGTCTCAATGTTCTGATGTGAGTGTTGTCCTAACCAGCAATATTCCTGAATCGACTTCCTTGAATCATGCGCGTCTGTCTCGTGTCAAGCATATCGACAATTCCTCGCCAAAAGGCTTTGGCGCCAATCACAACTTTGCATTCCGATATTGTGATTCGCCCTTCTTCTGTGTTGCAAATCCGGACATACGCATTGAGTCCAATCCATTCCCGGTCTTGCGGGCAGCAATGGATGACCCAAAGGTTGGGCTGGTTGTGCCATTGGTACTGAACCCCACGGGGGGAGTGGAAGACAGCATACGTTACTTTCCGACTCCTCTGGGCGTCATCGGCAAGGCTTTGGGATTAAGTGAGGGACGTTTTCCCGTTGAGGCGGCGAACCCAACAGCTGTGGATTGGGCGGCAGGGATGTTCATGTTCTTCCGTGCAGAGGCTTTTGCTGATGTCGGCGGTTTCGATGAGAAATATTTTCTTTACTATGAGGATGTGGACATTTGCGCCAGGCTTTGGAAGACCGGGTGGAAGGTCATGTTGCAACCTGTAGTGTCCGTAGTGCATGCCGCGCAACGTACAAGTCGAAAGAATCCCCGCTATCTGGCCTGGCATCTGTCAAGCATGGCAAGGTACTTTGCCAAGCACTTAGGGCGACTTCCCCGCAATGTTTCTGGTTCCTGAGCACTACTGTTACATGGCCTACAATTCACGTCGGCAGGTAAGTTTTCTTTGAGAGAACAACCTGGAACGCCGCATTTGAAAGTCTTAATTACCGGTGCTAACGGTCTCATTGGCAGGCGCCTTTGTACGGGCCTGGAGGAATCGGGTTGTTCCCTCATCCGTACTGTTCGACATTCGAGTACGCCTGGCGAATATGCGGTCGGTCACATCGACGGAGGGACAGACTGGGGGAAGCCGCTTTCTAAGGTCCCTAATGTAGTGGTGCATTTAGCCGCTCGCGTGCATGTAATGCAAGAAGGGAATGGTGCTGCCGCGGTGTTGTATCGACAGGTTAATACCGAAGGCACACTGAATCTGGCGCGGCAATGCGCCGCCAGCGGCGTTAGGCGGTTCGTGTTTCTCAGTACTGTGAAGGTGCTGGGTGAGGGGCGGGAGCAGCCTTATCATGCCAATGACGTGGCCATCCCAATTGGACCCTATGCCACCTCCAAGTGGGAGGCTGAGCAGGGATTGCGGGAGATTGCCGAGCACACCGGAATGGAGGTGGTCATATTACGTCCGCCGCTGGTTTATGGGCCGGGTACCAGGGCAAATTTCCTGCGCATGATGCGGATTATCGACAAAGGCATTCCCCTGCCCTTTGGGGCGCTTCAAAACCGGCGCAGTCTTCTCTACGTAGAAAATCTGGTCGACGCAATCAGGGTTTGTCTGACCCATCCGGCTGCTGCCGGAAAGACGTATCTGGTGAGTGACGGTGACGATGTTTCCACGCCGGAGCTAATTCGTCGCATGGCGAGTGCTTTGGGACAATCGGCGCGTCTTCTGCCGGTGCCCCGCAGTTGGATGCGGATTGTAGGACTGCTATTGAGTAAGCAGGCTGTGATGAATCGATTACTGGGCTCGCTGACAGTGGATTGCCAACCAATACAGGAAGAACTGGGCTGGTCGCCGCCATACAGTATGCAGACAGGGCTGGTGGCAACGGCGGAGTGGTATCTTAAGGTGAAGGCGGACAATGCTACGCGCACTTGATGTGCTGTTTTCAGCGCTGGGCCTGCTGGTCGCGCTACCGCTGTTACTGCTGCTCTTTATACTCGGCCTGCTCGATACCGGCTCACCGCTGTTCCGGCAGGTACGCGTGGGACGCCATCAGCAGCCGTTTACCCTGGTCAAATTCCGCACCATGCGACCCGATACCGCCTCGGTGGCGACCCACTTGGCTGATGCCTCGGCGGTTACACGTTTCGGCGCCTTCTTGCGCAGTACAAAGCTGGATGAGTTGCCGCAGCTGTGGAATGTACTCAAGGGGGAGATGAGCCTGGTCGGTCCGCGCCCGTGCCTGTTTAGCCAACATGAGCTAATTGCCGAACGTGTAGCGCGCGGCGTTTTTGAGGCGAGACCTGGCATTACCGGGCTGGCGCAGGTTAAAGGTATTGATATGTCCATCCCAGTAATACTGGCTGAAACCGATGCGGAAATGCTCGTCGGTCTGACACTGTCGGCTTATGTGCGATACCTGATGCTCACCGTTCTTGGTAAGGGAGCGGGAGACCGCATCCGGTAAACTCCATAATTGGGAGATTTCATGATACTTGAAAGACTCGCGGTTCCCATTTTGGCCCTGCCGCGCACAACAAAGCGTGCCATGGTACTGATTGTAGACATCAGCCTTTGCGTGCTGACCGTCTGGCTGGCTTTTTTCCTACGTCTGGAGGAGTGGGTGCGTCTTAGCGGCGAGGGATTCTTTCAGCCTCAGTGGGCCGTGTTGACCTCGGTGGTACTGGCAATTCCACTGTTCGTGACCCATGGCTTTTATCGGGTAATTTTTCGTTATTCTGCGCTGGCTGCCATCGGCAGCGTGATGCGTGCGTTTGGACTGTACGGACTACTCTACGCGACTGTCATAACAGCGGTGGGCTTGCCCGGGGTGCCGCGCAGTATTGGTATCATTCAGCCCCTCCTGTTGCTGCTGACCGTGGGCGCTTCCCGGGCGCTGGCGAGGTTTTGGCTTGGCGGGTTGTATAAAGATATTTTGCATCGAATGAATCTACCCAAGGCCTTGATCTACGGCGCAGGTAATTCAGGGCGGCAACTGGCGATGGCAATGGCCAACAGCCAGGAGACACAGGTGGCCGGTTTTCTGGATGATGACGACCGGCTGCATGGTCATGTGCTCAACGGTCTGCCGATCTACAGCCCGGTTGACCTGGCCGGGTTGGTGGAAACAATAGGCATCCGCACCGTATTACTGGCAATGCCGGCTCTTTCTCGCCGTCGCCGCAACGAGATCCTGGATTCGATTCGGAAGGCGCATGCCTATGTGGCGGTGCGCACGTTGCCTAGAATGACCGATTTGGCCGAAGGACGTGTGACCACATCGGATCTTCGCGAATTGGATGTGGACGACCTGCTCGGCCGGGATCCGGTGTCGCCAAATCATATCCTGCTGGCGAAAAACATTACCGGAAATGTGGTGTTGGTTACGGGTGCCGGTGGTTCGATTGGCAGTGAACTATGTCGCCAAATAATCAAGCTCAATCCGGCCAGGCTGCTGCTGGTCGAGATCAGCGAGTTCGCGCTCTACGCCATTCACTCTGAGTTGGAAAGTATGCAGTCGGAAGAGGGAAGGGATAAACCACATCTGATTGTTCCATTGCTCGCCTCGGTTCAGGATGAAGAGCGGATGCGGGAGATCATGGATGCCTGGCAGCCAGACACCATCTATCATGCCGCCGCCTACAAACATGTTCCCATGGTCGAGCACAATCTGGCCGAGGGAGTTAAAAACAATGTGCTTGGAACTCTGATCACCGCACAGGCTGCCATTGAGAAAGGGGTGTCGGATTTTGTGCTGATCAGCACCGATAAGGCGGTGCGACCGGCGAATGTCATGGGGGCGAGCAAGCGGCTAGCAGAGATGTGCTTGCAGGCGCTCAGCCAGCAGATTGCAGCCAGCAGTAAACAGGGAGCTAAGAAAACGACCCTGTCCATGGTCCGATTCGGGAATGTACTGGACTCCTCCGGCTCGGTCATTCCGAAGTTCCGCAAACAGATTCGCGATGGTGGTCCGATCACCTTGACTCATCCAGAGATCAATCGTTTTTTCATGACCATTTCCGAAGCGGCGCAGTTGGTGATCCAGGCTGGGGCCATGGCAAAAGGGGGGGATGTGTTTGTGCTGGACATGGGGGAGCCGATAAAAATCAGCGACCTTGCCCGGAGAATGGTCGAACTCTCTGGCCTGATGGTACGAGATGAAAAAAACCCAGACGGCGATATCGAGATATCCATTACGGGCTTACGTCCCGGCGAGAAACTCTACGAAGAGTTGCTGATCGGTGACGATCCTCAACCCACTGTTCAATCGCGCATTCAGAGGGCGCGGGATCCCTTTATTCCATGGTCCGAGCTGGAGACCGATTTAAACACGCTGCGTATTGTACTCGGCCATAACAACATCGACATCATCCTCGCGCTACTGAGAAAACTCGTGACTGGTTATCAACCGACCAATGAAGTCGTTGACTGGGTGTATAACAAACAGCTGCAGTTGGCTGATGGCCAGTATGATGGAGAATCATAATGATCCGAGTGAATTGTCCACTCACATCGAGCGATGCACTCTGCATGCCGGGTGAGAAGTGCTCTTTTTTGCCCAGCGTGGTGCTGGCTAGGCCTTCACAAGGCATATAAATACCGGACTCTCAAAGAGTCACGTTCGGAATCTGCGCTGCTGCATGGCGGAGCTTAAAATGCAGAAAACCGTGCATACACTTGCGTGACGGACCCGAAGACAAAGGGCAAAGCGTTATGGATATTACACGTACTTCCGCGTGGCGGATGCTCTTGCAACATCGAGACGGGATGGCAACTTGTCATCTTCGTGACTGCTTCGCCGATGATCCGATGCGTTTCTCGCATCTGTCGTTTGAAGTTGGCGGGATGCTGGTTGATTTTTCCCGGCAACGGATAAGGCAGCAAACGCTGAAACTTTTGTTAGGTCTTGCGCAAGCCGCCGATGTGCAGGGTTGGCGTGACCGTATGTTTGCCGGAGAAAAGATAAACTTCAGTGAAAATCGTGCCGTCCTTCATCCGGCCTTAAGGTATTCCGGAAAGGACGCGTTCCCGGCGCTCGATCAGTGCATACTATCAGAAATACAGGTGGTACGCGCTAAAATGCGCTCTTTTTCAGACTGTGTTCGCAGTGGATCCTGGCGGGGTTTCTCCGGTGAAGCGATTCGTGATGTGGTGAATCTCGGTATAGGAGGTTCAGATCTGGGCCCGAAACTGGCGGTGTATGCCTTGTCGGCCTGGCAGCATCCGGGTTTGAACTTCCACTTTATATCCAACCTTGATAGCACGAATCTGGCGCCTTTGTTGGATAAATTGAATCCACGCACGACGCTGTTTGTTGTGGCGAGCAAATCGTTCACGACTCAGGAGACGCTTATCAATTCCCGCACCGCCCGTGACTGGTTGTGTGCGAATGCCGGAGGTCAATCCGAAGCGGTAATGGCGCAACATTTTGTTGCAGTGACCGCAGTGCCCGAACTTGCCAGAATCTTCGGGTTGCCAGAACAAAATATATTCCGTATCTGGGATTGGGTTGGGGGGCGCTATTCCCTCTGGTCAGCCGTGGGGCTGACTATCGCTATGGCCGTTGGCATGGACAACTTCGAGGCCCTGTTAAGGGGGGCCGGGGTCATGGACCGGCACTTCCAGGAAGCGCCGCTGGGAGAAAACCTACCTGTTCTGATGGCCCTGGTCGGTATCTGGAACAGCAACTTTCTTGGCGCCGAGACAAACGCAGTTCTGCCCTACAATGAATCACTGCGCTATCTGCCCGCCTATCTCCAGCAGCTTGAGATGGAATCCAACGGGAAGACGGTAGGGCGGGACGGGCAACCCTTGGCGTGCAAGGCCAACCCGGTGGTGTGGGGCGCGATTGGTTCAAACGGCCAGCATGCCTTTTTCCAGTTGCTGCACCAGGGTGGATGGCTCGTGCCCTGTGATTTTGTTGCCAGCGTGGAAAGCAATTGCCCGCTGCCCGGACACCAGGCGCCGCTGCTGGCCAACTGTTTTGCTCAGGCGGCGGCACTCGCCTTTGGCAAGACTGAGGCGGAAGCACGATCCGAGTTGGAGGCGGCCGGTCTGTCTGATGAGCAGTTGACCGCACTGCTGCCGCACAAGGTATTCACCGGCAATCAGCCTTCCACAATCATACTTTTGCCAAAGGTGGATGCCCACCATCTTGGTATGTTGTTGGCACTTTATGAACACAAGACATTCGTACAGGGCGTGATCTGGGGGGTCAACTCGTTTGATCAGTGGGGTGTGGAGATCGGAAAGCAGCTTGCCGGACGCTTGTTGCCGGCACTGTGTGGGGAAGCGGTACCGGACGGGTTGGATGAGTCAACGGCCGCATTGATCGGGTGGTGT
>JBNLBY010000114.1:0-6621 GCA_050303535.1 Sideroxydans sp. | reverse complement strand
TGTCGCCGATGCGGATCACGCGGGAGGCTTCGAGACCAACTTCTTTTGTCCAGATGTCATAGGCCTCATCATCTTCGGCATACACCGAAACGTAAAGCTTGTCCTTTGGCAGCTTGAATACCTCAGTGAGCAGTTCCCATGCATACTTGATCGCGTCGCGCTTGAAGTAGTCGCCGAAGCTGAAGTTGCCCAGCATCTCGAAAAAGGTATGGTGACGCGCGGTATAGCCAACGTTTTCCAGGTCGTTGTGCTTGCCGCCGGCGCGCACACATTTTTGCGAAGAGGCAGCACGGGTATAGGGACGCTTGTCGAAACCGAGGAACACATCCTTGAACTGGTTCATGCCTGCGTTGGTAAACAGCAACGTAGGATCCTCATGCGGCACCAGCGAACTGGAGGCAACGACCGTATGGCCTTTGGAGGCAAAATAATCCAGGAATTTCTGGCGAATTTCACTGCTTTTCATCTGAACACCAATCGATACGATTCAATTAACAATTACGCCGCCCGTATGGCGGCATCAAGGCGCGAATCATACCATTTGATGCCCTGAATCTGCACAACGTGTCAGTACTCACCCTCCTCCACTACCGAGGAAAGCTTCAATACCTTGAAAGTCACTTCTATGGAGAATCCACGTGATTGCAGGAAACGAATCTGTCTGGCCTTTTCCTTCTGGTCCTGCGGCAATACCCCGAACTTCTTCTGCCACACCTCGCGTGCAGCTTCCAATTCGGTTTCTTTCAGTTGCGGCAGGACATCGGTGATCAGGTTCTCGGGGATGCCTTTCTCACGCAGTTCGTGAGCAATGCGCTGGGCGCCGAAACGGCCGCGCTTGGCATCCACCCATTGCGTGGTGGCGCGTGCGTCGGACAGCCAGTTGCGCTGTTCCAGTTCGTCCAGCACGGCATCAAGGTCTTCGCTTTCCTGCACATAGCGTTGCAATTTTGCATACAGTTCGGCACGACTATGTTCGCGCCGCGCCAGATACCGCATGGCGCGGACACGCAGGCTTAATTCAGGCTTCTTCCGTTTCGAGTTCACTTGCGCCCAATGCAACAATGCCAACTGCCGCACGCACCCTGTTCTCGATTTCTGCCGCAAGCACCGGGTTGCTCTTGAGAAATTCGCGTACATTGTCCTTGCCCTGGCCGATTTTCTCACCGTTGTAGGAATACCAGGCACCGGATTTTTCGACAATCTTGTGCGTTACACCCAGTTCGATGATCTCGCCTTCGCGTGAAATGCCTTCACCGTACAGAATGTCGAAATGGGCTTCCTTGAACGGAGGCGCGACCTTGTTCTTGACCACTTTTACGCGGGTCTCGTTGCCAACGACTTCATCGCCTCTTTTGATCGCACCGGTACGGCGGATATCCATGCGCACGGAGGCGTAAAACTTGAGCGCGTTGCCGCCGGTGGTAGTCTCTGGATTGCCGAACATCACGCCGATCTTCATGCGTATCTGGTTGATAAAGATGACCATGGTGTTGGAACGATTGATGTTGGCGGTCAGTTTACGCAGGGCTTGCGACATCAGGCGCGCATGCAGGCCCATCTGTGCATCGCCCATGTCGCCTTCGATTTCTGCCTTGGGTGTCAGCGCAGCGACGGAGTCGATCACCACCAGATCCACTGAGCCGGAACGCACCAGCATGTCGACAATCTCCAGTGCCTGTTCGCCATTGTCCGGTTGTGAAATCAGCAGGTCTTCGACCTTCACACCCAGCTTTTGTGCATATTGCGGATCGAGTGCGTGTTCTGCGTCGATGAAGGCGGCGGTACCACCGACTTTCTGCATTTCGGCAATAACCTGCAGGGTAAGCGTGGTCTTGCCGGAGGATTCCGGACCGTAGATTTCGATCACGCGGCCGCGTGGAACACCACCCACACCCAATGCGATGTCCAGACCCAGAGAACCGGTCGATACGACCTCAATATCCTTGCCGACCTCGCTTTCACCGAGGCGCATGATGGAGCCCTTGCCGAACTGCTTTTCGATCTGGCTGAGTGCCGCCGCAAGTGCCTTGCTCTTGTTGTCGTCCATTTGCGCTTCCCCTTTCAAAAATTCGATGGGATGGATTGTGGCACAACAAATCGGAGTTGTACAGAACGTTCGTTCTCTTTTTAATTTAAGCTGTTTTTGTGATGTTATTCAACAAGGTAAGCACGCCATGCAGGGCAATCTGCACCGATTTCGTGCGCACGGCATCGCGATCTCCCGGAAAATGATGACAAGCCGCCTGCATGGTGTCGTTGGTTCCCCAGGCAAACCAGACCAGACCGACCGGCTTTTCCGGCGTGCCACCGGTGGGCCCGGCAACGCCGCTCACGGCCAATGCGACCTCCGCACGGCTGTATTGCAGCGCACCATCCGCCATTTCGCGCACTGTCTGCTCGCTCACAGCACCATACTGCCCCAGCGTATGCGGCGCAACGCCCAGCATTTCTTCTTTTGAGGAGTTGGAATAAGTCACAAAACCGCGGTCAAACCAGGCGGAACTGCCCGATATCATGGTGAGCGCCTGCGCCACGCCGCCGCCGGTGCACGATTCAGCCGTTACGAGCGTCATTCCATGCGCCTTGAGCGCAACACCAACCTGCTGGGCCAGCCGCCGCACATTATCCTGTCCGTTCGCTACGGCAGGACGCGTTCTTTTCTTTTTTGCCCGCTTCATCTTCACAACCCTCTCATCAGATCATTTTGAATATCTGCAACCGCCTCCAGCCCCACTGCAATACGCAACAGGCTGTCTTCGATACCGGCAGCCGCACGCGCTTCCGGCGAAATACGCGCATGCGTGGTGGTCGCCGGGTGGGTGATGGTGGTCTTGGTATCGCCCAGGTTCGCGGTGATGGACAGCATCTTCGTGTTGTCGATCACTTTCCAGGCTGCCGCCTTGCCGCCTTTTACTTCGAACGCGACGATGCCGCCACCTGTCTTTTGCTGTTTCTGCGCCAGCGCATGCTGCGGATGCGACGGCAAACCCGGATAGAGCACACGCGTTACATTGGGCTGCTTTTCCAGCCATTGCGCCAGTTGCAGCGCATTGGCGCTGTGTGCCTCCATGCGCAATTTGAGCGTCTCCAGCCCTTTCAGGAACACCCACGCATTGAATGCGCTCATGGTCGGTCCGGCAGTGCGCAGGAAGCTATACACCGGCTCCATCAGCTTTTTGCTGCCGAGCACCGCGCCGCCCAGCACACGACCCTGGCCGTCGATGTATTTGGTGGCGGAATGAATCACGATGTCCGCACCGAATTCGAACGGGCGTTGCAGGACGGGTGTACAAAAACAGTTGTCCACCGCCAGCAATGCGCCACAACCTCTTGCCACGGCAGAAATCGCCGCGATATCGGAAATTTCGGTCAGCGGGTTGGATGGCGTCTCCAGGAAAAACAGCCTGGTATTCGGGCGTACTGCACTTTGCCATTGCGCAACGTCGGTTGCGGAAACAAAGCTTGTATCCACACCGAATTTGGTCAACACGTTGGCGAACAAATTCACCGTCGAACCGAAGATGCTCTGCGATGCGATCACATGATCGCCCGCCTTGAGTAAACCCATGCAGACCGACAGGATGGCAGCCATGCCGCTGGAAGTTGCCACGCATTGCTCGGCGCCTTCCAGCGCGGCAAGGCGTTCCTCGAACATGCTGACGGTAGGATTGGTAAAACGCGAATAGATGTTACCGGGCTCTTCGCCAATGAAACGTCTTGCGGCCTGTTCCGCGCTTTCGAAGGTAAAGCTGGAAGTGAGGAACAGCGCTTCGCTGTTTTCGTGAAACTGGCTTTGTACGTTTCCCGTGCGCAACGCCAGCGTTTCTGGTTGGTATGATTCAGTCATGCTTTAGTCCTTGCGGCCTGTCCACGCCGACAATGCCGCCAATAAAAAACCCGGAAAGCTTAGCGCTAAACCGGGTTTCCCACGCTTTAGCAGTATTTATTAAGCGCCCGCAAGCTGTTCCTCAAATCGGCGCAGGGGTAAATTAACATCCATCCGCAGTGCCGTCAACGGCAAGGAGTAAACGCAGTATCGCCGACGCATTGGAAGCGGGATTACATCGAAGAGGCACTCATCACCAGATCCAGTTCCAACTGGTCTTCTTCCAGCGATTTATTCGCTTTGCCGCCCTCGCGCGCTGCTTCGACGACATCGAGATACTCGGGCGTAACATCACCGGTAATGTATTCGCCATTGAAACAAGAGCAGTCGAACGTCGTAATCCGCGGGTTGCACTTCTGTACCGCCGCCTTCAGGTCGTCGAGATCCTGGTAAATCAGGCGGTCGGCACCGATCTCATTGCAAATTTCCTCGTCCGTACGCCCGGTGGCGATGAGTTCCTTGCGGGTGGGCATGTCGATGCCGTACACGTTGGGGAATTTGACGGGTGGCGCTGCGGAGGCAAAATACACCTTGCGCGCACCGGCATCGCGCGCCATCTGCACGATCTCGCGGCTGGTGGTGCCGCGCACAATGGAGTCGTCCACCAGTAGTACATTCTTGTCCTTGAATTCGACGCTGATGGCGTTGAGTTTCCGTCGCACCGATTTCTTGCGCATCGCCTGCCCCGGCATGATAAAAGTGCGCCCGATGTAGCGGTTCTTCACGAAACCTTCGCGGAACGGAATACCAAGATGGTTGGCCAATTGCAGTGCACTGGGACGGCTGGAATCCGGGATCGGGATCACCACGCCTACATCGTGATCAGGCCACTCGCGCTTGAGTTTGTCGGCCAGGAATTCCCCCATCCGCAGACGCGTTTCATAAACGGAAATATCATCGATCATCGAATCCGGGCGCGCAAAATACACAAATTCGAAAATACAGGGATTCAACGAGGAATGTTCGGCGCATTGCTGGCTGTGAAAATTGCCATCAAGATCGATGAATACCGCTTCGCCGGGAGCAATATTGCGCATGAATTTGTATCCCAGCGTATCCAGCGCCACACTCTCGGATGCCACCAGATAATCCACCCCCTTTTCGGTCTGGTTGCTGCCCACTACCAGCGGGCGGATACCGTACGTATCGCGAAACGCCAGCAAACCGTAGCCCGAAATCAACGCCACCACCGCATAGGCACCACGACAACGACGATGTACTGCGCTGACGGCAGCAAAGACAGCCTGGGTATCAAGGCGAAAGTTCGTGGCATTGGCTTGCAGTTCATGCGCCAGCACGTTGAGCAACACTTCCGAGTCGGAGTTGGTGTTCACATGGCGCATGTCCTCGAGGAACAGTTCCTTCTGCAACTGCGCGGTATTGGTCAGGTTGCCGTTATGCCCCAGCACCAGCCCGAACGGCGAGTTCACATAGAACGGTTGTGCCTCGTTGTAATCGACGGCAGAACCTGCGGTCGGATAGCGCACATGGGCAATGCCGGAATTGCCAGTCAATGCACGCATGTTACGCGTACGAAACACGTCGTGCGCCAGACCATTGCCCTTGTGTAAATGAAAGGTGTTGCGATCCAGTGTCGCAATTCCCGCCGCGTCCTGTCCGCGATGTTGCAACACTTGCAAGCCGTCATACAACAACTGGTTGACAGGGCTTTGCGCAACGACACCTAGAATCCCGCACATATTCGCTTTATTGCTTCTCGGTTAAAATGATCTGTCTATTCCAGCACGACATCTTCTACTACGTCTTCAACTGCATCTTCTACTACATCTTCCGGCAAATAATCTTTGGCATATAACGCCGCTCGCTGCAGCGGCCTGCTCGTCATGGCATCACGCCAGAACGGCAGTTGCGGCAAATCGGTCAGGCCACCCAGCCACACCAGCGCAATCACCACCAATCCTCCGCGCAACGTGCCGAATATTGAACCAAATTTTCTGTCCACACCGCCCAGCCCCGCAAACTTCGCCAGGCGTGCCAGGAACCAGGCAAATATCGCAGCCACGATCAGCGTCACGATAAACAGGGCAGCAAACGCCATAGCTGAACGGATGTTGTCTGCCCCGACCGCCTCAGGCACATAGGGCATCGCATAATCCGAAAAGGTGCGTGCAACAACATAGGCCGCAAGCCAGCCGATCAGCGAGAACAGTTCATACATGAATCCGCGCCACCAGCCTACCAACGCGGAAAACCCCATAATCAGGATGACAGCATAATCAAACGATGTCACTTACAAGCCTTGATCGAGGTTGATCACGTTGGTTTCCATGCCCTGCATTTCCAGTTTACTCTTCACATTCTCAGCAGCTTCACGCGTCGGGAAGCTGCCTACGCGCACACGCGTGACATCACCCGCTTTCTCGGTATAAGAGCGAAACCCTTCCCTTCGCAACTTCGCTTGCAGGCTCCTGGCGGTATCCGCATTGGCAAAAGCTCCGACCTGCACTGACCAGCCCGACTTCGGCACAGATTGCGGCTGGATAATGGCGGGCGCACGCTTCACATCGGGCATGATTACAGGTTTTGGCTCGGCTTTTGGCTTGGGCTTGGCTTTCGGTTTTGACTTGTTTGTAGCCGTCGAACTTGCCGCAGAAGCAGCAGCCATCTCGGATGCCATCTTATCCAGCTCCGGCAGATTGATCTTGGGCTTGAACGCGGGTGAATTATCCTTGTCCGGAATGCGCAAATCGATATTGTTCCCTGTCGAAGAACCC
>JBNLBY010000113.1:0-6820 GCA_050303535.1 Sideroxydans sp. | reverse complement strand
ATCATCTATTCCCGCTTGTATATCTTGATAGTTTGCCGTGTCATCAATTTGCTTCGCCGTTCTTAAGTACTGACCCACAATCCACATTAGGAAAAAAAATGCAGCGGCAAAATAATTTATTGCTGTTGTTATAGATCGCTCACTTTGCTCCTCAGCAAGATAACTATACGTGGCATATAAAATGGCAATACATAAAGGTAGCCAGCTAATTCTTAATTGCTTCAGTAGAACGTCATTTCTTGGCAAATATTTCATTAGCCTTCTAACGCCCAGCTCAGTTGCGTTTTTGTTGTAGTGGATATTTGCGCAATAACGGCCAGAGGCCATGCGCAAATAGGAGCGAAGACCACTGGAGCTGTTTGTTAGGCTTCACTTGGCAGAAGGTCATGGCAAATCTGTACAAAAAGTTCATTGAGATGAAATCTGTCTGCATCTTCTAATTTCTCTACTGATTCCAGCTCCGCCAGTCCTTGCTCGATGCCATCCGTCATGTCACAAAAAGCAGCTTTGGCACCTCGCCAGATATCTAACCATTCAGATAA
This sequence comes from Sideroxydans sp., assembly GCA_050303535.1. Lineage (GTDB taxonomy): Bacteria > Pseudomonadota > Gammaproteobacteria > Burkholderiales > Gallionellaceae > Sideroxyarcus. Next base: position 6,278 of record JBNLBY010000113.1, on the reverse strand, counting down.
TTGTGGGAGGTAATCAAGTTCATGAGCATATTGATTGCGAATGCTATTGATTTTTTCCAGAACACTTTTTTGATCATGGTTTACTATACCGTGCTTTTCAGCTTCAAGAAGAACCTTATAAAAACCACTTTTTCCCAGCCTTTTCGAAGTTGAGCCGGTTTTTTCAATTAGCCGCTTTCTCAACATGTACTCGACTACAATATGCCCCTGAAGAAACCAACCAATATCTGGTCGCTCCTCAAGCGTTCGATAATATACTTCCATTTCATCAAATGACGTATTGATTCTGGACATCAGTATCTCTAAAAGCCTAACCGTAAAAGTGAGGGGCGCGAGCGACTTTGCCGCGAAGCGTCCCTCTCGACTAACGGGTTAGAGCGCAACTTCAAACTCCTTCCTCACTTTTTGAGAAGTAAGACGCTTGATGATCCAGCCAAAAAGAACACTGAAGCCAATTGCCATGATTACAGAAAAAATCATCATGGTATGAGCCATCGATTCGAACTGAGCTTGAAATTCGGGTGGTGCTGTTGTCGGTGGTGATGGCATAGACGAGAACATCGCTTGTTGAAGAAACAATCCTCCAAGATTCCATATGATGCCCAGCCCCATCAGGGAGATGAATATCAGCCGAGCCCAGTTCTTGCGCTTAAGAAGTGCGATTGCCGAAATTAGAGTGACTGCCGATAGAACTAAAAATGCGCCGAAGAAAAACCGAAAATGACTTGTCATAAATTCGACTGCCGGGGGTATATTTTGCTGTGCCTTGGCGGAATGCATAGCAGCCTCCATTTGATCAACTGGAAACATGGTATTAATCATAACGTTTTGGGCTATAGCTATCAGCGTGGCGAAGCCGCTCAAGACAATGAACACCCAAGCAAGTGCAGTGACAAATGATGAGCGCTCAACTTGTATCTGGTTCGGCGTGTTGTCCATACAATCTCCCTAAGTTAACTGAGTGTGCTCTAACAGTCATTCATATGACAAAAACGTCCGGACATATTTTGATAATACGGACACGGAAATCATCCTTTAATCTATTGATGAATCGCAGGCTATCCAGTTTTCACCCAATTAACAAGCTTAATAATACGGACAGTTTTATTGCTCCAGGTTGCTCTGTATTGTGCTGTATCAACGATGCCCAGCAATCAGCGACTGCATGAAGCGCTCGACAGTGTCAGTGTATGCACCCGGCAGGCCGAGTTTCTGATTGATTTCCCTGTGCGATAGCGCCTGCCCGGATACCTCGGCGCGAACGCTGGCGGTAGGGTTGTTCGAGGTTGATGAGTAAAGAAGAGGTTTTGCCGGGTTTTCGGGCTATACTTGTGCCATGTCAGAAGCTTGTAATGGAGATCATCATGAATGAAATTCTGTTCCTTGTAGAGCAAGCGCCCGAAGGGGGCTACACCGCACGCGCGCTTGGGGAATCCATTTTCACCGAGGCTGACTCCTTGCCCGAATTGCGTACGCGCGTACAGGATGCCGTTCATTGCCATTTCGACGAAGGTAATGCGCCAAAAGTGATCCGGCTGCATATTGTTCAGGAAGAGGTGCTGGCGGCATGAGGTTGCCACGCGACTTGACCGGCGCAAAGCTGGTCAAGCAGCTATCCAAACTCGGTTATCACCAAACGCGCCAGACTGGCAGCCATGTTCGGCTGACATGCGATACCCCAAACCAGCATCACGTCACTATCCCCCTGCATGATCCGTTGCGCATAGGCACGCTTTCCGCCATTCTCGGCGACGTAGCCGAAGCACAGAAAATCGGACGCGATGAATTGCTGGAACGGCTATTCGGCTAGACTTGCTCCACCAGGTTGCTCTGTATTGCGCTGTATTAACGATACCCGGCAATCAGCGGCTTCATGAAACGCTCGACTGTGTCAGTGTATGCACCCGGCAGGCCGAGCTTCTGATTGATTTCCCTATGCGACAGCGCCTGCCCGGATACCTCGGCGCGAACGCCCAAAGTTTTTGCCTTGGCAGCAAATGCATCAGCCTGGTCGCAGGGTTTGTCTTTGCGTGTGGTGGAACACACCAGCAGCATCGGCGTCGCTGTTGCGTTCAGCACATGGTAGGGCGATGCGGATTTCCAGAACGATTCTTTTTTGCCAAATGCCTTGTCGTACAGGCGCATGTGCCGCCGCTGCATGATCTTCACGACGTCCAGCGCAGCGCTGTCCAGTGCGATGGTGCCTAGCCAGGGACGCGCGCCCTGCGCCTGCGCCCTGGCGGGAGCCGCACTCAGCAGTGCGACCAGATGCGCCCCGGCGGAATGGCCCATGAGGATGAATTTGGCCGGATCGCCGCCCCATTCCGCCGCACGGGTTTGTGCCGCCGCCAGTGCGCGCGCCACGTCGTCAGCCTGCGTTAGCACATCGGCCCCGGGCAACATGCGGTAATTGATCGATATGAAAATATACCCCTGCGCCACCCAGCGCGCCGCCTTGTTACCCACCACTTGGCTGTTCGCTTTGTCGCCAATACGCCAGCCGCCGCCATGCACCATGAGGATGACCGGCGCATGGTCTGCATGGAGAGGCTGATATACATCCATTTTCTGCGCGTCTGCTTCGCCGTAGGCGATGTCCTTCGACAGTATTGCGGCCGTGCGCAGGTCTGCGCTGCCGGATGCAGGTTTATCCAGTTTTGCCCCATGCGCCGAATTACCCGTTACCGCCAGCAGCAATGCCAACGTGAAGGAGAGCAATTTGTTGTGTTTCATGTTCGTGCTTCTTTCCTGGTTTCTACCCTCTCCCTACCCCTCTCCCTAACCCTCTCCCTAACCCTCTCCCTAACCCTAACCCTCTCCCTAACCCTCTCCCTAACCCTCTCCCTAACCCTCTCCCTAACCCTCTCCCGCAAGCGGGAGAGGGGATGGAAAGGAGTGAACTGGTCTCCCGCCTGCGGGAGAGGGAATGGGAAGGAATGAAAAGTTTGCGAGCGGGATTAATACTGTTCCGGCAAATCGCGGCACACTATCCCAGCAGATTCGCCAGCGTCAGGAACAGCAGCGCCATCAATTGGAACAGCATGGCGCGCCACACCAGTCCGATGGCGCTTTGCATGTAGTCGGTGTCGGCTTCGTCCTCCATGCCGATTTCCGGGCGGAATACGGGTTGCTGGTCCAGCACGATGGTCTGGCCCAGTTTCACGCCGAGCGCGCCCGCGCCGCTCGCAAGCAGTATGCCTGTTTCCGGTTCGGGCCAGCTTGGCGCATGGTTGCTCCAGCAATAGGCGGTATCTTCAAAATTGCCGACGATGGCGAAGGTGCCGGCGGTAAAGCGTATCGGCAGCCATTCCATGATGAAATAGGCCTGGCGCGCGAACGAGCCAAAGTTGCCAAATTCGGTATCTTTCCGGATGCCCCAGCGGTTATTCAAAAACAATGTAAGGCGATACAGGATGGCGCCGATCGGACCGAACCCCAGCATCATGAAGACAACAAACCAGAATACGACGCCGAACACATTGCGATGAGAACACAGCAGCGCCTGCTCGATGGTGACGCGCGCCACTTCTTCGCGGCTCAATTCGTTGCAGGATTTCCCCAGCCAGTCACCCAGCAGTTCGCGCGCTTCGTCCAGTTTCTTTTCACGCAGCGCCTGGTGGATGTCGGTGTAATAGTGGCTGAACTGGCGAAAACCCATGGTGAGGTAAAGCACCAGCACACTGAACGTCCAGGCAAAGACGGGATGAATGGCTAACAGCAGGCTATGCAATCCGATGGCAAGCACCAGAGGCACGGCAAGCGCAAGAATCCACGCGACGCGGCCGTGGCTGTGTTCGCCGGCATTGAAGTTGTGCTGAAAAAAGCCCACGTAGCCGTCAAGCCACGTCAACAGGTATTTGCGGGAAGACAGCGGCTGGACTTGTTCCAGCAACAGCGCGGTAATCAGGGAAAGCAGGCTCATGGCATGAACAAGGTTTCTAACTCGAATATGAGCAAGATACCACAAGCCCCGAGTCTAATGGCACTCGGCTAAGCCAAAATAATGCTCAACGCCATTTCCTCCCGCTTGCCACCGCAAGGGGAAGGAAGGTTTTGCAGCATTACGTTTAGAGGCCTAACCGAGTGTCATGAAACCCCGGGCCCGTTAACGGTGAACAACGCACCCTTGCCACTGCAAGAGGTCGGGAGAAGGATCCAGCAAAACACTTCCTGCCTGAAATCCCCTCCTCACGGTTGTTTCGGTGCTGCAAACTAAAATTCTCGCAAAACTCCCTGCTTGAAATCCCCCTTCCACATAAAGGGGGCCTTCATCAGTAAAATCCCCCGGCACATCCGGGGGTGAATCTACGCAATCATACCTGCTGCGACCGTATTATTGGTCGCTTCATCGATCACGATGAAGCTGCCCGTTGCACGGTCGATCTCGTAACTGTCGAATACCAGCGGCTGCTGAGTCTTGAGCGCCACGCGTGCGATGTCGTTCATGTTGAGCTTGTCCACCGCGTGCTGCTCCAGTGTATTCACGTCCAAGCGGAAGTCCAATCGCGAAAACAGGCACTTAGCGGTACGCGTGGTGTGCTTGACCATGTATTTGCGGCTTTTGTCCAGCGGCGATTCCGACAGCCAGCACAGGGTGGCCTCGAATTCCTTTTCCACTCTGGGTGGGTGTGCGCTGCTCTTCACCAGCATGTCGCCGCGCGAAATATCGATCTCGTCCGCCAGCGTGATGGTAACCGACTGCGGCGCAAAGGCGGTTTGCAGCTTGCCGTCCCAGGTATCGATCTCCTTGACCGTTGTGGTGCGCCCGGACGGCAGGATGGTGATCTCGTCACCCACCGACACCTCGCCCGCTTCGATACGCCCCATGAACCCTCTGAAATCATGGTACTCGGCAGTCTGCGGGCGGCATACCCACTGTACCGGGAAACGGAAGTCGCTGGTATTCACGTCGTGGTCGATTTCGACTGTCTCCAGCAGTTCCAGCAGCGCCGGGCCTTTGTACCAGTCAAGGTTGCCGCCGCGCTCCACCACCATGTCGCCGTTCAGCGCGGAAAGCGGGATGCAATGCACGTCGTGCAGGTTCAGTTGCGCGGCGAATGCCTTGTATTCGGCGGCGATCTCGTCGAAACGCGCCTGCGAATAATCCACCATGTCCATTTTGTTCACGGCCAGCACCACATGCGGCACACCGAGCAGGCTGGCGAGATAGCTGTGGCGGCGCGTCTGGGTCAGCACGCCCTTGCGCGCATCGATCAGGATGACGACCAGGTTGGCAGTCGAGGCCGCCGTCACCATGTTGCGCGTGTACTGTTCATGGCCCGGCGTGTCGCCGATGATGAACTTGCGCCTGGGCGTGGCGAAATAGCGGTAAGCCACATCAATGGTGATGCCCTGCTCGCGCTCGGCCTGCAGACCGTCGGTGAGCAACGACAGGTCGACCGAGCTCATGCCGCGTTTTTCGCTGGTTTTGGAGATGGCCGAGAACTGATCCTCGAAAATGGATTTCGAGTCATGCAGCAGGCGGCCGATCAGCGTGCTCTTGCCATCGTCGACCGAACCAGCAGTGATGAAACGTAATAGTTGTGTGTTGGTGTTCATAATTGTTCCTCAATTCCTTCAGCTTCGTCATTCCCGCGCAGGCGGGAATCCAGTGTTCTGTTCAATATGCATTTGGGGTTTGTCCCGCTTTGCGGGGAATGATCTTCTTGACTGGATTCCCGCCTGCGCGGGAATGACGGCCTAAAAATATCCTTCTTTTTTCCGCAACTCCATCGACGCCTCCGAAGTCTGGTCATCCATACGCGTTGCGCCGCGTTCGGTGATGCGTGTGGTGGCCGTCTCGGCAATGATCTCGTCCACCGTGCGTGCGGTCGATTCCACCGGCGCAGTACAGGTCATGTCGCCCACGGTGCGGAAACGCACCCGAAGCCGCTCGACCCTCTCGTTTGCCCGTGGTGGGATCAGCTCGCTGACCGGCATCAGCACTCCGTTTCGCTCCAACACGTATCGGTCATGGGCAAAGTAGATGGACGGGATCGACAACTCCTCGCGCTCGATGTACTGCCAAACGTCGAGCTCGGTCCAATGACTGATGGGGAAGATGCGAATCTGTTCACCGGGATGGTGGCGAGCGTTGTAGAGATTCCACAGTTCCGGGCGCTGATTCCTGGGATCCCATTGCCCGTTGAGGTCGCGGTACGAGTAGACACGCTCCTTGGCGCGCGCCTTCTCTTCGTCGCGCCGCGCCCCCCCGAAAATGGCATCAAAGCGAAACTCACGCACCGCATCCAGCAAGGTCACGGTCTGCATCCGGTTGC
>JBNLBY010000112.1:0-6871 GCA_050303535.1 Sideroxydans sp. | reverse complement strand
GTTTCAGGCGCGGGAGCATACCGGCGGGGGTGATCTGGCCTTGCGGGGTGATGAGCAGCAGGCTGTCTCCGATACGTGCGCCCAGTGAGCGCGCGAGATCCACTCCGAGCACGATGTTGAATTCACCCGCGCGCAGGTCGATCAATGCACCATATTTCATTTTGTCACCGAGTGCGGTCAGACGCTGTTCCGCGTCGGGCAGGATGCCGCGTACCATCACGCCTTTGACGTTGTTATTCAACGACAACATGCCTTGCCCGGTGACATAAGGGGCGGCGGCGCGCACTTCCGGATGCTGTTCGACAACTTTCAGCGCCTGCGGCCAGTTACTCAGATGTCCGTTGTCGCCCATGATCTGCAAATGTGGGGTGACGCCGAGGATGCGGGCGCGGATTTCTTTCTGGAAGCCGTTCATCACCGACAACACCACGATCAGCGCCATCACGCCCAGCCCGATGCCCGCCATGGAGATCATCGATATGAACGAAATGAAATGGTTGCGGCGCTTGGCGCGGGTGTAACGCAGACCGATGTAGAGTTCGTAGGGTTGCAAGGCGACGGCTCTAAGATATTGAAGGGCAGTAGTGTGCCACAAGAGGACGTGATGCGGGATGGTAAACTGCCGCTATGAAACATTTACAAATGATCATTCCCGGCCTGATTCCCCCGCAAGACATTGCCGCTGAAGTATGTGCCGGATTGCGTTTGCCTGCGCTGGGAAAGTTGCTGGCGCGTGGAAAGGCAAGCACATTGCCTGCCGAAACGCTGGAGGACAGGCTATGTACCGCGTTCGGTGTGAAATCCGTCGCGCCGGTTCGTGCCGCTGCCGACGGTATGCTGGTGGGAAGTGATTACTGGTTGTGTGCCGATCCGGTGAGTTTGCAAGTGCAAAGTGCGCAGATGCTGCTGTTGCCGGATGTGGCGCCGGGCAGTGAAGATGCTGCGGCGCTGTGCATCAGTCTGAATGAACATTTTGCCGGGGCAGGTATGCGTTTTTTTGCGCCGCATCCCCGGCGCTGGTATGTGCAGGTTGAGACGGAACCGCAAATGACGAACACGCCGTTGCGACACGTGGCATGGCGCGATGCAAAGTCCCATCCGCCGCAAGGAGTGGATGCCTTGCATTGGCAGCGGATCATTACGGAGGTACAGATGCTGCTGCATGCGCATCCCCTGAATCAGGCGCGTGCCATACGCGGCGAGTTGATCGTCAATAGTCTGTGGCTGTGGGGCGGCGGCCGGGCGGTGGCGCTGGCGCCGGTATTCGATGTGGTCGGGGGCGACGACGACCTGGCCGGTGCATTTGGCCGGGCAGCAGGCATGCAGCAAGTCGAATCGCTGCCGGCGATGCTGGACGGGCAATCCGAAAACGGTTTGTGGATTTTCAACGCTGCGGGTGAAGCATTGCAGCGCGGCGATCTTTACGCCTGGCGCGAAGCGCTGCAACAGTTCGAACAGGAATATGCGCAAGCTTTGTTGCAGGCGTTAAAGGCGGGGAGACTGCATCGGCTTACCCTGGATGTGTTGCGGGAGCATGATACACGCCGCTTTGTGTTGAGCCGCGGCGACGCATGGAAACTGTGGATGGGTGCACAGCCATTGACCAGATACGCAATATAGGATTCACTGTTTGTAAGTTATTCATTATTTACGATGAATAACCGATTAAAACTTATGGTTTAATTCGCGGTGCGGCTTCCTGTATCATCCGCCCCCGGACAACACGGATATTGTGCAGATGAAAGTTACCTTTCTGGATTTCGAGCAGTCAGTTTCCGAACTTGAGAACAAGATCGAGCAATTGCGTTATGTGCAGGACGATTCTGCACTGGATATCTCGGATGAGATCGGCAGGTTGCAAAAGAAAAGCCTTTCGATGACCAAGGATATCTATGCCAGGCTCACACCATGGCAGATTTCGCAGGTTTCACGTCATCCGCAACGGCCTTATACGCTGGATTACATTCAGCATCTGTTTACCGATTTCGAGGAACTGCATGGTGACCGCAATTATGCGGACGATCCCGCCATCGTTGGCGGGCTGGCGCGTTTCGACGGGCAAAGTGTCATGGTCATCGGTCACCAGAAGGGTCGCGATACAAAAGAGCGCCAGTACCGCAATTTCGGTATGCCGCGTCCCGAAGGCTACCGCAAGGCAATGCGTTTGATGCGTCTGGCAGAAAAATTCGGCATTCCCATCATGACTTTCGTCGATACGCCCGGTGCCTATCCCGGTGTGGGTGCGGAAGAGCGCGGGCAGTCCGAGGCAATCGGCAAGAATCTGTATGTCATGGCCGAACTGAAAGTGCCATTGATTTGCACCATCATTGGTGAAGGCGGTTCCGGCGGAGCGCTGGCCATTGCGGTAGGCGATGTCATGTTGATGCTGCAATATGCGACTTACGCGGTCATCTCGCCGGAAGGCTGCGCCTCCATCCTGTGGAAGAGCGCAGACAAGGCGTCGGAAGCGGCGGAGACCATGGGTATCACTGCCACTCGCCTGAAGGCTTTGGGGTTGGTGGACAGGATCGTCAACGAACCATTGGGCGGTGCTCATCGCGATTATGAGACGATGATGCAGACCCTGAAAAAGTCCCTGCAGGATGCGCTCAAGTACGTGCAATCTCAAACCACCGAAGAGATGTTGCAGGCACGCTTCAGCCGCTTGATGAGTTATGGCAAGTTCAAGGAAATCGAACTTAACTGACATTGTTGCGGCGCGCATCGCGCCGTTGCTTCCCCGGCACAGTCATATTCTTGTTGGTTTGAGTGGCGGCATGGATTCAGTCGTGCTGCTGCATCTGCTATTCGTCCTTGCGCCGCGTTTCGAGTGGCGGCTTTCCGCCCTGCATGTCCATCACGGTATCAGTCCAAACGCTGATGCATGGGCAAATTCCTGCGCGGAACTTTGCACCCGATACGGAATACTGTTGCAGATCGATCATGTCGATATCGCTCCGTTGCGCAATGAACATGGCATCGAGGCGGCTGCACGCAAGCTGCGCCATACGGCTTTTGCCAGACATGATTGCGATTTCGTTGCGCTTGCCCACCATGCTGACGATCAGGCGGAAACGCTGTTGTTGCAGCTGTTGCGCGGTGCCGGCGTGAAGGGTGTTGCCGCAATGCCTGTCCTGAGCAATGCCGAAGGGCCTGTTTCAACACATGGTCATGCCATTGTGCGTCCGCTGCTTGATATTGCGCGGCGCGACTTGCTCGACTATGCACGGCAACAGGGCCTGAGTTGGGTGGAGGATGAGAGCAATGCTGACGACCGCTATCCACGCAATTTTCTGCGGCATCGCCTGTTGCCGCTGCTGGAACAGCGATTCCCGGCTTATCGCGAAACGTTGGTTCGCAGTGCAGGACATTTTGCCGAAACAAGCGGGTTGCTTGACGAACTGGCGCAGCAGGATGCCCAAGACGGCGGCGGTACTACACTTGAACTGTCACGTTTACGCCAGCTTTCCCATGCCCGCGCCAAGAATTTGCTGCGTTACTGGCTGCACACACAGGGCGCGTCCATGCCGCAGAACGTGCAGCTCGATGAAATATTGCATCAATTGCTCAACGCGCGGGACGATGCTTCCGTATGCGTAAAATTCGGCTGCTGGCAGGTGCAACGCTATCAGGACAGGGTCTATGTCACCAGGAACCTGGGTGCATTCGATCAGAATCTGGTTTTGCCGTGGCATGAGGAGGCCAATCTGGAGTGGCCGGCATTGAATTCACGCCTGACTTTCAGACAGGCCCAGGGGGAAGGCATCAGCCTGGCAAAGCTGCAAAGCGCTCCTGTAACTTTGCGCCTGCGCAGCGGCGGTGAAACATTGCGTCCCCATGCCAAAGCCGCAACGCGCAGCCTGAAGAATCTGTTGCAGGAGCATCACGTTCCGCCCTGGCAACGTGAGCGGTTGCCTTTGCTGTATTGCGGAGATGAACTTGCCTGTGTCGTGGGGGTGGCGGTTGCGGCGGATTTTCAGGCCAGGAATTCCAATCCCGGAATCGTCGTGCAACTGGTTTAGTTACTCCCCCCGAATCCCATCGCTCCTGCGATCGTCATCTCATAAGATACTAATAATTAAAACAAATTAACACATTATTGCCAGTATCCGGATCATCCTCGAATCATTTAGCCGTGAATGATGGCTCGTGTACCATCGCGGCGGCCACAAGAAACTTGCGGCTGAACTCGGTATTAGCGAGAGGACGCTATATCGACGGCTTAAGCAGCGCGAAAACCGGGTGGCCTCCAATTCATCAGCAATCGTCACACTTTCAACATGGCTGGCATGCCATTACAGGTCAGGGACAACATTACGCTGAAGTAACCCGCAACCCCGGAATTCACTGGATGATCTGCATGTTCACAGCATCACTGTAGCAGGCTGCCGTCTGCGACAGGGCAGGCAAAGCCTGCTAGAATCCCGCTCTCAGAATTTTCTGATTTATTCATCAATTTTGGAGAGAAGCATGGCTGTGGAACGTACCCTTTCTATCATTAAACCTGATGCTGTAGCGAAGAACGTCATCGGTAAAATCTATTCCCGTTTTGAAACCAACGGATTGAAAATCGTTGCGGCCCAGATGCGTCATTTGTCGCGTACTGAAGCCGAGGGTTTTTATGCAGTTCACCGCGAACGTCCTTTTTTCAGGGATCTGGTGAACTTTATGATCTCCGGCCCTGTCATGATCCAGGTGCTGGAAGGTCCGGATGCCATTGCAAAGAACCGGGAATTGATGGGGGCAACCGACCCGAAAAAGGCTGACGCGGGCACCATCCGCGCCGATTTCGCAGCCAGTATCGATGCCAACGCCGTGCATGGTTCCGATTCTGCCGAGAATGCAAAGATAGAGATCAATTACTTTTTCGCTCCGAAGAATATCTGTTCCCGTTGATGCAGAACCTCCTCGACTTTGATGTAGAGCAACTGACAGCCTGGTTTGCGGAACAGGGCGAAAAGCCTTTTCGCGCCCGGCAGGTGTTGCGCTGGATATACAAGGCCGGGGAGTCCGATTTCGATGCGATGAGCGATCTGGCTGTCTCTCTTCGCGAAAAACTCAAGCAGACCGCCTGCATCGAAGTACCGACCGTGATGCGCGATGAAATCGCATCCGATGGCACGCGCAAATGGTTACTGGATGTGGGCACGGGTAACGCGGTCGAGACCGTATTCATTCCGGAAGAGGGCAGAGGAACATTGTGCGTGTCGACCCAAGCAGGCTGTGCAATGGATTGCGCCTTTTGTGCCACCGGCAAGCAAGGTTTCAACCGCAACCTGTCCACTGCCGAGATCATCGGCCAGGTGTGGTGGGCCAACCATGAACTGGGTAAAGACGCAGACGGCAACTGGCCGGTCACCAACGTCGTGCTGATGGGCATGGGGGAACCGCTGCTGAATTTCGACAACACTGTGCATGCGTTGCGCCTGATGCTGGACGACCATGCCTACGGTCTGTCGCGCCGCCGCGTGACGGTGTCTACCTCCGGCGTGGTTCCGGCGATGGATCGCTTGAGTGAGGAGTGTCCGGTGGCGCTGGCGATCTCGTTGCATGCGCCCAACGACGAGTTACGCAATGTGCTGGTGCCGATCAACCAGAAATATCCCTTGAAGGAATTGATAGCGGCCTGCCAGCGCTATCTGGAAAAAGCGCCGCGCGATTTCGTCACTTTCGAATACGTGATGCTGGCGGGGGTGAACGACCGCGAGCAGGATGCACGCGAACTGATCCGTCTGGTGCGCGATGTGCCGTGCAAGTTCAACCTGATCCCGTTCAACCCGTTCCCGCAGGCGCCATATCAGCGTTCTGAAATGGAGACGGTGAAGCGTTTCCGTGACATCCTGATGCAGGCGGACATTGTCACCACCATCCGCAAGGTGCGTGGCGACGATATTGCGGCTGCCTGCGGGCAACTGGCCGGGCAGGTGCAGGACAGGACAAAAAGAACACATCGATTGCTGGAGGCGAGTCAATGAAATCATTCCATCTGCTTCTCATCGTGTCTTTGCTGGCGGGTTGTGTTTCGACTGGCGGAGGTTCATCAGGCACGCCGAAGGATTTAACGCATGCACAGGCAGTCGCGAAGATACACACCGAGCTTGCTGCTTCGTATTATGAGCGAACACAATATTCCATCGCGTTACAGGAGATTGGGGTGGCGCTAAAGGCTTATGATGACTATGCCCCAGCCTATACCCTTCGCGCACTGGTGCGTATGGTGCTGCGTGAAGATGATAAGGCTGATGCGGATTTCCGTCACAGCCTGCGTTTGGATGATTCAAGTTCCGAGACGCACAACAATTACGGATGGTTTTTATGCCAGCGCGGGCGGGAAAAGGAATCCCTCGCACAATTTAAGGAAGCATTGAAGAATCCGTTGTATACCACGCCGGAAAAGGCCTACGTCAATTTGGGTATGTGTTCCAAGAAGGCAGGCCTGATGAAGGAGGCGGAACAAAATCTGCAGCGTGCACTGATTCTTCGTCCGGGTATGCCGGAAGCGTTGTACGGTCTGGCGGACTGGAGTTACGATAACGGTGATTATGCCGGAGCCAAGTCGTACCTCTTGAAGTTTTTACAAACATCTCCCGAACTGAACGCAGAACAGTTATGGCTGGCGGTGCGTATTGAACGCAAAATGCGCAACCGCAACGCTGAAGCCAGTTATACCCTTCAGTTGCGCAAGCGCTTCCCGAATTCCCGAGAGAACCAATTATTGTCACAAGGTAAATAATGGATACTTCCGGCGACGCAACTAACACAGAAAAAACATTTCCTTCCCAATTTCACCTATTTCAATAATTTTGTCATTGGGAAGGTAAAGTCTCCTATGAAGGGCCATGACCATTTTTTGAATCAACTCTGATTCTGC
>JBNLBY010000111.1:0-7055 GCA_050303535.1 Sideroxydans sp. | reverse complement strand
GAAACGAACATGCGGCCGCGATCTTCCAGCTTCCACAATGCATACGCCACGGATTCACCGTTCTCTGCAGATATAAGCACACCATTGTGACGGCCCGGCAGGTCGGCCTTGAGCGGCCCGTAGTCGTCGAATACGTGGCTCATCAGGCCGGTACCGCGCGTCATGGTCAGGAAGTCGGACTGGAAACCGATCAGGCCGCGCGCGGGAATATGGTATTCCAGACGGGTACGGCCCAATCCATCGGATTCCATATTGGTCAGTTCGCCGCGGCGGCGACCGATCTCTTCCATGATCGCGCCCTGATGCCCGTCTTCCAGGTCGATGGAAAGATTCTCATAAGGTTCGCATTTCTCGCCATTGATCTCCTTGTACACCACACGTGGCTTGCCCACGGCCAGCTCGAAGCCTTCGCGGCGCATGTTCTCGAGCAGGATGGTGAGATGCAGTTCTCCACGGCCGGAGACGCGAAAAATGTCTGCATCTTCAGTATCTTCCACGCGCAAAGCAACATTGGTCAGCAACTCTTTGGTCAGGCGGTCACGTATCTGGCGGCTGGTGACGAACTTGCCTTCGGTGCCTGCCAGCGGCGAGGTATTCACCATGAAATCCATGGTCAGCGTCGGCTCGTCCACGGTCAGCATGGGCAGCCCGACCGGGTTGTCCTTGTCGCAAATGGTGACGCCGATACCGATGTCTTCCAGACCGGAAATGATGATGATGTCGCCCGCTTCAGCCTCCTCCACCGGCACACGCTCCAGCCCCTGGAACCCGAGCACCTGGTTGATGCGGCCGGAACCGACCTGTTTTTCGTGGTTCATCACTACGACTTGCTGACCGGGCTTGATGCGCCCGTTCAGCACACGACCGACGCCGAGACGTCCGGTAAAGCTCGAATAATCCAGTGCTGCAAGTTGCAATTGCAGCGGTGCATCTGTACTGCCGGGGGGGGTCGGCACATGTTTCAACACGGTTTCGAACAATGGCTTCATGTCGGCAGCCGATCCGCCGCTCGACGGTGCGTCTTTCATATCCAGGCACGACCACCCGTTCAGGGCAGACGCATAGATAACCGGAAAATCGAGTTGTTCGTCGGTGGCGCCGAGCTTGTCGAACAGGTCGAAAGTCTGATCCAGCACCCAGTCCGGACGCGAACCGGTGCGGTCGATCTTGTTGATCACGACGATGGGTTTCAATCCCAGCGCCAGCGCCTTCTTGGTCACGAAACGTGTCTGCGGCATCGGGCCTTCCACCGCATCCACCAGCAGCAGCACGCCGTCCACCATGCCCAGCACGCGCTCCACCTCGCCGCCGAAGTCGGCATGTCCCGGTGTATCGACGATATTGATATGCGTACCTTCGTATTCGATGGCGGTGTTCTTGGCCAGGATGGTGATACCACGCTCTTTTTCCAGGTCGTTGCTGTCCATCACGCGGGTATCCACTTTCTGGTTGTCGCGGAAAGTGCCGGACTGGCGCAGCAATTGGTCGACCAGCGTGGTCTTGCCGTGGTCGACGTGTGCAATGATGGCAATATTTCGGAGTGCGCGGGACATGTGTACTACCTGTGCTGAATTCAAAGGGGGCGCATTCTAGCACGAGGAAGCAACGTTTTTCCTTTAATTCCCTGCAAGATACAGAGACGGAAATGAGCGGGGCGCAACGATCAGTAACCGCCGAAATTCTGCCCGTAAAACGGCGGCCTGCGCCGGTTTAGCCACTCCAGCATGGTGAGTTCGTCATCCGTGTGATTAACGGTCTTGGCGTTCGCCATGGACGGCATGCCCTTGTCGTAATGAATGTAGATCGGATGGTCGTGGTGGCGGGTCTGGATACGCTCAACCCGTCCGGGTTCCGCATTCGGCTCAATCTCGGCAGTGCCGTAGCAGAGACAGAAATACACTTTTTTCGGTTCGGCCTCGATGTAGCACGCCGTGCCGCGGATGCCGATGGTGGCAGTCGGCACCACCAGGCGCTTCTCGCCCGGTTCGAACACCGACAATATCCTGCCCGTGACCACACGGAAGAATTGCTTCGCCGCCTCCTTGCCGAATTCGACCACGCTGTTGCTGCGTTGCAGGAAAGCATTCCTGTCAATAACGTAAATGGCCTCGCCGTCTGCGCCGGTCGTAACCTTGTCACCCTGACGCACATGTTGTCCCTTGCGGGCCGGTTTGCCGTTGATGCGGACATCCCCTTTTATCTTGTGCATGCCCTGCACGCCGAGATAGTTTCCTGCAGCCAGTGTAGAACGGATCAGGCCGGGGATGCCCATGCCGGACATCAGTCCCAGAACCGATAATTGTCGTAACAGGCGACGGCGCGATCTATTCATGGCGAATCTCTCGTTAACTATCTGGAACAGGGAGAATCCTGCCCCTGCTGCCGGATACTATACTATTAGCGTAGACGGTCTGCAGGCTGTAAAGCGATTGCACGGCAAGACATAACGCTGGCTTTTATTTAATTGCTGCGTATAATGCGCGCCTTGCCGCTCCCAAGGCGGTATTGAGTTCATCGTTTTCTGACCCCCTGGCATCCCGATCTGGATGCATCAAGCTTCACCGGTTAGCGACGATGTTTGTTTGCGCCGGTAGAGGTTTATCCCCTGCTGAATTTCATTGTGAGGCCACTGGCCGCGCATGCGCTGTATCGTAAAAAAGATAAGGAACCATTGTGTCCGAAAAAACCATAACAACTGATGTACCCGCGGCTGTCGAAACCACTTTTGCCTCTTTGGGCCTGGCACCTGCCATTTTGCAAGCCGTACAGACAGCGGGTTACACCGTCCCCTCCCCGATTCAGGCCCAGGCGATTCCTGAGGCATTGGCCGGGCATGACCTCATGGCCTCTGCCCAGACCGGCACCGGCAAAACCGCCGCTTTCATCCTGCCTGCCCTGCAGCGCCTCTCGGTACAATCCGAGGTTCGCAGTAAAGGTCCGCGCGTGCTGGTGTTGACACCGACCCGTGAACTGGCACAACAGGTATCCGACGCGGCCAACAAGTACGGCAAAAACATGCGCCTTAAAGTGATCAGCATCCTTGGCGGCATGCCCTATCCACTGCAAAACAAACTGTTGTCAGGTTATGTGGACATTCTGGTCGCCACACCGGGCCGTCTGATCGACCATATCGAACGCGGCCGCATCGACTTCTCGCGTCTGGAAATGCTGGTACTGGACGAAGCCGACCGCATGCTGGACATGGGCTTCATCGATGATGTGGAACGCATCGCAGCCGCCACGCCGGCAACACGCCAGACCCTGCTGTTTTCCGCCACGCTGGACGGCATCATCGGCAAACTGGCACAACGCCTGTTGAAGAGCCCGAAGCGCATCACCGTCACTTCCGCCAAGGCCCGCCACGAAAACATCGAACAACGTCTGATGTATGTGGACGACATGGCACACAAGAATCGCCTGCTCGATCATCTGCTGCGCGATATCGATTTGAACCAGGCGCTGGTGTTCACCGCAACCAAACGCGATGCCGATTCGCTGGCGGACGAACTTTCCGCTTCCGGTCATGCCGCCGCTGCCCTGCACGGCGACATGAACCAGCGCGAACGCAACCGCACTTTGCTCAACCTGCGCCGTGGCAATGTGCGTGTTCTGGTCGCTACCGACGTTGCCGCACGCGGCATCGACGTGGCGGGTATCACGCACGTGATCAACTTCGACCTGCCCAAGTTTGCGGAAGACTACGTGCACCGCATCGGCCGTACCGGGCGTGCCGGGGCCTCGGGCATTGCTGTGTCCTTTGCTTCCAACCGCGATGCGATACATCTGAAGAAGATCGAGCGCTTTACCGGCCAGTCTATCCAGGCACACACCGTTGCAGGCATGGAGCCCAAATTCAAGCCGCGTCCCGCCTCTTCGCAGCCGCGTAAAGGCGCAGGCCGAGGCAATGGCGGCGGCTATGGCCGTTCTTCGACAGGTTCAGGACAGGCGCGCAATGGCGGCGGTTTCAGCCGTCACGGCACACCGGACAGCCGCCATGAGCATCCAGGCCAGCGCCGCGAAGGTCATAAACACAGCCGTTTCACCAACGATGCGCATCCGCGCAGCGGCGAAGTGAATGGCAATCGCGCACCTGCGCATCGTGCACCTGCTCATCGCACATCAGCTCCGGCTGGTGCGCCGCGGCGTCCGCAAGGCAACAGTTTTTCCCTGGGCCGCGGACATAACAGCGTCAACGGCAACAAACGCTGAGTCTGTTGGTAAAAGCAATTTTAAAGAAGGCACGCGAAAGCGTGCTTTCCTAATATTTAGCAGGCTGTTGAAAAACGTAGCGAGCGATGATAGAACAAGGCGCGCAATGGCGAAAAAGCGGAGTTTACAAGTAGTAAATGAGCATTTTGAGCCATTAAGCAACGCAGTTATGTCGAGCGCAGTAGTTTTTGAGTGGGTCATGTGCTTGATGTTATGCTTGTAACTTATATCCTCGCATCAATTCGTCATCGCGATAAATATCATGTCTATCAGTATCAAAAAACCGCAGGAAATCGAAAAAATGCGCCTTGCCGGACGTCTGGCGGGAGAAGTACTGGATTACATCACGCCTTTTGTAAAACCCGACATTACAACCGAAGAACTGGACCAACTCTGCCACGACTACATGGTAAAAGTGCAGGGTTGTATTCCCGCGCCACTCAATTACGCCCCGAGCGGGCACATGCCCTATCCGAAATCGATCTGCACATCGATCAATCATCAGGTATGCCACGGCATACCCCGCAACAAGAGACTGAAGAACGGCGACATCCTGAATATCGATGTCACGCCGATCAAGGACGGCTGGCATGGCGACACCAGCCGCATGTTTTACATCGGTGAACCTTCCGTTCAGGCCAAACGTTTATGCAAGACTTCTTATGAAGCAATGTGGCGCGGTATCCGTGCTGTCAGGGAAGGAGCGTATCTGGGCGATATCGGCCAGGCCATCCAGACTTTCGTGGAGAGCATGGGCTATAGCGTGGTGCGCGAATTCTGCGGCCATGGCATCGGCAGCCGCTTCCATGAAGAGCCGCAGGTGCTGCATTACGGCAAGGCCGGAACAGGCGCCAAGCTGGAAGCAGGCATGATCTTTACCATCGAACCAATGATCAACGCCGGCAAAGCCGGCATCAAGCAACTCAGCGACGGTTGGACGGTGGTCACCAAAGACCACAGTCTTTCCGCACAATGGGAGCATACCGTTCTGGTCACCCCAACCGGTTTTGAAGTGCTGACCCAGTCTGCCGGTTCCCCTGCTCCCGCGTAATGCTCCCGGCAATGAAGACCATCTCTGAAATCAGGGACAGTCTGCGCATCGAGCGCCGCAAATTGCAGGACAGTTTTGCGAAACAGCACCAGCCCGCACCCCACCTACATGCACACACCAAAATCGTGGACGAACACCTGCGCATGGTCTGGCGTTTGCTCGCCTTGCCGCCGGAACTGGCACTGGTTGCCGTGGGCGGTTACGGCCGCACCGAGCTTTATCCCCGCTCCGATATCGACCTGCTCATCCTGTTGCCGCAGCAACCCGATGAACAGTTGCAACAGCAGTTGCAGGAACTGGTCGGCAAGCTCTGGGATATCGGCATGGAAGTCGGCCATAGCGTGCGTACCATTGATGAGTGCGTTGCCGAATCTTCGGATGTCACGGTTCAGACCAACCTGCTCGAAGCCCGTTACATCACAGGCAATCATCCGCTGTTTGTCGAAATGCGCGATACGCTTTCCATTCACCTGGATAAACGCGCCTTCTACATGGCCAAGGTAAAAGAACAGGAACAGCGCCATACGCGCTTTCTCGACACCGATTACAACCTGGAACCGAACATCAAGGAAAGTCCCGGCGGACTGCGCGATTTGCAGACCGTGCTGTGGATCGCACGCGCAAGCGGTTTTGGCGAAAACTGGCCCAAGCTGGCCGAAGCGAAACTGATCACTGCGCAGGAAGCGTCCGTCATCATGCGTCACGAAACACTGCTGCAAACCTTGCGCATCCGTTTGCATTACCTTTCCGGCCGGCGCGAAGACCGCATTCTGTTCGATTACCAGACCGAACTGGCCGAGCAGATGCATATCAAGGCAACCGAAACACGACGCGCCAGCGAACACCTCATGCAGCGCTACTACCGCACCAAACGGGGGGTACTGCAACTCAACGCCGTGCTGCTGGAAAACCTGCATACGCACCTGTTCCCGGAAGGCGCCGCGATACGCCCGCTCAACGAACGTTTCCTGGCGCGCGACACGCTGCTTGAAGCACGCGACGAAGCACTGTTCGACAACGATCCATCGACCATCCTGGAGGGATTCCTGCTGATGGAACAGCATCCGTTCCTGACCGGTTTCTCCGTGCCGACCGTGCGTGCGCTGCGGCGGGCACGTGACAAAATCGATGCTGCATTCCGCCGCGATCCGCGCAACCGCGAACTGTTCATGAAAATCCTGCGCCAGCCGCAAGGCATCACCCATGTGCTGCGGCGCATGAGCCGGAGCGGCATCCTGGGCCGGTATCTGCCCGCCTTCGGGCGCATCGTGGGACAGATGCAGCATGACTTGTTCCATGTCTACACCGTGGACGAACACATCCTGATGGTGGTGCACAACGTGCGCTGTTTCGCACTGGAAAAACACGCGCATGAACTGCCGCTATGCAACAAACTGATGAAGGATTTCGCCCGCCCCGAGGTGTTGTATATCGCGGCCCTGTTCCACGACATTGCCAAGGGACGTGGCGGCGATCATTCTGAGCTCGGCGCCGGGGATGCCGAGGCCTTCTGTCGACAGCATGGCCTAAGCGACTATGATATCAATTTGATTACCTGGCTTATCCGCAGCCACCTTCTGATGTCTACCACGGCCCAGCGTAAGGACATCTCCGAGCCGGAAGTGATTAATGAGTTCGCCGCCAAGATCGGAAAACAGGAGTATCTCGATTATCTCTACCTGCTTACCGTTGCAGATATTCGCGCTACCAGTCCGACAGTGTGGAACTCCTGGAAGGATGCCCTGCTCGCTGAACTCTATCACAGCACCTATAAAGCATTGCGCCGAGGCCTTTC
>JBNLBY010000110.1:0-7200 GCA_050303535.1 Sideroxydans sp. | reverse complement strand
GAATGTCGGAATTGCCATCGGTAGTGGAACCGATGTCGCGATCGAATCGGCTGACATCGCATTGATGCGTAATTCGATTAACGGCGTGGCCGATGCCATTGCATTGTCCAGAGCCACACTGGGCAATATTAAACAAAACCTGTTCGGTGCCTTTATTTACAATATTTTTGGTATTCCAGTTGCAGCTGGTGCACTGTTTCCTGTTTGGGGCATTTTACTCAGCCCGATCATAGCGGCCAGCGCAATGAGTCTAAGTTCGGTAACCGTGGTTACTAATGCGCTGCGCTTACGCAAAATTAAACTGAATTAAACAGCTGTTTGACCATAATGGCACTTACTTAAGGCTGATACTGCGTCATTGCGACGTGGCAGGAGTGCTACACGGACGTAGCGTTTACGGAAGCAATGGATCTAATCTCTTCGTCAGTGTGGCTACGACAAGGTTTGAGATCGCCACGCTGACGCTCGCGATGACATTTTTCCCTTAAAGTAAGTGCCATTTTTCCCAGGCCCTAAGGATTTCGACAGGCAAAATCCTTTAAAAAGTATTTATTTAATCTTGTCTAACATGCTGTAGTAAGCACCCACCAGCGGCAAAAACCATGGTTTGCCAAAATGCCCGGGTATAGCGTGCCAGGGTAGGGTCGCCCAGGGATTTTCACGTGGCTTGCCCATCATTTGATCGGCCATGATCTCACCCAGATGGGTTGAAATCTGAGCACCGTGGCCGGAGTAACCCATTGCATAATAAAGGCCATCGATCTGTCCGGTGCGCGGGAAGCGGTCCTGAGTCATATCGACCATGCCTCCCCAGCAATAGTCGATCTCGACTTCCGCCATATGTGGGAAGATATCAGTCATTGCAGCCTTCAGAACTTTTCCGGCCTTTGCATCAGATTGATGGTCGGAATTTGCTGTAAATTTTGCGCGTCCACCAAAGATCAGTCGTCTGTCGGGCGAGAGGCGAAAATAGTTGCCAATGTTCTTTGACGTGACGCAATTACGCTCACCGGGAAGTGTTTCGCTGATTTCTTGCTCGGTGAGCGGACGTGTGGCCACAATAAAACTGCCAACAGGAATGATTCGTCGCCGAAACCAGCGAAAATTTGGCGTGGTGTAGGCCCCGGTTGCCAGCAGGACTTTACTCGCGGTAATCGTACCCAATGGGGTGGTGAGGCGGTGGCCTTTAGCGTCGGGTTCGCATGCAGTGACCGGAGCTTTCTCAAAGATAGCGGCACCGTGACGGCTGGCGGCCTGTGCCAGACCGATGACGAAGCGGCCCATATGCATCACAGCACTCTTACGTTGCAACATTGCACCGTGAAACATGGTGGAGCCGACTTCGGCTTTCAGGTCGTCGCGCGATAATATCTCAGTGTCTGGATCGGCGAGGGCATTTAAAGCGGTGAAATTTTTGACTATTCCGGCCATGTGCTGAGGCTTGGAGGCTAGTTTGAGCTTGCCTGAGCGGCGGAAGTTGCAGTCGATTTGTTCTTCTTTGATGATGCGCTCGATGGTATCGATGCCGTCATCAAAGGCTCGGTACATGCTTATCGCTGTTTGCTCGCCAAATCTTGCGCAAGCATCCACAAAACTATGCGCCAGGCCGTTGTTCAGGTGGCCTCCGTTGCGCCCCGATGCGCCGAAACCTACTGTTTGTGCTTCCAGTACGGCGACACGCGCACCACCTTGAGCCAGCTTGCGCGCTGCGCCCAGCCCGGTGAAGCCCGCACCAATAATCGCGAAGTCGTAGTGGCCTTGCGGTTCCTCCGAGCTGCCGTTAAAGCTGGGCGAGCTATCGGACCAATAAGAGCTGTATTTTGTATCGTTCATTTTATCAGGACCTGTAAGTACAAATTAATGTTAATACGTCGTGCTGCAACAGCCATATCGAAACCAGTCATGGTGCCAGGGCAATTAAAAGTGCTGAACTTGGCTCTGAATGTGGTCATTGTGGTTCCTTCGTATTGAAGCCTGGGAAGAGTCTACTAGTTCGTGCAGGACGTGGGTGCTTGATCTATCGGTGTTTAGCGTAGAAAACGCTGTTTATGGCAGGATGTACAGCATAGAGTTGTAATATCGCATGTTGTAATCATGATTACGCAGAGTCTGAGGGGCCGGCCTTCAGCATTTTGTGCCGCTCGCAAGGATAAAATCAATCAGAAGTTGTGGCGCAGACGCTGACTGCCACAGCATCGGGTCGGCTATTTCTTTTACAGTATTCACATCTGAAATGAATAACTATTTGGAGCAGACATGACCTCAACCCTCAGTTTTGAAGCGCTTAAAGACGAGCACCTGAGCGGTGCCTTGCGGATGTCCACGGAAGTCAGTTGGCCTCATCGGCTGGAAGACTGGGCATTTGTGGCAGGAATCAGTAGCGGCATGGTCGCGAAGCAAGGCGATCAGGTGGTTGCAACTGCAATGGCGACCCACTTTCCCCCGGTTGGGATGGCTAACATGATTATTGTCGATGCAGCCATGCGTGGGCGTGGCCTGGGCCGCGATATCATGTGCAAAGCCATGGATACGATTGCACCAGAAGCCTGGCAATTGGTCGCGACAGAAGCAGGCTTGCCGCTTTATAAAAAGCTCGGATTTGAGGTTACCGCAGATATCCTGCAACATCAGGGTGAGGTGAAAGACATCGCTTCAGCTGGTGAAGCGAAGTGGGCTACTGCCGACGACATGGAAGAAATACTTGCTCTGGATACCGCTGCGACCGGAATGGACCGCCGTAAGCTTTATGAGGCACTCGCGGGCAAGGCTAGCTTTTCCGTGCTACGCGACGATGCAGGTATTTCCGGTTTTGCTGCGGTACGAAAATTTGGGCGCGGTGAAGTTGCTGGTCCCGTAATCGCTCGAAATCTTGAGGATGCAAAAAGTCTGCTCTCGCTTATTATGTCTGAGCGTAGCGGTCAGTTCCTGCGTTTGGACATCGACGCTGAGACCGGTCTTGGCCCCTGGCTCACCGAGCAGGGTTTACCCCAGGTTGACACTGGTATCCAGATGCAGAAAGGCGAACTGCCCAAATCCCCAACCCACACCATTTATGCCTTGACGTCACAGGCGCTTGGCTAACCTTTTTAGGAGATTCCCATGCTATCTAAAAACCTGATCGGACTAGATCGAGATCACCTGATTCATCCCGTCGCTTCCTGGCGTGGCCACGAGGCCGCTGGAGCGCGCGTCATCGCCAGTGCAAAGGGGGCGACAATAACCGACACAGAAGGTCGCGAGCTGCTCGATGCCTTCGCTGGCCTGTGGTGCGTGAACGCGGGTTATGGTCAGCCCAGCGTGATCGCTGCAGCCACCGCCCAGATGGAGACCTTGTGTTATGCCACGGGGTATTTTGGCTTGAGCTCGGAGCCAACGATCCGACTCGCCAGCCGCCTGGCAGATCTGGCGCCGGGTGATATTAACCATGTCTATTTTACCCTGGGTGGCTCGGATGCGGTCGACAGCACTGTGCGCTTTGTGCGCCACTACTGGGTCTCGCGCGGGATGCCGCAAAAGGATCAGTTCATATCGTTGGAGATGGGCTACCACGGCTCCAGCACCCTGGGCTCGGGTCTGACAGCGCTGCCCGCATTTCATGCAGGCTTTGGCATGGAATCGCAATTAAAATCGCAGCACAAGATACCGTCTCACATGAGCTATCGCAATCCAGTCGGCAGTGAACCAGCGGATATTATTGCTGCATCTGTAGCGCAACTGAAATCAAAGATAGAAGAGCTTGGCGCTGAGCGCGTGGCCGCTTTCTATGCCGAACCTATCCAGGGTTCGGGAGGCGTGCTGGTACCGCCTGAGGGCTGGATGAAGGCGATGCAGGCGGTGTGCAAGGAATACGATATTCTGTTCGTTGTTGACGAAGTGATCACGGCTTTTGGGCGTACCGGCCCGATGTTTGCCAGTAGCGAGGAGGGGATCGTGCCAGACATGATCACCACGGCTAAGGGCTTGACCTCAGGCTATGTGCCAATGGGTGCGGTACTGATGTCCGACCGGATTTATCAGGTGATCGCAGATGGTGCAGGGTCCGGGCCTGTCGGGCATGGATTTACCTATTCCGGTCACCCTGTCAGTGCCGCTGTCGCACTTGCGGTGCTGGATCTGTATGAGCAGGGCGGCTTGCTGGAGAATGGTCGCGCGATGGGTGAGCGTTTACAGGCGGGCTTACGCAGCCTGTCTGATCATCCTCTGGTCGGCGATGTACGCGGGCGCGGTATGTTGGCCGCCGTTGAACTGGTGACGGATAAAGAGAAAAAGACCGCTATGCCCGCAGAGGCGCAATGCGCTGTGAGAGTGTTTGATCGGGCATGGGATAATAAGCTGATGTTACGTGCCTTCCCCTGGGGCGTTCTAGGTTATGCACCGGCCTTGTGCTGTACTGCAGACGAGATTGATCAGATCATTGAACGCACGCGACGTGTGCTGGATCTGACGCTGGAAGACCCTGATGTGAGGGCATCAATGGCCTGACAAGATGGCGATTTTATATCTCTCATCGGCTGAACGAGCTGCCATCTGGAAGCCGATTTTTGCAGCCAGCTTGCCGGACATTCCATTCTGGCAGGGAGCTGATGCCGTTGCAGATCCGATGGCGGTACGCTTTGTCGTTTGCTGGTTCGTTCCAGATGATCTGTTCGAACGCTATCCCAATATCGAACTGCTGATCTCGGTGGGTGCCGGGGTTGATCAATTCGATTTTGATCAACTGCCCGAACAGGTGCAGGTCGTGCGTACGATGACTCCCGGTATTCGCGCAATGGTCTGCGAATACGTTGCGCTGGGCGTTCTGGCGCTGCATCGCGATCTGCCTCATTACCTGCATCAGCAGCGTCAAGGGATCTGGCGCGCCAGGCGTGTCCAGCTGTCCCGGCGGCGCCGGGTCGGGGTGATGGGGCTGGGACAACTGGGTCTTGCCACCTTGAACGCGCTGGGCCAGTTCGGGTTTCAGCTTTCGGGCTGGTCACAATCACGGAAAGAAGTCGCTGGCGTCACTACCTTTGCCGGGGTTGCTGAATTACCAATGTTTCTTGCGCAGGTCGATATCATGGTATGCCTGTTGCCGTTGACTCCAGAGACTCGTGGAATTCTGAATGCCGATCTGTTTGCACAGTTGCCTATGGGCACGGGTCTTGTACATTGCGGACGTGGCGAACATCTGGACATGGATGCATTGCTGGACTCATTACAGTCGGGCCGAATCTCATCGGCGGTGTTAGATGTTACCAATCCTGAACCCTTGCCCGAAGATCATCCGCACTGGACGCATCCTGGCGTGATCCTGACACCGCATATAGCATCAGAAACCGATTTTGAAGAGGGGGCTGAATATTGTGTGCAGGCAATCCAGGCGCATCTGCAAGGCAGCGAAGTTCCCGGGCTGGTGAATAAAACACTGCGTTACTAGGGCCTGTGAACAGGCCCAGGAATGACGGCTTAAGGCGCCAGATGGCGCTCGGCAAGCGCGACATGAAGTCGAATCCCGGTCGCCAGCACATCGTCGTTAAAATCGTAATGCGGATGATGTAATGGTACTTCCTCATCACCGCGTCCCTGGCCCAGCCAGATATACGCACCCTCGCAGGCCTGCAACATGAATCCGAAGTCTTCCGAAGTGAAGGCAGGCTGTGCGGCGGGTTCGGCATGTCCAACCGTGGCTGCGGCGGCTAGTGCTTCCTCGGCAGCTTGCGCGTTGTTGATCGTGGCCGGATAGTAACGATCGTAATTCACAGTTATTCGGGTTCCACTGGCTATGGCCACGCCTTCAGCGACCTGGCGCAGGGATTCTTCAATGCGGTCCTGCACCGCGGCATCGAAGGTTCGTACCGTGCCGACAACGCGAACAGCAGCAGGAATGACGTTGTGCGAACTGCCTCCCTCTATCTGGGTAATGGAAAGTACCGCCGTGGACATAGGTGAGATCCGACGCGAGACCAGTGTGTTTAACTGGGTGACAAGGTCGCTGGCGGCTAAAATTGCATCCGGCGTTTGATGCGGCATCGCGGCATGACCACCACGCCCCTCAAGCACAATTTCAAACTTGTCGGCTGCTGCCATGATAGCTCCCGGTCGTGTCGAAATCGTTCCTGCCGGAAGATCGGGCCAGTTGTGCAGGGCGTATACACGATCACAGGGAAATCGATCGAATAAGCCATCCTCGATCATGGCTCGGGCGCCAGCTTCACCTTCTTCGGCGGGTTGAAAGATGAAGTGTACCGTGCCATCGAAGCGACGAGTACGAGCCAGCTGCTGAGCTGCACCCAGCAGCATCGAAACGTGGCCGTCATGACCGCAACCATGAAAAATACCCGGGTTGCAGCTGGCATAGGGGAGGCCGGTCTCTTCGTGAATTGGTAGTGCATCCATATCAGCGCGCAAGCCAATACTGCGTTCTGAACTCCCCACCTTCAGGGAAGCGACGACGCCAGTGCCACCGATACTGGAGTGAACTGCTAGCCCAAGTTCGCGTAAAGCCTGTTCAATTTTATTCGCGGTTCGGTGCTCTGCGTAGGCGAGTTCGGGATTGGCATGAATATCATGACGAAAAGCTACCAAAGGCGCTACTAGATCGTCGATTTCTACACTGTCGTTGTTTTGCATGCTGGCCCCTGAGTTGGAGGTGAATAGAGAGATGTTTCGCTTACAACCTTACCAATATCGTTACAAATATCCTGCTATTTTACGGACAGTTTTGGCATTTTATGTTGTTAAGCCGGTGAAGTTAGCGGCTATTGCCGCAAGCTATACCGCATACTGATGCAGTGAGCGAATATCTACTCATTAAATAGTGAAGTACATACAGCCGCATTACTTATGAGGAAAGCCAGATTTAAGGATGCTTCTAAAATGAAACAGGCGCAAATAGCGCGGTGCGTGATGCTGTTTCCAGCGCAATATGCGGTCAATGAATCGAAATCGGCAGAATTTTCTGCCGGGGTAAATTTACAATAAGGGCTACGTTTGGAGATTACTATGACTGTCCCTCTTCTTAGAATTGAAACGAGTGCCGAATTACCACGCCAGGTGGATGTTGTCGTTATTGGTGGTGGTGTAATCGGAATGGAGTTTGCCAGTATTTTTAATAGTCTGGGTACAAAAGTGACGGTTGTTGAAATGCTGGATGAGATTTTAACCGGTATGGATGTTGAAATGAGTGCCATGTTACGCCAGATGTATGCTAAAAAAGGAATT
>JBNLBY010000109.1:0-7464 GCA_050303535.1 Sideroxydans sp. | reverse complement strand
ATAAAAAGTGGCGGAAAGAATGATTACCTGAAAGCGCTGACGCAGGTCGTCGAGAAAATCCCGGGCACCTGCAAGCGGCCCCATGTCCGAAATAACCTTCTGAATGTCAGGCAGGCCAAGTTTGTGCTGTGCCAGAATATCCAGCCGGTATTTCATCAATTTGTCGTAATCGGGCTCATCGCGGGTGGTACGGCGCAATTCCGGAATATCGGTACGTTTTGCAAATTCGATCCATATTTCCGGAACGAGGACACCTTCAAGGTCAAGACAAACGAGTTGCACGAAAAGACTCCATAGTGAGGCGGTGCGCCATAAGGCTTGGATTTTACCATCTTCCGATTATTTCCGGCCAAAAGCTCCGTACGTTCCCGATTGCCGCATTTATTCCTGTGTCATCTGTCGTGCGATGGCAAATTAAAATATGCATATGATCAACATCACTTTTAGCGAATATTCAAAAATCACATTACAATGGAACTGACGTTCCGGTCATAGCTCAGGAGGACATCATGGAACCGCGACACTTACAGGCAGAACGTGGATGGCAATGGATCAAGCTGGGTTATGCGCTGTTCAAGAAAGCACCGCTGCTGTGGATTGTGCTGTTGCTAATCTGCTTCATTGCCGCTGCGCTGTTGTCAGCCATCCCGTTTCTCGGCGATATCCTCAACGGCCTGCTGACTCCAGTGATTACTGCAGGGTTGATGGCCGGTTGCCACGCCCTGGAAAAGGGTGACGATCTCGAACTGGCGCACCTGTTCCGCGGCTTTCAGCACCGTGCTTCACAACTGATCACGCTGGGCGGTATTTCGGTCGTCGCGCAATTACTGATCCTGGGTGCAATGATGACAACTGGCGGTTCCGAACTGGTCAGCCTCATGACAGCGGCCCAGCCGCCGCAAGATCCACAAGTACTTTTTCAGGCTGTGGCGGGTGCCGGCTTCGCCATATTGCTTGGCGTGGTATTGTTCAGCATCTGGATGATGGCGATGCTGTTCGCGCCCATGCTGGTCTTCTTCGGCAACGTTGCCCCGATAGAATCGCTCAAACTCAGTTTCCGCGCATTCCTTGTCAACATCGGGCCGATGCTGGTGTATGGCCTGGTTTTCATCACCCTGGCAATTCTGGCCTCTGTCCCGATCATGCTCGGATGGCTGGTTCTGTTTCCGGTAATGGTCACGTCGAGCTATACCTGCTACTGCGACATTTTCCCCCTGCCAGCCGAAATTGCCGCCGGGACCGATGCGGGTACGGAAGCCTGATCATGCAATACCCAGCTATAAACCAGGAATAAAATGGAAATACAGAAACTGAACGCCGCACGCGGCTGGACCTGGATAAAACAAGGCTATCAACTCATCATGCGCAACCCGCTGATGTCTGTTTCCCTGTCGATGATCAGTGCATTTCTGGTATTCACAGCGCTCAGAATGCCCGTGTTCGGTCCGTTGCTTGCGGTGTTATTGATCCCGATTGTGACAGCAGGTTACATGCGCATCTGCCGCGCGCTGGAAGAAGAGGAAAATCTGGAATTTGCGCGTTTGTTTGAGGGTTTCCGGAAATATACGCCGCGTCTCGCAGCCCTCGGCGGCTTCCTGATGCTGGGGATGCTGTTCTCTTCAATGGCGATGGTCGTTGCCGGAGGAGACGCTCTGCGTGCCTTGCTGGAAAACGTCAATGCAGCCGGCGATCCACAAATGCTGTTCGCTGCCATGATGACGCCGGGCTCGGGCGTAACTTTCAGCCTGTTCGTCGGCTTCTCGCTGATTTGCATACTGGTCCTGGCATTTCAATATGCCCCCATGCTGGTGTTCTTCAACGACATGCAACCCGTTGAAGCATTGCGTGCCAGCCTGTCCGGCTCATTGCGCAACCTCATTCCGTACACTGTATACAGCATCATTATGCAATTCGTCGCAGCAGGGCTCGGTCAGTTGCCCTTCAACATCGGACTGATCGTTTTACTGCCGCTCGGCCTCACGTCACTCTACGTAAGTTACCGCAACATCTTCCCTTTCGCGCATGAAATCGCCGCAATCAAGGCTGTTCCGCACACCCAGTAAATACAGCCATAACTCCGGCAGCGCCGGTTTTCGTCACCTGACTGATCAAGCCTGCTGGAATTCCTCAAACGCCTGCAGCACATCCGCTGCGTACATCAAAGATGGGCCGCCGCCCATATATACGGCTACGGCCAACATTTCGTTGAGCTGTTCGCGCGTCGCGCCCATGCGCACCAGCGAACGCACATGGTAGCCAATACAGCCATCGCATCGCGTCGAGACCGCAATGGCTGTTGCGATGAGTTCCTTGTGCAGTGCAGATAACACGCCCTCTGCCATGGCCGACTTTGCCATTGCATCAAAACCTGCCATTGGCTCCGCCACTTCCTTGCGGAAGGGCGTAAGTTGCCTGCTGATGTCTTGCGTAATGGATTTGAATGATTTGCTCATATTGCGCCTCCTGCTGAACGATTGAATAAACTGAATACTAATCCTGGGGAACGAACACCGCAGCCTGCCCCTGATACGTTCCGTTTTCATCAGTGAGATTCCACACTGTGCAATCGGCAATCATGAAGCGTCTGCCGCTTTTCGCAATGCGCAAGCCGGAATAATTGTCCACATAACCCTGCTGCGTGACTTTTTCCAACAACTTCATGCGTGCTTCCTGCGCAAGTGGTTCAGCGGAGAGCCGCGACGGCAGTCGCGTGAATTCCTCGAATGACATCTCAAATAAATCCAGCGCCAGGCAATTACCATAAAAGAAAATAGGGTCGGCCTCGGTGTCATGTGCCACGATGGCGCGCGGCGCATTCCAGAGTGCGGTGCGCAATTTCGCCATTTCCTTGTCCCCTCCCCCTTGCAGGGGGAGGGATAGGGAGAGGGTAGAGTCGTGGTGCATCTCCTGCCCCACCCTCTCCCCCACCCCCTCTCCCGCAAGCGGGAGAGGGAAGGTGACAGCAAGCAACGGTTTGCCGGTGAGCTGCGCGTAGCTCCCGACCAGCAGGCGCAACCGCTCGTCCAGTGCCGGATCAGATGGCGGTGAGTTTGGCATATTCGAGCGCGAGCCACTTGCTGCCCGCGCGTTTGAAATTGACCTGCACGCGGCCGTCGCTCCCGCCCCCCTCGGTGTCCGTTACTACGCCTTCGCCGAATTTCTGGTGAAAAACCTGCTGGCCGATGCGCCAGACACCCTCTCCCCCAGCCCCTCTCCCGCTAGCGGGAGAGGGGTGCGCGCCAGCGCGGGTGAGGGACGATGGAGCATCTCCGAACGCTTTGATGTAGCTGTCCTTATCGTAACTGCCCATACCGAACGATTTGCGTACACTCGCTTGCGGCGTCAGCCAGTGCAACAGATCTTCCGGCAATTCGCGCAAGAAGCTCGATACCATGCCGTAGTGCGTCTGCCCGTGCAGCATGCGGCTTTGTGCAAAAGTGAGATACAAACGCCGGCGCGCGCGCGTGATGGCCACATACATCAGGCGGCGTTCCTCGTCGAGGTCGCCGTTGTCTATGCTGTTCTGGTGCGGGAACAGACCTTCTTCCAGCCCGGTAATGAATACGGTGTGAAATTCCAGCCCCTTGGCGGCATGCACCGTCATCAGGTGCAGTGCATCCTCACTGTCCCCCGCCTGGTGTTCGCCCGCCTCCAGAGAGGCGTGGGTCAGGAAAGCCGTGAGGCTGTCGTCCTCGTTCTCGTAGACGAATAGCGTCGCAGCATTGATGAGCTCGTTAAGATTGTCCAGCCGCTCTTCGGCTTCGCGCTTCTTTGCAGGCGAGCTCTTCCCGGCTTCATAGTGCGCAACCAGCCCGCTATGCTGCAACACATGTTCGATGATCTCGGGCAATGGCAATTCGGCCGTATCTTTACGCAGCGACTCAATGAGCTCGACGAAAGTGGCAGTCTTGCCTCCTGCTCGTGCGGCCGCGTCGTATAGCGTTGTGTTGTGTTGCCTGGCCGCTTCCTGCAACTGTTCTATGCTGCGCGCGCCGATGCCGCGCGTAGGGAAGTTGATGATACGTAGCAGCGCGTTATCGTCGTCGGTGTTCTGCATGATGCGCAGATAGGCCAGCGCATGCTTGATCTCCTGGCGCTCGAAGAAGCGCAGTCCGCCGTACACGCGATAGGACAGACCCGCCGATACCAGCGCGTGTTCCAGCACGCGTGACTGCGCATTGGAGCGGTACAGCAGCGCCATCTCGGTCAGGTTCACACCTTCACGGTTAAGCTGCTTGATCTCCTCGACGATAAAGGTGGCCTCGTCCACATCCGTCCCCGCCTCGTACACACGTATGGATTCACCCTTGTCGGCATCCGTCCACAGGTTCTTGCCGAGGCGATTGCGATTGTGCTGGATCAGCGCATTGGCCGCTTCGAGGATGTTGCCATGCGAGCGGTAGTTCTGCTCCAGCTTGATCACGCTCTCGATGTGGAAATCGTGCAGCAGTTCCTGCATGTTGCCGACATGGGCACCGCGGAAAGCGTAGATGGACTGGTCGTCGTCCCCGACGGCAAAAAGGGAATTGTTCTTTCCCGCCAACAATTTCAGCCAGCGATATTGCAGCGGGTTGGTATCCTGAAACTCATCCACCAGAATGTGTTTGAAACGTTCCTGGTAGTGCTCGCGCAACTGCTGGTTACGCGACAGCAACTCAAAACAGCGTAACAACAGCTCTGCAAAATCCACCACGCCTTCGCGTTGGCACTGTGCATCGTATTCGGCAAACACCTCCACCTTGCGTCGTGTATAAGTATCGTAAGCTTCCACCTCTTGCGCACGCAGTCCCTGCTCCTTGTTGCCGCTGATGAAGT
Source organism: Sideroxydans sp. (assembly GCA_050303535.1). Classification (GTDB taxonomy): domain Bacteria; phylum Pseudomonadota; class Gammaproteobacteria; order Burkholderiales; family Gallionellaceae; genus Sideroxyarcus. The sequence goes on along the minus strand of JBNLBY010000109.1, from coordinate 2,649 downwards.
ATTGCATTTCGCGTGGCGGGTATTTTTCATCGTCGATGTTCATTTCCTTCATCAGGCGCTTGATCGCAGAAAGCTGGTCGCCAGAATCGAGTATCTGGAAGGTCTGTAGCAGGTTGGCCTCGCGGAAATGCGCGCGCAGCATGCGGTTGCACAGACCGTGAAAAGTGCCGATCCACATGCTGCGCGTGTTGATCGGCAGCATTGCGGACAAACGCGTCATCATCTCCTTCGCCGCCTTGTTGGTAAAGGTCACCGCAAGGATGCCGGAAGGCGATACCTGTCCGGTACTGATAAGCCATGCGATGCGCGTGGTCAGAACGCGTGTTTTGCCGCTGCCCGCCCCGGCCAGGATCAGCGCAGACTGGGCAGGAAGTTCGACGGCAGCACGTTGTTCGGGATTGAGGCCGGAAAGCAGATCGGAAGTCATGGGCGGATTATCCCACAGTGCATCGACACCGAGGCCGCACATCCCGCATTGTCATTAGTATTCGGTGGACTTTTTCGAATTGCCGCGCGCTTTTTCCACCGGGTATTTCTGCGCATTAAGCGCCAGTTTTTTGTCCACGGCAGTTGGAATATCGAGCTTGAGCTTTTCCGACAGACTGATCAGGTAAATCTGGATATCGGCCAGTTCCTGCTCGACTTCAGCAAGCTTCTCCGGCGACAAATTGCAACTCTGTTCCTCGGTCAGCCACTGAAAATGTTCCACCATCTCGGCAGCTTCGACGATGAGCGCCATGGAAAGATTTTTGGGGGAGTGAAACTGGTCCCAGTCGCGCTCGACCACGAATTGGCGCACCTGTTTCCTTATCCGGTCAAAATCCGTTTCAGCCATCATGACTCCCATCTATGCTGTGGAGGATTTATTGTGGCCCAGCCGCGGGGGCAAAGCAATTTTGCGGACAAAATAAAAAGGGGAAGCGTTTCCGCTTCCCCATGTATCGGCATGCGAACCAAGTCCGACATGCCGCGCCGTATTCTTCTTCTTGCCTATTTCTGCTTCTTCTTTTTTTCGATCATGTCATGCAGGATGGGCGTCAGGATGATTTCCATCGCATGGCTCATTTTGCCGCCGGGAGTTACCAGCGTATTGGCACGTGACATGAATGAGTTGGGGATCATTTGCAGGTAGTACGGGAAATTCACCCCTTTGGGATCGCTGAAGCGAATGACCACAAAGCTTTCGTCCAGTGTCGGAATATCGCGCGCGATGAACGGATTGGAGGTATCCACCGTGGCCACGCGCTGGAAATTGATGTGGGTACGCGAAAATTGCGGCGTGATGTATTTCACATAGTCCGGCATGCGGCGCAAGATGGTGTCCACGGTCGCCTCGGCAGAGTAGCCGCGCTCAGCCTGGTCGCGGTGGATCTTCTGTATCCACTCCAGGTTCACCACCGGCACCACACCGATGCCGAGATCCACATAGCGTCCCGCATCGATGTCTTCGTCAACGACCAGACCGTGCAACCCTTCGTAGAACAGCAGGTCGGAATCCTTCTCGATGTCTTCCCACGGCGTGAATACGCCGGGCACCAGTTCCGAGGTGCCGAAATGCTTGTTGTGCAATTCCGCCTCTTCCTCACTATGAACATAATAGCGGCGGCGGCACATGCCGGTTTCGCCGTAGGTCTTGAACATTTCCTCGATCTTGTCGAAGTGGTTGGCTTCGGGACCGAAATGGCTGAACGAATAGTTGCAGTCCTTGGCGGCTTCAGCAACGGCAGTACGGAACGCTTTGCGATCCAGACTATGCAGGCTGTCGCCTTCAATGACGGCAGCCTTGATGGCTTCGCGCCGGAATATATTCTCGAACGCCATTTTGACGGTGGTGGTGCCGGCGCCGGACGAACCGGTAACGGCAATAACGGGATGCTTACTGGACATGGTCCACTCTCCTGAACAATACGAATGAATTCTGGATAAACAATATAACAGAACCCCCAATTTGCCGCTAACAGACGCCGTGCGAATGCCCATTCCCGATATAATGGCAGTCTCGTTTGTAACAGAGCCAAATAACCACTTTCATCATGCAACAACACTATTCGCCCAAAGACATCGAAGCCGCCGCCCAGCAACACTGGGACAAACAGCAAACCTTCCGCGCCGTAAAAGAAGAAGGCAAGCCGAAATACTATTGCCTGTCGATGTTTCCCTACCCTTCGGGCAAGCTGCACATGGGCCATGTGCGCAACTACACCATCGGCGACGTACTTGCGCGCTGGCACAAAATGCGCGGATACAGCGTACTGCAACCCATGGGCTGGGATGCCTTCGGCCTGCCCGCCGAAAACGCTGCAATCCAGAACAAGGTGCCGCCCGCCAAGTGGACTTACGACAACATCGCCTATATGAAAAAACAGCTTCAGTCGCTTGGCTTTGCCATCGACTGGACGCGCGAACTGGCAACCTGCCAGCCCGAATACTACAAGTGGAATCAGTGGCTGTTCCTGCGCATGCTGGAACGCGGCATCGCCTACAAAAAGACGCAGGTAGTGAACTGGGACCCGGTGGATCAGACCGTACTCGCCAACGAACAGGTCATCGACGGACGCGGCTGGCGCACCGGCGCTATTGTGGAAAAGCGCGAGATCCCCGGTTACTACTTCGGCATCACCCAGTACGCGGAAGAACTGCTGGCCGACC
>JBNLBY010000108.1:0-7505 GCA_050303535.1 Sideroxydans sp. | reverse complement strand
CCTCGCTTGACGACCTGCAGCGTGTAAACAGCATGGGCTTCCGCGGTGAAGCACTGGCCAGCATGGCGGCAGTAGCACAGGTCACGCTCACCAGCCGCAACGCCGACGCGACCCACGCCTGGAAGATCGAATCCGCCGACGGCACACAAAGCGCCGCCGCGCCTGCCTCGCATGCCCATGGCACCAGCGTCGAAATGCGCGAGCTGTATTTCAATACCCCGGCACGGCGCAAATTCCTGAAGTCAGAGTCTACTGAATACGCCTGGTGCGAAGAAACCTTCAAACGCATCGCGCTGTCGCGGCCCGATGTGGCGTTCTCGTTGCAACACAATGGCAAAACCATCTGGCAGTTACCCCCCTCGCCCGCGGGCGGGAGAGGGGCCGGGGGTGAGGGTCTGGGAGCGAGGATTTCCGCAATTCTGGGATCCGAATTCAGCCAATACGCTGTCAAAGTCGAACGGCAAGTCGCGAACCTGCGCCTGTACGGCATTGCAGCCCTGCCCGCCTATTCCCGCTCCACGCGCGACGAACAGTATTTTTTCGTCAATGGCCGTTTCGTGCGCGACAAGGTGCTCATGCATGCCGTACGCCAGGCGTATCAGGACATCCTGCATCACCAGCGCCATCCGGCTTTTGTCTTGTTCCTCGACCTGCCGCCCGAGCAGGTGGATGTGAACGTGCATCCGGCCAAGAGCGAAGTGCGCTTCCGCGAAAGCCAGGGCATCCACCAATTCGTGTTTCATGCGTTACAGGATGCACTGAGTGCGCCGATGGACACTCAAAACGCCACACTAAATCCGTCGTTCCCGCGCAGGCGGGAACCCAGTCAATTTGAAAACAACCCTCTGGATTCCCGCCTGCGCGGGAATGACGCCGCTTCTGGATTCGGCCAGCGTTCCATTCCATTCAACGCCGCCCAATCTCAAGCCTCCTACAAACTGTGGGAGTTCCAGACCCAAGGATCAGGGATCGAGGATCGAGAAGCAGGCGATGCCGCACCCCGCGACTCTGCTCAATCCACAATCCACAATCCTCAATCCTCACAGGAACACCCGCTGGGTTTCGCCCTCGGTCAGCTCTCCGGCATCTACATCCTCGCCCAGAACCAGCAAGGCCTGATCATCGTGGATATGCACGCCGCGCATGAACGCATCGTGTACGAAAAACTGAAAACTGCCTTCGACCAGCAGCAAATGCCGACACAGCAACTCATGATCCCCGTCACCTTTGCCGCCGAAGCGCTGGACATCGCCACCGTGGAAGAAGAACAGGAAGCGCTGCAACGCCTTGGCTTCGACATCGCCCCCATCTCCACCAACACACTTGCTGTGCGCACCATGCCCGCCATGCTCAAGCAATCCCACGCCGAAACCGCCGCGCGCGAAGTGCTGCACGAACTGCGTGAACTCGGCGCCAGCCGCGCGCTCACCGAGCGCCGCAATGAATTGCTCGCCACCCTCGCCTGCCATTCCGCCGTGCGCGCCAACCAGCAACTTTCGCTACCCGAAATGAACGCCATCCTGCGCGAGATGGAACAGACCGAACGCGCCGACCAGTGCAACCATGGCAGGCCGACCTGGTTCCAGATTACGCTTGCGGAACTGGATGCGATGTTCATGCGCGGGAAATAATTTTGCCGAAATTAATGTTTGGCTTTTTCAAAATGCAGCATCTCTACCGCAATGATTATGCATCCGATGTATAAATAGTCTTCTGCATGCCAACTTAAGGATTAAGAAATGAATAATGACAATGGAAGTAAGTTTTTTGAAGATATCCAGCCAAACCTTACTGATCTCGAAAAGTATTTGGAGGATATCAATAGCATTCTCAGTCAGTACGGAATTGAGTTATTTTCAAGAGGAAAGGGAATTGGATCGTTATCAGCACAATTTCAAAAAAATCCAGCAGGAACCGGTGGATTACCTAACATCGAGAATTTTATTTTGCAGTCGATTGAAATTGTAGAAAAACTAAAAAAATATAGAACTGATCTGACACTCTCTTTGGAATTTGCCAAAGCTCAAAGAAAAGCCGAACGACGAGACATATGGATACTTTGGTTACAAAAATTGGTTCGGTGGACGCTAGGAACAATTGTCGCAGTTGTACTTTATTCTGCGGCTGTCTGGACATCAGAAAAGTGTGACTTTATAAAGATTCCAATAAAAGATTGGCTTCATCAAAGCGTGAGCGAAAAAAATGCAATGAAGATATCTCTTTCAAAAAATACTGATGAACTGACCAAATAGTGAAACACCCAACCACCACCCACATCGCCTTCATCTTCTTCGCGCCTGTTCGGTATGTTGCTGTATATTCATTTCTGCAATCTCAGATGTTCATGCGCGGCAAATAGAAAACTGGCAGAATGACTCTCAGGGGGTTGATTTGAGAGCAAAAGAAAACACCACGCATCCTGCCGATATCGAATCGGAAACGCTGATCCGGAAATTGCATCTGGTATCACGCAATTCCGGTGTCGGTTTCATTGCGACCACCTCCGCCTCCCTGATCCTGCTCGCAGGGGCAAGCCAATCCGATTATTTCGTATTCTGGATCGTCTGGTGGCTGGCGCTCCTGCTTGTTTCGGCAGTCCGGATGGGCATGGCGCGCCGCTTCTTTCGCGATGAGGCTGCACACACTATAGATACGGCAGCCTGGTTGCGCGAATATACGATGCTGGTTTCGGCGCTGGGTGCGCTGTGGGCAATGGGCGTCCTGGGATTCAGCTACGGCGCGGAACAAAACGAGCGCTTCCTGGCGGCGCTGGTGGCAGCAGCAATGTCGGCAGGCGCGATCTCCACCCTCGCCCCACTCATCAGGCTGTACCGGATTTATGCCGCCCCCATGATCGTTTCGGTAGCGTTGATCTCCTTCCTTTCAGCCGCGCATCTTTTCGACTGGATATTTGGCATGATCTCCCTGGTCTACCTGTACGGCATCATGGGCAGCGCCAACTACCTCAACGATACGCTGAGCAAATCGATCCAGCAGTCCAATGAACTGCAGTTCGCCAACATGGTGTATCAGGCACTGGGTGATGCGGCGCTCGTCACGGACATAAACGGTATCGTCGTAGCCTGCAATGCCGCGTTTGTAAAGATGAGTGGTCATGAACGCAATGAGGTCATCGGCAGGGATGCAAGCGAATTCGGTTCTGGCCGTCACAATTACTCGATCCACAAGCAGATGTGGGAGGCGATTTCTTCGCAAGGCCATTGGCAGGGCGAGATATACAACCGGCGCAAGAACGGAGAGGAATACCTGAAATGGCTGACCATCAATACGATCTATGATGATCAGAAAAAGCCGTTCCGCTACGTGGGACTCTATTCAGACATAACCGACCAGAAACGGGCCGAGGAAATGGCATGGAAACAGGCGAACTACGACTCGCTTACCGCCCTGCCAAATCGCAGATTGTTCCACGACCGCCTGGAACAGGAAATCAAGAAGGAACATCGCAGTCACCTTGGCATCGTGCTGCTCATCGTTGACCTGGATAAGTTCAACGAGGTGAACGACACGCTGGGCCACGCTTATGGCGACAAGCTCCTGCTTGAAGCAGCCGCCAGGATCATGTCCTGCGTGCGCACGTCGGATACGGTCGCCCGTACCGGTGGAGATGAATTCTCAATCATCTTGTCGGATTTCCCGGACGCCAAGCACGTAGAACGCATCGCCGAAACACTCATACAAAAAATGAGAAAACCATTCAAGCTCGAAGAAGAGATCGCCTATATTTCTTCCAGCATCGGAGTCGCTTACTACCCCTCCGATGCCAAAGATGCAGATGAACTCATCAAGAATACCGACCGCGCAATGTATTCGGCCAAGAAAGCCGGCGGAGACCGATATGAGTTCTTTACAACCTCCATGCAGGAAACGGCGCTACAAAACCGCAAACTGACCAATGATCTCAGGAACGCGATCAGCGGCGGGCAACTAAGGCTGTTGTATCAACCCATCGTTCGCCTGTCGGATCGCCGCATTGTGAAAGCCGAGACATTGCTGCGCTGGGAACATCCCGAACTGGGCACCATCAGTCCGGCTGAATTCATTCCACTGGCGGAAGAATCCGGACTCATCACCAGCATCGGGGACTGGGTCTTCCGTGAAGCGGCAAAGTGTGCAAAACGCTGGAACGACAAATTCAAAAGCGGTATACAGGTCAGCATCAACAAGTCTTCAGTTCAATTCCACAGCGTAACCTATGCCAAGGGCTGGGTAGACTATCTTAAAGAGATCAGGCTTCCGGGAAACCTCATCGTGATCGAAATTACGGAAAGCCTGATCCTGAATACCAACCCGCTCATCGCGGCGCAAATGGCAATATACCGGGCTGCAGGCATGCAGATATCCATCGATGACTTCGGCACCGGCTACTCTTCCCTGTCCTACCTGAAAAAGTTCGACCTGGATTTCCTGAAAATCGACCAGTCCTTCATCCGCGACATCGACAGCGACCCAAGCGACCTCGCACTGTCCGAAGCGATTATCGTGATGTCCCACAAACTCGGCATCCAGGTCATTGCAGAAGGCGTGGAAACCGAACGGCAACACGACATCCTGCTGGATGCAGGATGCGATTACGGACAAGGGTATCTTTATTCCATTCCTGTGCCTGCGGAAGACTTTGAAAAGCTGCTACCATCATCCCCCGCTTCGTAAAATTCGTGTACAAAATGCCATGCCTTCCCGGAGGGATGGCGCCGCAACACCATTTGTAAAATAGAATTGAATGTCACCCATGATGAACGAACAATCCAATACCCACGCCCCATTCTCAACCCGGCGTATCGCCTTCGCCAGTTTCATCGGCACCGCCATCGAGTTCTATGATTTCTACATCTACGGCCTCGCCGTGGCGATGGTGATCGGGCCGCTGTTCTTCCCGCACGACGACCCGGCTGTGCAGTCGCTGAATGCCTTCCTCACATTCGGCCTCGCTTTCCTTGCTCGACCGTTCGGTTCGCTGCTGTTCGGACATTTCGGCGACCGCATCGGCCGCAAGACAACGCTGGTTGCTTCGCTGCTGGTGATGGGAATTGCCACCATGCTGGTCGGCGTGCTGCCGACTTACGAAACGGCGGGCTGGATGGCGCCATTGCTGCTGTGCCTGTTGCGTTTAGGCCAGGGCATCGGTCTCGGCGGCGAATGGGGCGGCGCGGCACTGCTCGCAGCGGAATATGCACCAAAGGAAAAACGCGGTCATTTCGGCATGTTCCCGCAGCTCGGCCCTTCGGTCGGTTATTTATTTGCTGTCGGCGGCTTCCTGTTGATCGCGGCAGCGCTCGATGATGCACAGTTCCGTGCCTGGGGCTGGCGCATCCCTTTCCTTGCCAGTGCACTGCTGGTCGTGGTCGGACTCTATGTGCGCTTGAAGCTGGCCGAGACACCGGTATTCGCAAAAGCGATCAGTGAATTCCAGCCGGTTCGCCTGCCGCTGGTGGAATTGTTTGCGCACCATTCCCGGCCATTGATCCTCGGCGCACTGTCCATGGTGGTGTGCTATGCGCTGTTCTATTTAATTACGGTGTTCACGCTGAGCTACGGTGTCGGCACGCTGCACATCCCCAAGCCGCAATTCCTCGGCATGCTGTGCCTCTCAATCGTGTTCATGGCCATCGCCACCCCGCTGGCCGCGAAGGCGGCCGACCGCTTCGGACGGCGGCCGGTACTGATCACCGCCGGCATCGCTGCATTATTGTCCGGCTTCCTGTTCGCCCCGGCCATGCAGAGCGGTTCGATCCTGGTGATCACTGTGTTTCTTTCACTGGAATTGTTCATCATGGGTGCGACCTATGCGCCAATGGGCGCATTGCTGCCTGAACTGTTCCCGACCCGCGTACGCTACACCGGTGCAGGCGCCGCCTACAACCTTGGCGGCATCCTCGGTGCCTCATTGGCACCCTACATCGCACAGCAACTGGTACTGCATGGCGGACTCGCGTGGGTGGGCGGCTATATCTCAGTCGCGGCAGCGATCAGCGTGATCGCAGTGTGGATGATGCACGAGACACGGGATCAGGAGTTGGGATGAAGCCAAAAACCATCAGTCCACGAAAAACACGAAGCGGGGTAAGCAGGCATTTCGCCGCAAGGCGAAAGCTCGCAAAGGCACGAAATGGGGGAAACCTAAATTTTTCCGTGTGCGGAATGGACAAAATACTGAACCTTAGCTTTTGTTCAAAGTGTTGCAATATTACGCCGAGGTATTTTTTTCGTGCTTTTCGTGTTTTTCGTGGACGGTTGTTTTGCCTGATATGAACCCTCTTCCCCCCACTATTTTCCTCATGGGCCCCACCGCCAGCGGCAAGACCGGCGTGGCAGTGGAACTAATGCGACACCTGCCGGTGGAACTCATCAGTGTGGATTCCGCGCTGGTGTTCCGCGATATGGACATCGGGACGGCCAAGCCGGATGCCGCCACGCTTGCAAAAGCACCGCATCATCTCATCGATATCATCGACCCGACCGGCGCATATTCTGCTGCCGCGTTCCGCAAGGATGCATTGCAACTGATGGCCGACATTACGGCGCGTAAAAAAATTCCGTTACTGGTCGGCGGTACCATGCTTTACTTCAAGGCACTGCGCGAAGGCTTGAGCGTACTGCCGCAAGCCGATGCTGCATTGCGTGCCGAACTGGATGCAGAGATTGCACAGCATGGCATCGAGCACCTGCATGCCAGATTGGCCGAAGTCGATCCCGAGACTGCCGCCCGCTTGCACACCACCGATACGCAACGCATCCAGCGCGCGATGGAAATATTCCTCGTCTCTGGCAAGCCGATGTCGGAACTCATCAGCAATTCCCCCTCTCCCCCATCCCCTCTCCCGCAAGCGGGAGAGGGGCAGAGGGTCGCCGATGACCTGCCATACAGGATTCTTCCTCTCGCCCTCATTCCCTCCGACCGTTCCGTGTTGCGCCAGCGCATCGCAACACGCTTTACGGAAATGCTGAAACACGGCCTGGTGGACGAACTACGCGGACTGCGAAAGAAATATGACCTGTATCCGAACATGACCTCGATGCGCTGCGTGGGCTACCGGCAGGCCTGGGAATATATCGATGACAAGATCACGGAAGCGGAACTGCTGGAGAAAGGTATCGCCGCCACGCGTCAGCTTGCCAAGCGCCAACTCACCTGGTTGCGCAGCATGCCGGACAATATTGAACTGGATTGCCTTGCACCGAATCTGGTGCAGACAGTGCTTAACAAGATCGATTATTTGAAATAACCTGCTTCGTGAATAAATATCAAGCGCCCATCTCACGGAGGTAAGCCATGACCACTTTACAAGCCATTCAAGGCGACATCACCCAACTCAACGTAGACGCTATCGTCAACGCAGCGAACTCCTCTCTGCTGGGCGGCGGCGGCGTCCTGGGGTACGTCAGGCAAGGGCGCTTGTCCCAGCGTCCAGTAGCGGCGGCAGGCGCGGCAGAAGTGGCGCGGCTGGGACGTGTTGTAGTAGCAGAAGTTGGTGTCGTGCGAC
>JBNLBY010000107.1:0-7556 GCA_050303535.1 Sideroxydans sp. | reverse complement strand
GGTGGTAGTCGAGGGAGATGAGATCGAGGATCAGGTGCTCGAGCGAGGGTTGCTCCGAGCGTAGCAGGGCCTCGCTGGGGCCGGTGCACTCCTGGCCATGGAGCCAGATCACCGGCGGACGACGCTTGGGATCGGCCACCGCCTCGGCCATGGCCATCGCCTGCTCGGTGGTCAGACCCATCGTCGCGGCGATGCCGGTACAGAATTTGAGAAAGCTGCGGCGGCTGATACCCAACCGCTTTTCAAGTAATTCGAAGTTTTCGTCGCTGGTGCTCATTCGTCCGCTCCCGTTCCCCTATAGATTAAGGTGTTATTGGCATACGAAGGCGTTAGCGCAAACATCATGCCAGTGGAGTGTCCAAAGCGAATCAATGGGTTAGGAGACTAAAGCCCTACAAAAAGTGGAAATATTGTGACGGGGTGGAAGGGGAAAGCGGGATAAAAATGTCCACTAGGTTTCACTCAGGTAAGAAGCGGCCTCAAAGATGCTGTGCTTGCTGATACTGTGTTAAAAATGGACTCAAAATGCTCATTGACTACGTGTCAACTCCGCTTTCTGCTCCGGGCGTCCTGCCCTCCGCCCTTCGGGCCAGCTTAAGCTGTCCCGGATTGCTCCCGGCAATCCGGTCGTCCATTTTTGCCTTGTCTCAGCTGCGCTCGCTATCTTTGAGACCACTTCTAAGCCGCCTCAAAATGGTCTCCGGGCGCGAATCCAAATTTTGAGTTCGTGTCTCGTTTACGAGATGGGAATGAATCTTCTAAAGATGGGTGATGATTTGATCGACGGGGAGTCGGGATTTGGGGAGGTTGGCGTTGAAGTCGTCGCTGCTGTGGTAGCCGAGAGCGGCGAGTACCACCGAGGTGAGGCCGCGTTCCTTCAGATCCAGCTCTTTATCCAGCGCGGCACGGTCGAAGCCTTCGATAGGGGTGGCATCGATCCCGAGTGCGCCAGCACCGAACAGCAGAGCACCGAGGGCGATGTAGACCTGCTTCTCCATCCACTGCTGGGTGTCGCCCAGTTTCTTGTGCAGGTCGACATAGAAGTTACGTCCGGCGAAGGTTTTCTCCTTGGCATCGACAGAGGGGAAGCGGCCGTCGAGATACTCCTGCTCGATCACTTCCTGTATGTGTTCATCGCTCCAGCCATTTTTGGCGCAGAGCACGACGACGTGTGAGGCGTTGAGCACCTTCGCCTCGTTTGCGCCATAGGGACCGGTGGTGGCGCGGGCGATCCGCGCCTTGCCTGCATCGTTGGAGGCGAAGATGAAATGCCACGGCTGGGAGTTAATGGATGACGGTGCAAGGTGCAGCAGGGTCTGCAACTGTTCCATCAGTGCGGCATCGATTCGTTTTGCCGGGTCATAGGCTTTGGTGGTGTAACGTGCGGCAGCAATGCGGGCGATGTCCACGTGGTTGTTTCCTCTTCAGGTATAGGCGTAAGTGTAACTGCCAAGAGCAAGCGATATGACGACAGAAATGAGCACCACAGCACCGTAAATGTGTTGCCTCCGATCCATGCGGGCAAAATCTTTCCAGCGACCGTCGTGAGCGGCACTGGCGCGGCGAAAAACGACGATGACGCAGAAGAGATTGCTGAGGATAGCGAGCGCAGCGAAAATGATCTTCAGTAGCAGGATGCCGTTCTTTCCTGCATCGGGTAGCAGCATGATGCCGGTGATCAGGACAACAAGGATGGCGGGGACTTCGACGAGCAGATCGACGCGTTTATGCAGGTCGACGAGGATTTTTTCCTGCTCTCTTCCCTTGCCGAGGAGCGCACGTTCAAAGAGTGTTTCAGTGAGGACGCATCCGAGCCAGATGCCGGCAAAAGCTAAGTGAATGGGCAACAGCATGGAATACATGTCATCCCTCCCCAAAATGGTTTTCGCACCCGGATACTGTGTTGCAAAGTCTTCTCCGGTGCTCATTTACTACTGTTAAACGTTCAATTCACTTTTTCGAACAAGATATCCCAAACTCCATGTCCTAAACGCACACCACGGCGTTCGAACTTTGTTTCAGGCCGGTAGTTCGGCTTCGTTACATAGTCGTTGGTATCGGAAAGATTTGCAAACCCTTCAGCGCGGCTCATGACCTCCAGCATATGTTCGGCATAGTTTTGCCAGTCGGTGGCAAGGTGTAACTGGCCACCCAGTTTCAGTTTACGCCGTACCAGTTGTGCCCATTCCGGTTGGACCTGACGCCGTTTATGGTGACGCTTTTTGTGCCACGGATCGGGAAAGAAAAGATAGAGGGCATCCAGCGAATCATTCGGGATCTGTTTTTCCAGCACTTCCACCGCATCGGCACAGATCACTCTGACATTGGTCAGACCCAGTTCTTCGATCTGCAACAAAAGATGACCGACACCGGGACGATGAACTTCGATACCAATGTAATCGTTTTGCGGATGGTTCTTTGCGATCTCGGCGAGTGATTCGCCGTTACCGAAACCGATCTCAAGAATGCGTGGTGCGGTGCGTCCGAAGATCGTATCAAGGTCGAGTGGTTGCGCACTCTCTTCAATACCGAAGCGCGGAAATAGATCGTCCATCGCCCGTTGTTGGCCAGGCGTAAGGCGTCCCTCACGGCGAACGAATGAACGAATACGGCGTATGAAAGGTTTGCTGTCTTGCATGGTCAGGGACGGTAGTGGTTGGGGGTGCGATTTTACTTGGCCTAATCGAATAAGCCAAAGCTCATTCCGCCGCGCGCCCTTTTTGCCACTGTTCGATACTTTCCACCACACGCCGATGCGCCTTGATCGCGGTTTGCAGGAGTTCCTCGTCGGTTTCAGGAAGTGATGTTTCGATACGGCGATAGAGTCCCTGTAATTCCAGGGCGCCGATGCTGCCCGCCACCCCTTTGAGGGTATGGGCCAGTTGGCGTGCCTCATCGGTTTGTTGTCGCTCGATCAATTGCCTTAGCGCTTCATCGTCATCCGCATGATGTCGGGTAAAGCCGAGCAACAGGTTTGCATAGAGATCGCTGTCGCCGCCCGCATGGCGCAGACCGTTACGGACAATGATACCTGGCAGTTCGTCGAACGACTCCTGCTCTTCAGGATGGCTCTGTGCGGATTCTGCAACCGGCAGGCTGAGGTAGTGATCGAGAACGTCATACAGGCGCTCGGGTTCGATGGGCTTGCTGATAAAGTCGTTCATCCCGGCGTCGAGGCAGGTTTGGCGGGCCTCTTCGGTGGCATGTGCGGTCATCGCTACAACGGGCAGGCTGCCCAGTTGCGGATTATTACGCAGCTCTCGGGTCACTTCGTAGCCGTTCACGTCCGGCATCTGGATATCCATCAGCACCAGGTCGAAATGCGCTTCGTTCAAAACCTGTAACGCTTCCGTGCCACTGGCTGCAACACTCACTTCGATGCCACGTTGCGTAAGTAATCCCTGCCCAACCTGCTGATTGAGCGGGTTGTCTTCCACCAACAGCACACGTCTGCCGCGATAGTCGGACAATGTGCCGTTATCCATGGCGCCGGTATCGTGTCCCAGTACACCGGTAACCGCATGGGTCAATGCGAAGGGGGTGATAAGGCCGTGGAAGCGCGCAATGTTTTTAGCATCAGCTCGTTGCGGGCCGTTATCGCTCAACAGCAAGACCCGTGCATCATCGGGCAACAGCGGTTGCAGGCGATGCCAGGATTCATCCTGTCCATTGAGAATATCGAGAATGATCAGATCGAATGGTAATGATTCCGTGTGGCCGTTTATGGCACGGGCGGCATCGTCGATAACGATAACGCTGATCCCCGTGCGTTCCAGCATTCCCGCCAGCCCCATCAGTTCGGCAAGCTGCGGACCGACGAGCAGAATACGTGCGCCTTCGAGTTCGTCAGGCGTTTCCTGTTCAGGTGCCAGATCGAGCCAGGCGTTGAAACAGAAGGTGCTGCCCTTGCCCGGTTCGCTCTCCACCGACATCGAACCGCCCATCTTCTTTGCCAGGCGGTCTGAGATGCTGAGTCCGAGACCGGTGCCGCCATAGCGGCGGGTGGTCGAATTGTCGGCCTGGGTGAAGGCATCAAAAATGACCGCGATTTGATCCTCGCTCAAACCGATACCGGTGTCGGAAACGGCAAAGCGCAGGCTGGCCCTGTTGTCGCTTTGTTCCAGCACCGATACATCAATGCGTACCTTTCCGGCCTCGGTGAATTTAACCGCGTTGCTGCTCAGGTTGAGCAGGATCTGGCCAAGCCGTTGCGGATCGCCGATGAAACGGCGCGGCACGTCACGCTGCACCTGGATGGAAAAGTCGAGCCCCTGTTCCTGTGCCTGGTGGCCCGATACGACAGCGATGCTTTCGAGTACCCGGTCGAGGTCAAAGCTGATCTTTTCCAGTTCCAGATGCCCCGCTTCGATTTTGGAGAGATCCAGGGTGTCGTTGATGATGCCCAGCAGCGAACGGGCCGCCATCTGTATCGCGTCAAGGTAGTTGCGCTGTGCGGGTGGAATATCCTCCTGCAATGCCAGATGCGACATACCGAGTACCGCGTTCATCGGCGTGCGTATCTCGTGGCTCATGGTGGCGAGGAAGTCACTTTTGGCGCGGTTGGCTTTTTCAACAATCTGGATTTGTTGATGCAGGTTTTCGGCAAGCTCACTTTTTTCGATACGCAAGCGAAGTGTCTCTTTCAAATTACGACTAAAAATGGATGAATAAATCAGGCTAACTACGATAAGCATAAAAAATACTAAAGTAACGCCTTTAGCATAGGGTTCATCCGAGTTAAAAATAACAAGAATCAAAGGTGTCATACTGAAAGTCGTGTATGCATAAGAAGCCGGGGCATAATAAGAGAGAGCAGCTACACTTCCAGACACCATAATGGTCAGCATAAAACCGATGATGACGACGCTTTCCATTGAAGCAGTGTGAAGAATAATAAGTGCAGTCGCCCCCCATAAAAGACCTGATATTCCGGATGAAAAAGCAAATCCATTCCCCCACCTGGTAGCATTTTCAGGCCCCAGGAATGGCTCTTTCTCTCTGAATTTTAAAACTAAAACAACCCTTGTTAAGGTCAACAGAAATTGACTACTTAACCAGATAGATAAAGGAGTGTGAGGAACTTCATCCCAAAAATAGGCGGAGGCTATCACTGCCGATGCAAGGACAATAATAAGCATATAAAGGGATTGCTTATAAAGCAGGCGCACCTGCTCAACCTTCACCTGCTGTGATAACGAGTTTTCACTGATAACGTTCATATTCCCGTATCAAATGCCCCATGGTATCCCTCCATTTTTCACATGGTTGAAAATAGAGGCTAATTTGCCAATGCAGAAATTCTGCATTGGCATTATTTCACCCAATGCCATGCTGGGCCTTTGGGATTGTAAGACCACTGCCATCCGGTCGCAAAACCTCGCGCTTCGTCAATTGTTTAAACAAGTACTGAGTGAGTCAGTGGTGTCAGTGGCATGGGCGACGCCTTCTACGCCAGACGAGCGGAAACAGTCCCCACAATAGGGCAAGGCCGAAGGCACCACCACCTCCGCTGCTATTTCCACCGCCAGATGGTGCCGCATTGACGGTAATAGTCAGTGTGCCGATGGCAGTCTGGCCGCCGTCCGATACGGTGTACTCCACGGTGTCGGTGCCGGAGAAATTGGCGGGCGGGGTATAGGTGTAACTGCCGTCGGCGTTGATGACAATGTTGCCGCCCTGGGCGGTGGCGAACGTGCCTGCTATTGCGCTCAAGGTATCACCGTTGATGTCGGTGTCGTTGGCTAGCAGGCTGGTGCTGCTGGTGAGTACGGTGTTTTCCGTTGCGGTCGCGGTGTCATCCACTGCGACAGGGATGCCCGGATCAAGGTTTTCGAAGAAAAACATTTTGCCGCTGGAGTCGCCGCTGAAGAGATCAAGGTCGCCATCGCTATCGATATCGACAAAGGCGGGGGTTGACCTGAATCCGGTCGCAAATCCATCGAGAGGGTTGATCACGGTAACGCCGTCAGCTGCCACAAAGCTGGGTACCGAAGCAGTGCCGTTGTTCCGGTAGAATTTCATTGTGCTGACGCCGCTGCCGACAAGGGCATCGAGATCGCCATCGCCATCGATGTCGGCGAAGGTTGGAGAGGCGTAGGAGCCCACATTGAATCCGGCCAGCGGATTGCCGGCCGCATCGGCGGCAAAGGCGGGCGCGGCAGCCGTTCCATTGTTACGATAGAACTTCACCGTGCCGTATGTATTCCCGACAAAGAGATCGAGATCGCCGTCGTTATCGATGTCGGCGAAGTTGGGACTGGAATACCAGCCGGCATCAACCTCCGCTGTTGCGCCGTTTTTTCCGGAAACGAAAACAGGGGCTGCGGCAGTGCCGTCGTTGCGGAAGAACTCCACCGTACCGGAAGTATTACCCACAAAGGCGTCGAAATCGCCATCATTATCGATATCGACTAAAGTGGGTGCGGCCTTGGCGCAATACGCTGCGGCAAGCGGATTGCCAGCCGCATCGGCGACAAAGTTCGGGGCTACAGCCGTACCGTTGTTCCGGTAGAACTTCACATAGCTACTATTACCGACAAAGGCGTCGAAATCGCCGTCGTTGTCAATATCCGCAAACGTGGGGTTGGCCCCGTTCGTCCAGGGAAAATTGATCAACGCCAGCGGGTTGATCACGGTGACACCATCGGCGGCAACGAAGCTGGGCACAGCGGCTGTACCGTTATTCTGGAAAAACTGCACCGTGCCGCCTACCTCTCCGGCAAAGAGATCAAGATCGCCATCACCATCGATATCGACGAGGGTGGGATTGGCTGTGAAGCCGGCACTTACCATGAAGGCTGCCATCGGGTTGATCACGGTGACGCCATCGGCGGCGACAAAGAGCGGAGCCGCGGCTGTGCCGTTATTCTGGTAGAATTTTACGGAGCCGCCGACCTCACCGACAAAGGCATCGAGATCGCCGTCGTTGTCGATATCGGCAAAAGCGGGAGCGGCGCTGCCGCCGACATCGAATCCCACCAGTGGATTGCCTGCCACATCGGCGGCAAAGGCGGGTGCGGCGGCCGTACCAGTGTTGCGGAAGAATTTTACAGTGCCGTCGCTGGCGCCAACGAAGGCATCGAGATCGCCATCGTTATCGATATCGGCAAAAGCCGGACGGGCACTGTAATCAGCTTTAAACCCTTCCAGCATCACATGCTCGAACGTTGCTGTCGCCTGTGCTGTGCCTGGCATAGCAAGGCCACCGAAACCCCACAACGCCAGCACCATGAGCGCGCTATGCAGGATCTTTTCCGCTGAGTGAATGGATGCTTTCGGCAAGCGCTTGTGCAGTGCCTTCAGCAGATGCCTGCGGCGTTGGCGCAGTTGTGAGGCTTGTGCGCTGCCGCGTGCGATCTGTTGTTGTATCGCTGCTCCGCAGAGCGCGGTGAGATGGTGTTGGGTATCGAGTTGTTGCTTGAGTGAAGTCACGGTTTTCCTTCCTGCTCGGATGTTTTTATTCGCGGCCAGCGGCCGCTCCTACGGAATTCGTACTGCCTAATGTTTGTGGGAGCGAGCGCTGCTCACGATAAATCCCATCACGACACCTTTCAGGC
>JBNLBY010000106.1:0-7592 GCA_050303535.1 Sideroxydans sp. | reverse complement strand
TAATGGCGCGTCAATTTGTCCTGGTCAATATTACTGATGAGGAACAGCCGTCCGTCATGCGGCCGCAGCATGAAGTGGGTATCGGGTCCGTTCAGTACGTCGATCATGCGTTTTTCCGCTTCGCGTCTGGCGGCGGAGCGTGCCAGCATCCATTCGCGCATGTCGAGTTCGCCGTTGTTGTCCAGGTCGAAGCGTTCGAGCAGGTTGGCGTTGTCGTTTTTCCATTCCGTTATTACTTCTTTGATCAAGTCGTTGTGCGTAACCTCGGTATTATTGCCGCCCACGGTCTTGAATTCGCCGATGACGTAGATGTAGTCGCTCTTGATGAGTTTCCATTCGGTGTAATGGTAGTCGCCGCTTGTCCACTCGTCGCAATGCTTGGTGATGATCTCGGCTTCCTCCGGGTCGACGATGCAGTCGCCGGTTTCATCGCGCAGCACGAAAAAATCGCGGCTCTCGCCCTTGTCCATGACGCTCCACTTACCATCCGAACCGCGGCATTCCACTTTCCAGCGATACCACAGGCAAGGCAATACACGCAGTTTGCTGATGAGCGGGGTGGCGCCGGGATGGCCGCGGCCCACCAGTTCGACATAGCCTTGTGCCGCCGAGGCAACGCGTGAGGTTGGTGCGCCGCTGATCGCGCGCAGTCTGTGCAGTGCCGAATACCAGGCGATCAGGCTGATGGCCGACATGGTGCCCAGGATCCACAGCCAGCCGGTACGCGAATGCACCTGGAAGCCAACGATGAGGAGCATAAGCAGTCCGCCGGAGGTGATGAACTGCGCATATTCACGGCGAAAGGCGGTCAGCATCGACGTCCTTTACCGGCTATGCGCAGTTGAGGCATGAGATCAGAAACGGGTACCCAGTTTCAGGCTGATCGATTGGATGCCGCCGGTCTTGTCCAGCTCGGCGGCGAAGTTGGTGATGCCGAAATTCAGGTTGCCGCCGACGAATATTTTGCTCTGCGTAAATTTTTCCTCGGATAGTGAGGTGCCATTGGGCGTACTGGTGACCCATACTCGTCCCACGCCCGCATAAGGCGTGAACATGGCGAATCCTTTGGAGATGGAGACATCGAGGCTGTTGGTGTTCAGTGCCAGTTGGTCGACGCCGCTCAGTTTGGTGTGGGCGCCGCGGAGGGCGATTGCCGGTGTGGCAACACCGCCTTCGACAATGGCGTAGCGCACTTCGGCGCCGAGCAGTGTGATATTGGAGCTGGGAATTCTGGAATATGCGGCGGCGATGTCGATACCAAAGGGCAAGCCCTTGGCAATATGCAGCTTGGGCAGGTATAGCTTGCTGACACTGCCACCGCCGTTGGTTGCTGTATTCCATATCTGGGCGCTTTTGGAGGTGTCGGTCTGAGTGACGCCAATGCCCATGTCAAAGCCGGTGACGCCGAGCGATTCTGCGGGGGTGACAGGTTTGTAGCTAAGTGCGGCGCCGAGGTCTTCGGAAAGTATTCTGAATTCGGATTGGTTCAATGCGCCCAGGGTGGAGATGTTGGCTGCCAGGGCAGGTTGTACGATCGCCAGCATACAGAGCAATACGAGTATTTTTTTCATGTTGATTCCCTTATCTGAATAATAGTTATTGTCATTCGTGCGAGGTACGAATGTACGTGTGTGGGAGTGCCGAAATCAGCTTAAGTTTCTCTTGAAAAACTACTGCGCTCGACATAACTGTGTTGCTTAATGGCTCAAAATGCTCATTTACTATTTGTAAACTCCGCTTTTTTGCCATTGCGCGCCTTGTTATGCCATCGCTCGCTACGTTTTTCAGTAGCTTGCTAATTAAATAACGCTTTCATGTCTACGTCCGCTTTTTCAGCGGCTGAGAATTCCAGCAGGGGTCTTTCGGTATATGCAAATAAACTGGCAATGAGTACGGCGGGGAATTGTTCGATGCCGACGTTGTAGATGTTTACGGAGTCGTTATACAGTTCGCGCCGGTCGGCGATGCTGTTCTCCAGCCCGGTGATGCGGGTTTGCAGTTGCATGAAATGCTGGTTTGCTTTCAGTTCGGGATAGGCTTCGGCCACTGCAAACAGGCCGCCGAGGCTGGCTCGCATCATTCCTTCCGCCTTGCCCAGCGCTGCGATGTCCTGCCCCTCGCGCGCAGTCTGCACCTGTAAACGGGCCGCAATTACGCGTTGCAGCGTCTCCTGTTCGAACTGTTTATATTGCTTGCACACTTCCACCAGTTTGGGCAGTTCGTCATGGCGCTGTTTGAGCAGTACGTCGATGTTTGCCCACGCTTTGGAAACACCATGCTTGAGACTGACCAGGGTGTTGTAGAGGGTGATGCTGTAGATCAGCGCAACGATGCAAATACCTGACAATATGATCGAGGTACTACTCATGGTTGTAACTCCTCCTGATTCGAATTCCAATTCATCGGTGATACTGTGTTGGCTTTCTCGCAAACTCCTTGCCGTACTTCGTGTACTGTCTTCGTCGTTTGCTCGTCGCCGCCTTGTCTCACCTTCGACTTGAAATTCGAATGAATAGAAGGGGGACGCGACGAATCATAAAACAAATCACCGCGCTGTTGCGCAGAATCATATTGCGGATTACTGACCGAAAAAGTCTTTTACTTTCTTCATCCAGGATTTCGCACGCGGATTATGGAGTTCAGGATCCTGCTGGCTGATGTTCTCGAACTCGCGCAGCAATTCTTTCTGGCGTGCGGTCAGGTTGGCGGGCGTTTCCACGATGACGTGGCAGTGCAGGTCGCCGTGCACATGCGTGCGCATGCCTTTGATGCCTTTGCCGCGTAAACGGAATTGTCTGCCGCTCTGCGTTTCGGCGGGAATCTTGATGCGTGCCGCGCCGTCCAGGGTTGGAATTTCGATTTCGCCCCCCAGTGCTGCGGTAGCGAAACTGATCGGCATTTCGCAATGCAGGTCGTCGCCGTTGCGTTCGAACACGCCATGCGGTTTGATGTGTATTTCTACATACAGGTCGCCATGCGGCGCACCATGCGAACCGGCTTCACCGTGTCCGCTGTGACGCAGGCGCATGCCGCTGTCGATACCGGCGG
Organism: Sideroxydans sp.; assembly: GCA_050303535.1. Taxonomy (GTDB): domain Bacteria; phylum Pseudomonadota; class Gammaproteobacteria; order Burkholderiales; family Gallionellaceae; genus Sideroxyarcus. The sequence continues at coordinate 4,544 of JBNLBY010000106.1, read as the reverse complement.
GAATCTTGATTTCCAGCGTCTTCTGCTTTTTCACGCGTCCCGTGCCATTGCAATCCTTGCACGGTGAACTGATCTGCTTGCCGCTGCCGTGGCAGCGTGGACAGGTTTGCTGGATGGAGAAGAAGCCCTGTTGCATGCGCACCTGGCCATGGCCGCCGCAGGTGGAGCAGGTGGTGGCGCTGGTGCCGGGTTTGGCGCCGGAACCGCTGCAAGTTTCGCATTCTTCCATGACCGGGATGCGAATCTGTTTTTCCGTGCCGCGTGCCGCTTCTTCCAGCGTGATTTCCATGTTGTAACGCAGGTCGGCACCGCGATGTGCCTGGCTGCGACCGCCGCCGCGGCCACCACCGAAGATGTCGCCGAAAATGTCGCCGAAATCAAATCCGCCTGCGCCGCCGAAACCGCCTGCACCGAACGGGTTGCCGCCACCCATGCCGCCCGCTTCGAATGCGGCATGACCATACTGGTCGTAAGCCGCACGCTTCTGCTCGTCGGACAAGGTCTCATAGGCTTCTTTCGCTTCCTTGAAGTGTTCCTCCGCTTTCGTATTGTCCGGATTGCGGTCGGGGTGGTACTTCATCGCCAGTTTGCGATAAGCCTTCTTGATGTCTTCCTCCGATGCGTCGCGGTTGACGCCGAGGACTTCGTAGTAGTCGCGCTTGCTCATGTTTTTTCCATGTGACGATGGGGCGCATGCGCCCCACCGGTTACAACATCAAGAGTGGTGAGTCTTACTTCTTGTCGTCTTTGACTTCAGTGAATTCTGCATCCACCACGTCAGCTTCGTCCGCTTTGGCTTCCGGTTGTGCATCGCCACCCTGGGCGGCTTGTGCCTTGGCCTGTTCGGCGGCGTACATTTTCTCGCCCAGCTTTTGCGCGGCGGTGGCCAGCGCTTCGGTCTTGGCTTCGATCTCTGCCTTGTCGTCACTCTTCACCACGGCCTCGGCATCCTTCAATGCAGACTCGATGGCGGATTTTTCGTCGGCAGTCAGTTGGTCGCCGTAGTCCTTCATCGACTTGTTGGTCGAGTGGATCAACGCGTCCAGCTGGTTGCGTGCAGTGACGGTTTCCATCGTCTTCTTGTCTTCATCGGCATGGGCCTCGGCATCTGCCACCATGCGTTGTATTTCGTCTTCAGAGAGACCGGAACTCGCCTTGATGGTGATATTCGCTTCCTTGTTGGTAGCCTTGTCCTTGGCGCTCACATGCAAGATGCCGTTGGCGTCGATGTTGAAGGTCACCTCGATCTGCGGCATACCGCGGGGTGCCGGCGGGATGTCGGTCAGGTTGAACTGGCCCAGGCTTTTGTTGCCGGAAGACATTTCGCGCTCGCCCTGCAGTACGTGGATGGTTACCGCGGACTGGTTGTCGTCGGCAGTCGAGAATACCTGCGATGCCTTGGTTGGAATTGTGGTGTTCTTCTTGATGAGTTTGGTCATCACGCCACCCAGCGTTTCAATACCCAGCGACAGCGGGGTTACGTCGAGCAGGAGAACATCCTTCACTTCGCCCTGCAACACACCGCCCTGGATGGCAGCACCGACGGCCACCGCTTCGTCCGGGTTGACGTCCTTGCGCGCTTCCTTGCCGAAGAATTCCTTAACTTTGTCCTGCACCTTGGGCATGCGGGTCTGGCCGCCGACCAGGATGACGTCGGAGATGTCGGACGCGGAGACGCCTGCATCTTTCATCGCGATCTTGCAGGGTTCGATGGTACGCGCAACCAGGTCTTCGACCAGGCTTTCCAGTTTGGCACGCGTGATCTTCACTGCCAAGTGTTTCGGGCCGGAAGCGTCTGCCGTGATGTAGGGCAGGTTCACTTCGGTCTGTTGTGTCGAAGAGAGTTCGATCTTGGCTTTTTCTGCCGAGTCTTTCAGGCGCTGCAATGCCAGCATGTCCTTCTTCAGGTCAACGCCGCTTTCCTTTTTGAATTCTTCGACCAGGTAGTCGATGACGCGCATGTCGAAGTCTTCGCCGCCGAGGAAGGTGTCGCCGTTGGTGGACAGCACCTCGAACTGGTGTTCGCCGTCGATCTCGGCAATGTCGATGATGGAGATGTCGAACGTGCCGCCGCCGAGGTCATACACCGCGATCTTGCGGTCGCCTTCCTGTTTGTCCAGGCCGAACGCCAGCGCGGCCGCGGTCGGTTCGTTAATGATGCGCTTCACGTCCAGGCCGGCGATGCGTCCGGCATCCTTGGTAGCCTGACGCTGCGAGTCGTTGAAGTAAGCGGGCACAGTGATGACGGCTTCGGTAACCGGTTCGCCCAGGTAATCCTCGGCGGTCTTCTTCATCTTGGCCAGTACTTGCGCGGAGATTTCCGGCGCGGAGATTTCCTTGTCGCGTACCTTCACCCATGCGTCGCCGTTCTTGGCCTTGACGATCTCGTAGGGCACCATGTCGATGTCCTTTTGCACCATCTTTTCATCAAAGCGGCGGCCGATCAGGCGTTTTACGCCGTACAGGGTGTTTTTGGGATTCGTTACGGCCTGACGCTTGGCAGGGGCACCGACCAGTATCTCGCCGTCTTCCATGTAGGCGATGACGGACGGGGTGGTGCGGGCGCCTTCGGCGTTTTCGATCACCTTGGTCTTGCCGTTTTCCATGACGGACACGCAAGAGTTCGTCGTGCCCAGGTCAATACCGATAATCTTTCCCATGATGCTTTCCTTTCAGTTGAATTTGGTTGGTTCTATATCTGCTGCTGCCTAAGGTGGGGCGTTTAATCGTTATTTCAAGTGCTTCGTTCCTTGCCCTTGCTGACCATGACCATAGCAGGGCGTAATACACGGTCGTTCAGCGTATAGCCTTTCTGCATCACGCTGACCACGGTATTCGCTTCCTGTTCGCTTTCCACCATGCCAATGGCCTGATGTTTGTGCGGGTCGAGTTTTTCGCCGACCGGGTTGAGTTCCTTGATGTTGAATTTTTCGAATACGCCGGTCAGTTGCTTCAATGTCAATTCCATGCCGCTCTTGAAGCTTTCAACGGTGGCAGTTTCCACTGCCAGTGCCGCCTGCAGGCTGTCCATTACGGCCAGCATTTCGCTGGAGAAGCGCTCGACGGCGAATTTTTGCGCCTTGCTCACATCTTCGGCGGCACGGCGGCGGACGTTTTCGCTTTCGGCCTTGGCGTACATCCAGGCATCGTAATGTTCCTGAGCTTTTCGCTCGGCTTCCTGCAGCATGTCTTCCATGCTGGGCGTGGAGTCGCCCGTGGGTTCGGCTGCTGGCGCTGAGTCTGAAGGGGTTTCCTGCTGTTCCACCTGCGGGGCGTTTTCATTTTCCGTCTGCGAGGTGTGCTCTTTCTCTTTCTTTGCCATGCGATTCTCCTTTTTCGACCCGTGACTTATTGGGGCGATATTTTTGATTTCAAGGGCGGGAGGAATGTTTTTTCGGTGCGATAATGCGCGCCGTTCTCAATTGCATAGCCATGACTACCAGGAATTACCACTGGCGTATCGCCGGTTTCTACTTTTTCTACTACGCTTTCGTGGGGATGTTTGCGCCCTACTGGAGCCTGTACCTTAAATCTCTCCAATTCGGTGCGATCGAGATCGGCATCCTGATGTCGATTCAGCCGGTGATGCGCATGATTGCGCCTGGTGTCTGGGGGTGGCTGGCAGACCATTCTGGCCGCAGCCGCGATGTGGTGATCATCGCGGCGAGCCTGAGTGCGGTGTTCTATCTGGGCGTATTTGCCACCACCAGTTTCTGGGGACTGTTCCTGGTGCTGGTGCTGATGAGCTTTTTTTGGACCGCGTCGATGCCATTGGTGGAGGCCACCACGCTGACTTTTCTCGGCAAAAACGCGGCGCATTACGGGCGCCTGCGTTCCTGGGGCTCCATCGGTTTTATCGTCGCGGTGGTGGGGCTGGGCTATGCTTTTGATTACATCTCCATCGCCTGGTTGCTGTGGGCGGGAGTTGTGTGCGAGGTCGGCATCCTGATTTTTGCGTACCAGATACCCAAAACGGAAGTGTCGGCACATCACACCGACAGCCAGCCGATCAGGCAGATCGTGTTGCAGCCGAGCGTGCTGGCGCTGTTCGGCGCATGTTTCCTGATGTCAGTGGCGCATGGGCCTTACTACACTTTCTTTTCAATCTACCTGGTGGAGCATGGCTATGCCAAGAGCGCCGTCGGTGGCCTGTGGGCACTTGGTGTGATCTGCGAAATCGGTGTGTTTTTCCTGATGCCTGCGCTGTTGCGGCGGTTCGGTTATGCACGCATTCTTCTGATCAGTCTGGGTGCTGCGGTGCTGCGCTTCCTGTTTATCGGCTGGGTGGTGGACTGGGTGGTGCTGATATTGTTTGCGCAGATGCTGCACGCACTCACCTTCGGTGCCTACCACGCCAGTTCACTGGGACTGGTGCACCAGTTCTTCCAGGGACGGCACCAGTCGCGCGGGCAGGCGCTTTTCGGCAGTGTGTCCTACGGTGCGGGCGGCGTACTGGGCGGGCTGGTGAGCGGTCCGATCTGGCAACTCTGGGGCGCAACGGTTCTGTATTCGTTCAGTGCGGGGATGGCGTTTCTGGGTTTGAT
>JBNLBY010000105.1:0-7623 GCA_050303535.1 Sideroxydans sp. | reverse complement strand
TTAACCCCTTGCTCTGCGGTAAAATGCCGCCCTTATGAATACACCCCAACTTTCCGTCGTTATTCCCGTATATAACGAAGAGCAGGGCCTGCAAGCCCTGTTTGACCGTCTTTATCCCGCGCTGGACGAGTTGGGTATCGCGTATGAGATCCTGTTCGTCAACGATGGCAGCCGTGACCGTTCCGCGGCCATCCTGCGCGAACAATTCCAGAAACGTCCGGATGTGACGCGCGTGGTGTTGTTCAACGGCAACTACGGTCAGCACATGGCGATCATGGCCGGTTTCGAACACTGCCGCGGACAACGTGTGGTGACACTGGATGCCGATCTGCAGAACCCGCCCGAAGACACTGGATTGTTGCTGGCCAAAATGGACGAGGGGCACGATTATGTCGGTTCCATTCGCCGTCAGCGCAACGACAGCATGTGGCGGCATGTCGCTTCGCGCGCCATGAACGGCCTGCGCGAAAAGATCACGCATATCAAGATGACTGACCAGGGCTGCATGTTCCGCGCCTATGATCGCAGCATTATCGACGCGATCAATAGCTGCAAGGAAGTGAGCACCTTCATTCCGGCACTGGCCTACAGCTTTGCGCACAATCCCGCCGAGGTGGTGGTGGGGCATGAAGAGCGTGCAGCGGGTGAATCCAAGTATTCGATGTACAGCCTGGTCCGCCTCAACTTCGACCTGATGACCAGCTTCTCTCTCGTACCGTTGCAGATGTTCTCCATGCTGGGCATGCTGATTTCGCTGGGTTCTGCCCTGTTCTTCGTATTCCTCGTGCTTCGGCGTCTGATCATCGGTCCGGAAGCCGAGGGGCTGTTTACCCTGTTTGCGCTGATGTTCTTCCTGATAGGCATTGCGTTATTCGGCATCGGTCTGCTGGGTGAGTATATCGGGCGCATCTACCAGCAAGTGCGCCATAGGCCGCGATATCTGGTTGAGGCGGTGCTGGAAAACAGGATTGAGGATCGAGGATTGAGGATTGAGCCGACAGTTGGGGCGAAAACCAGAAAACCAAAGGCTCAAGCATGAGTGTAAGTGTCATTGGTGACGGAGCAGCTGATTCCCCTAAATCCCAAATCCTAAATCCTAAATCCTCTTCTGCTGTTGTCTTCGCCTATCACAACGTTGGATACAGATGCCTCAACGTTCTATTGGCACATGGTGTCGATGTCGCGCTGGTGGTGACACACTGCGACAACCCGAAAGAAACCATCTGGTTTGAGAGCGTGCAGAAGCTGGCCGAACTGCACGGTATCCCGGTCATTACACCGGACGATCCGAACGTGCCTGAGGTAGTGGAGCGCATCCGCGCGTTACAGCCGGACTTTTTCTTTTCCTTCTACTACCGCCTGATGCTGAAGAAGGAATTGCTGGATATTCCGTCACACGGTGCGTTGAATATGCACGGTTCGTTGTTGCCAAAATATCGCGGGCGTGTGCCGGTGAATTGGGCGATAATCCGCGGCGAAACGGAAACGGGCGCAACGCTGCATTACATGACCGAGAAGCCGGACAACGGCGACATTGTGGCGCAGCAGGCCGTGCCTATCCTGCCCAATGATACGGCTCACGAGGTGTTTCACAAGGTGACGGTAGCGGCCGAAATGGCGCTGAACGATGTGCTTCCCGCATTACTGGCAGGCAAAGCACCGGCAAAGAAGCAGGATCTGAGCAAGGGCGCCTATTTTGGCGGACGCAAGGCGGAAGACGGAATCATCGATTGGTCGCAATCTGCATTGGATATCCATAATCTGGTGCGCGCTGTGGCACCGCCATATCCGGGAGCGACGACGCAACTGATGGGCATACCAAAGGCAGGCAATCCACTGTCTGGCGAGCCAGACGTGGAGTTGACACAACCCATGCGTATCCTGCAAACGCTGGTGACGAAATGTACGGCAGAAGGAATAGAGCCCGCGGCTTTCTATGTGAAAGAAGGCAAGGCATACGCAATTTGCGGTAGCGGTGTATTGCGCGTGGTGCGCTTCGAGTTGGACGGGGTGGAAATGAGCGCGGCGGAGTTCGCAGCGAAGTACGGCCCGGAAAAATTTTTATTTAATTAGCCCTTCTCCCGCTGGCGGGAGAGGGGTGGGGGAGAGGGGATGATCGTTTCACCCTCTCCCTGGCCCTCCCCCTCAAGGGGGAGGGGATTGCCAGAATTTGATAATCAAGGAAAAAAGAAATGAAGAAAGTACTGATCCTGGGTGTGAACGGTTTCATCGGTCACCATCTGTCCAACCGCATTCTGGCTACCACCGACTGGGAGATCTACGGCATGGACATGAGCGCCGACCGCATTGGCGATCTCATCGGCAAACCACGCTTTCACTATTTCGAAGGCGATATCACCATCAACAAGGAATGGGTCGAGTACCACGTCAAGAAATGCGACGTGATCCTGCCGCTGGTCGCAATTGCGACGCCGGCTACTTACGTGAAACAGCCGTTGCGTGTATTCGAGCTGGACTTTGAGGCCAATCTTCCCATCGTGCGTGCTGCGGTGAAATACAACAAGCACCTGGTATTTCCTTCGACTTCCGAAGTGTACGGCATGTGTCACGACGAAGAATTCGACCCGGATAATTCGGAGCTGATCTGCGGTCCGATCAATATGCCGCGCTGGATCTATTCCAATTCCAAGCAGCTCATGGATCGTGTGATCTGGGGCTACGGTATGCAGGATAATCTGAACTTCACCCTGTTTCGTCCGTTCAACTGGATCGGCGCCGGGCTGGACTCGATCAATACCCCGAAGGAAGGCAGTTCTCGCGTGGTCACCCAGTTCTTGGGCCACATCATTCGTGGCGAAAACATCAGCTTGGTGGATGGCGGTCACCAGAAACGCGCGTTCACCTACATCGACGACGGCATCGATGCGCTGATGAAGATCATCGAGAACAAAAACGGCGTTGCCACCGGCAAGATCTACAACATCGGCAATCCAACTAACAACTATGCCATCCGCGATCTGGCAGACATGATGCTGAAACTCGCGAACGAATATGCCGAGTACAAGGATTTGGCCAAGAAGGTGAAGATCGTTGAAACGACTTCTGCCGCCTATTATGGCAAGGGTTATCAGGACGTGCAGAACCGCGTGCCAAAGATCACCAATACCTGCGAAGAATTGGGCTGGAAGCCGACCACGACCATGGCCGACACGCTGCGCAAGATATTCGATGCCTATCGCAACCAGATCGCCGAAGCGCGCGGGCTGGTCGACTGATCAGGATTGAGGAGTTAGGATTGAGGAATTAGGGAGTCCCCGCCTCGATCCTCGATCCTCAATCCTCAATCCAGAATGAAAAAGATCGCCCTCAAGATTGACGTAGATACCTATCGCGGCACACGCGAAGGGGTGCCGCGTCTGGTTGAAACCCTGCAGCGACATAATGCCCAGGCAACCTTCTTTTTTTCATTGGGACCGGACCATACCGGTCGTGCCATCAATCGCGTATTTCGCCCCGGATTCCTGAGCAAGGTCTCGCGCACTTCCGTGCTCGAGCATTACGGACTCTTGACCCTGATGTATGGCACCCTGTTGCCCGGACCGGACATCGGGCGAAAATGCGCGGACATCATGCGTTCGGTGCGGGATGCGGGTTTTGAGGTTGGCATCCATTGCTACGACCATATCCGCTGGCAAGACTATGTGGCCGAACAGGATGCCGAGTGGACCAGGCGCGAGATGCAACGCGCTGTCGATCGTTTTACGAAGATTTTCGATGAAGCCCCCAAATCTCATGCAGCGGCAGGATGGCAGACCAATCGTTACGGATTGAGACAGACACAGCATCTGGGATTCAGCTACAGTTCCGATACGCGCGGCACGCAGCCGTTCATCCCGACCTGGGATGCCGAGATCATTGCTTGTCCGCAATTGCCCACCACTCTACCGACACTGGACGAGCTCATCGGTCGCGATGGCATCACGACGGAGAACGTTGCACAGCATCTGCTGGATATCACCAGCACACCTTCTGCAACGGGGCATGTCTATACCCTGCATGCCGAACTGGAAGGCCAGAAGTGGATGCCAATCTTCGAGCAACTGCTTGAGGGCTGGCATGAACAGGGCTATCAGCTCGTTTCCATGCTGGAATATTTGCTTGAATTCAGATTTGACGATTTGCCGCGATGCGAGGTCAAGTCGGGAACCGTTGACGGGCGTAGCGGGACATTGGCAGTGCAAACGCCAGGCAGTTAAAAAATTCTTCAGCGCATGCCCGGCGCGATGTTTATGTTCAACGCAGATGCTGGTATCGTGTGCAACACGGACTAGCCGAATAATCGTATTATTCCGAGTACTCCGCCTTGAGCCGACATGCCGCGTTGGCGAGGTGCGGAAATTCAATTGCGGCGTATTTTGTATAGATATTGTATGAGTATCAATTTACGCTCACTTCATCTTTTTCAGTTTTTCCCTGCGTTGCTGCAGCCATCCTGGCTTGGCAAATGAGCATGTTTCATGGTCGATTCGACTAAATCCCTGCGCAAGCAAATCGAACTGGCACACCAGGAGTGGGTAGCTGCGGTGGATGCGGTCAAAGACCCGATCTTCCTGCACGACAGGGAATTCAGGATCTTGCGCGCGAACCGTGCATATCAACTTTGTTCAGGCATCCCCTTCAAAAAAATCATCGGCCGCCCCTATTACGAGGTATTTCCGAAGCTGGACGGTCCATTGCCTGCCTGCTGGCGTGCGGTTATGGAAGATGAAAAGGAAGGGAACGAGGAGGAGATTGTCGTAAAGGACAAAATCTATCGCTCACGTGCTTTTCCGGTGCAGGATGAGCACGGCAAATATCTGTACAGTGTTCATACGCTTGAAGATATTACGGAACGCAAGCAGAACGAAGCAAAGATGCAACTGTTTCGTACATTGATCGATAACTCCAGCGATGCTATCGAGGTGCTTGACCCGCACACTTTGCGTTTTCTGGACATCAACGAAACAGCTTGCAGTGATTGGGGTTACAGTCGTGAAGAGCTCCTGTCCATGCGCGTTCTCGATGTCGATCCCTCTGCCACCGAAGTTGGCCGTGAAGCCGTCATTGAAAAACTTCAGGCATTGGGTCATGCGCGTTTCGAAGCCACTCGGCGGCGCAAGGACGGTACTACATTTCCGGTGGAAGTCAGTCTTAGACTCATAGAGCTTGACCGTCATTACATACTGGGTATCGTGCGCGACATCACCGAGCGGAAGCAACACGAATTGGCCATGCAACGTTCCAACCGGGCGCTCAGGACGATCAGTGCAGGCAACGAGGTTCTGATTCATGCCACCAGTGAGAGCCAGTTATTGCAGGAAATGTGTCATGTTGCGGTGAGTGTCGGGGGGTACAGCATGGCATGGATAGGCTATGCCCGGGATGATAAGACGATAGAGCAGATGGCACAGGCTTGTCTGCTGGAGGAATGCCCCGCTTTGGAGGCACTTGGCTGGGATAGGAACAGTAAAGAAATATCCCCGGCCGGGCAAGCCATCATCAGTGGCAAACCGAAGGTCGTGCAGGATATTTTATCCAGTGCGGAACCTAACCCCTGGCGCGAAATTTCGCCGCAATGCGGCTTTGCCTCCTGTATTGCCTTGCCATTGATGAACAGAGATCATGCATTCGGCGTCCTGGTGCTGTTCGAGGCGAGGAAGAACGTGTTCGATGCGGACGAAGTGAAGGTGCTGGAAGAGATGATTGGCGATCTTGTTTTCGGCATCCTCATGCTGCGCGTCAAGATGGAGCACCACGAGCATGAACAGCGTTTGCAAAAGAACATGTTGCAGACTGTAGAGGCTATGGCCAGCATTGTCGAGATGCGCGATCCTTATACTTCCGGCCATCAGGCGCGGGTAGCGGCTATCGCGAAAGATATCGCACGCCAGATGGGCTTGCCCGATGAGCAGATGCACGCGATCCACCTGGCTGGTCTGGTGCACGACCTGGGCAAGATTCGTATTCCGGCGGAATTGTTGAGTAAACCCAGCAGGTTGAATGATCTCGAGTACAGCCTGATCAAAATGCATCCGCAGGCGGGTTACGATATCCTGAAAGGTGTCGACTTTTCCTGGCCGATTGCCGAAATGGTGCTGCAACATCACGAGCGGCTGGATGGCTCAGGTTATCCGAGGGGACTGAAAGGTGAGGAGATATTGCTGGGCGCTCGCATCCTGATTGTGGCAGATGTGGTTGAAGCGATGTCGTCGCACCGGCCCTATCGTCCAGGGCTGGGCATCGAAGCAGCCCTGAACGAAATTATGCGCGAACGTGGTAAGCTTTACGATCCGCAAGTGGTAGATGCATGTGTAGCACTGTTCCGGGAGAAAGATTATGACTTCAATATCTGAATTGTCGCCGTGGCGGCTGGAGTGGAGTGAGGCGTTAAGCGTCGGCATTCCCGAGATCGATGCCGAACATCAACATTTCATTATGCTCGTCAACCAGTTGAATGAAGCTATCATCGAGCGTATGGACATGGAAGAAATCAAGAAGCGCATGCAGCTTATTCTGGATGACGCGCTTGTACACTTTGCCCATGAAGAGACTTTGTTCAGGGAGTGGGGCTACCCGGACGCGGATAAGCATGCGACCAGACATGTGCAGATCATGAAGGCTCTGAGCGAGATCATGGGCGGCTTTGAGCGGGGTGGCGTGGATTACGAATGGATAGAGGCCGGCCTCAAGGTGAAGGAAGCACTGATCGGGCACCTGCTGAACGAAGACATGAAATATCGTGATTATCGCCGTTCTGCAGATGCCGGGTCGAGCAAGGCCTGAACCCTGCGTTAATTCCTTTTAAACGTTCGCCAGGGCGCGTTCGATCCTGCTGTCCGCCTCTGCTGCCAACGCAGTCAAATTGGCATCGCCCAACACTTTCATCATGCTGGTCGGCCTGATGAATTCGACCGATGTCTTTCCCGGCTCGATCTCGCGCAAAACCGCATTGCAAGGTAGCAGGCTTGCTACGTCGCTGTTTGCGGTATACGCCTCGTAAGCCAGATTGGGATTGCAGGCGCCGAGGATGATGGTGGGGATGATCTCCTTGCCGGTCTTCTCCTTGATCTTGCTATGCATGTCGATGCGCGTGAGGATGCCGAAGCCTTCGTCGGCAAGCGCTTTCGATGCGCGTTCCACGGTGTGGCTCAGGCTATCGGCGATTTCACGTTTGAAATTGATGGCGGTCATGGCGGCTCTCCGGAGTGGATCGAATGCCAATCATAGAACAAATGATCCGTCAGTCATACTGCGGCGTAATCACTTCATTTTTCTCGCATAAGCGCAGATTCATAAAGCGTCAGGTCGCTTGCCGAAAAACAGCAGAAGATCACTTCCTGCAGCGAGCAGGGTGTGCGCAGGAAATCGCGCACCGCCGCAATCGCCACCTCACATGCCCGTCCCGGCGGATAACCGTAAACACCTGTGCTGATGCAGGGGAACGCGATAGTGGCGAGTTGTTTTTCCGCGGCGATGGCGAGGCTCTCGCGGTAGCAGGAAGCCAGCAATTTCGCTTCATTTTGCCCGCCGCCATGCCACACCGGCCCCACCGTGTGGATGACGTATTTCGCAGGTAACTTGTAACCGCGCGTGAGACGCGCCTGCCCGGTCGGGCAGCCGCCC
>JBNLBY010000104.1:0-7866 GCA_050303535.1 Sideroxydans sp. | reverse complement strand
TCCTAATTTCATAGTCGAGAATCAGTCACCTTGACGTCAAATAAACGTCAGAAATTCGTCAAATTGATGTAACCAGCCCGTTATATAATCACTTCTGCTGAAATGGGTAATCGAAATAATACTTAATAACTATAGGGATATTCTTGATCCAGTCAATATGGCACAGCTATTGCTTACTAATATTGCAGTAATGGGAAGGCGGGGTCAATAAGCCAGTTCACATTGACTCTGTGTGAGCTAACCAAAATTCAAAGCCTGCAAACAATGATGACAAACAATTTGATTATTGCCAGTTCAAGCCAAGACAAACTTTCTTCCTGGAAGCAGGGTTTAAATGGCTTTGTCAGCGAATCACTGATGGTCGACAGAATAGCAATGCTTGAGGATCAGATAAGGCAGACCAAACCAACGGTTCTTCTGCTTGACTTTGATCTGGTTGGTACAAATGGCGTGATTGGTTTGAGGAGTATATGTGCTGAGACTCAAACGATTGTTATTGGAGGTGATATAAGCGAAGAGACGGAGTGGAAATTGCTGAAGGCAGGTGTCAGAGGGTGCTGCCGAAGCGATTCAGATCCCAAATATCTCCGTCAGGTTGTTGAAGCAGTGCAACAAGGTGAATTGTGGATACGTCGTACACTTACTTGCCGGCTGATAGATGAATTAGGCAAGACAACCGCGAAAAATAAAGCTTATCGCGACTCCCTTGGCTTGCTTAACAAGCTTACTCAACGCGAATATGATATTGCTGTGCGTGTCGGAAACGGCGAAAGCAACAAGGTGATAGCCAAGGCATGCGGAATTACAGAACGTACGGTAAAAGCACATTTGACTGAAGTATTTATCAAACTCGGTGTCACTGACCGGCTAAATCTGGCGCTTGTCATTTCTGCGGATGATAGAAACTATGACATCGGCAAGTCTGACCGTCGGGTGCTAGGCGGGTCGCGCTATAACGATATCAAATATAGCAATTACAACTCGATCTAACGAGTTTTCTCAAACTCAGGCTTCAGCCTGAGTTCAATATCATTTTGCTGTTCCTGGTATTCTGTACATTGCCTGTCTTGCAATGAGTCTTTGCGCTGAATTTGAGTGCATTCCATATTTGTATGTACTTAAGTACAGTAGCTTCAGTTGTTGAATTGAATACAATTGATACGTCTACATGGTTTTACTCAGAGACATGCAAGCACAAACAAATATAGAAGGTTGCTTCCGGGAGGAGATGTTTATGCAAACTGTTACCGTGGCTGTAGCAGATGTTGATCGTGAGCGTCGTGCAGAGTACGAACGTCTTTTGCACGGCGAGGATGGCATTACGTTACTTTCGAATGTTGGCTTAAGTAATGGTGAAAGGAATGACCATGCATTTGTGAACCGTCGAGTTAGACAGCGTACGGATATTCTGGCATATGAGAACGAAGTAGCCAGAATCAAACGGCTTCAACCGCTGGTCATGCTGGTGAATCTTGATTTGACGGAAGATGAAGGCCATGCTTTGCTACTGTCGCTACGAAGCGAGTGCCCGGATACGCGAATTGTTCTGTTGACAGATGAATCGGTTCAGGAAGGAAAAATTATTCAGGCTCTGGAAATTGGAGCACGCGGCTACATATCAGGCGAAATGGTTGAGGTACATCTCTTAAAAGCTGTTCAAATGGTTGGCCGTGGTGAGGCGTGGGTACCGCGCAGGATGCTGGGAAACATCATGGATCGTGTGTTGAACTGATGGCGCATGACAATTACCTGATTAACGTGCTTAAACAGTAGTAGTGCAAGGGCAGTGCAGGCAGATTGGTATGTGGAAAAAGGGCAACCGTGAACTTCTGGAAGTTGCGCAGTTATCCTTGATCTACTGCATTTGAGTAAAGGAAAAACTTAGCCGGGCGCTAAAAGTGGCGCCGGCAGTATACGGAGGTAGGTTGCGCATGTTTAATAAAGACGTACTCAAGCTTGATCCGGCATCAGAAGTAGAGCGCATTGCTGAAACATTGCGCGAACAGGTTCTTGGTCAATTACGCCGCCGTGGTGCTGTCGTCGGCATCTCCGGCGGCATAGATAGCTCGGTTGTATCTGCGTTGTGTGTACGTGCGTTTGGCAAGGAGAAGGTATTGGGTCTTTTCATGCCAGAACACCACTCGTCTGATGATGCCCTCATGCTTGGCCAAAAGCTTGCAGGACATTTGGGAATTGAAGCTATCATTGAAGATATCGCTCCGGCCCTTGAGGGGCTTGGTTGTTACCGTCGACAAGTAGAGGCTATCCGAACTGTTGTTCCTGAGTATGGCGATGACTGGAAGTGCAAACTCGTATTGCCGTCCATACTCGAAAGTGATCGCCTGAATATCACTCGGCTTACCGTTCAAAGTCCATCGGGTGAAGTAAATACTGTTCAGCTTACATTAAGCGCTTATTTACAGATTGTTGCAGCGACGAATTTCAAGCAGCGCGTGCGAAAAATGACCGAGTACTACCACGCGGATCGTTTGAATTACGCTGTAGCAGGTACTCCCAACCGCCTTGAGTACGATCAGGGTTTTTTTGTGAAACAAGGCGATGGCAGCGCCGATTTCAAACCCATTGCCCACCTCTATAAAACGCAGGTTTATCAACTGGCAGAATATCTGGGTGTGCCGGAAGAAATACGCCGTCGCCCCCCCACCACTGATACATTTTCCATGCCACAGACGCAGGAAGAGTTCTACTTCGCGCTGCCATATGACCGCATGGATCTCTGTCTCTATGCTGCAAATAATGGCGTCCCGGCCGGTGAGGTTGCGCCTGTAGTTGGCATCACGCCGGAACAAGTCGAACGAGTTTTCAAGGATATTGAGGCTAAACGACGCGTTGCCCGGTATCTTCATGCACGCCCCCTGCTAGTTGCTCCTGTACCGGAGGTCTGACGGCGCATGTGCGGAATTGCCGGAATAGTTGGGCTTAGAGAAGGCGCAACTTCCCCGGGCCGCGAAGCACTGCTTAACATGGCCAGTGCCATTTATCATCGCGGCCCTGATGAGTTTGGCATATATCGCGATGATAGAGCGGGGTTGGCTCACTCGCGCTTGTCCATCATTGATCTCACAACCGGGCAGCAGCCCATGTCGGACGAGAGCGAAACGGCATGGATCATATTCAACGGCGAAGTTTTCAATTATGTTGAATTGCGCGAGGAACTTGTCGCACTTGGGCATAGATTTCATACGCAAAGCGACACAGAGGTAATCCTGCATGCCTATCGCGCCTGGGGTGATGCTGCTTTTGCGCGCATGGATGGGCAGTGGGCTGTTGCCATCTGGGATTCACTTGCAAAACGGCTTGTACTTTCGCGGGACAGGGTCGGAATTTGTCCTCTGTATATATGTGAGCATGCAGGCCATCTATATTTTGCCAGCGAAGTGAAAGCCATTTTCGCGGCAAATGCATCTATACCGAGAGCATTCGATCCGGTCGGTATCTCCCAGACTTTTACCTTCTGGACTGTTGTTCCTCCACAGGGTGTTTTCCAAGGCGTGACCGAACTCGAACCCGGGCATGTCAGAACATACGAAAACGGGATCGTAAACGATTGTGCCTACTGGACACCAGGTTATCCGGTTGGTGAAAATGCACAAAGCATGTTTCGAGGATCCCTTGAAGATGCTGTCTGTGAAGTGCGCAATGCGCTTGAGAAAGCAACCTCCCTTCGCATGTTGCGTGCAGATGTGCCGGTTGGAAGTTATCTTTCCGGCGGGCTGGATAGTTCTCTGGTTGCTGCCATGGGGCGGAAATTTGCAGGTGACCGCTTCCAGACATTCTCACTCAGATTTGAAGATGCCGAATACGACGAGACAAAATATCAACGCTTGATGGTAAACGGACTGGGAAGCGAGCACCACGAGGTTGTCGTTTCGCGAAACGATATTGCGAATGTGTTTCCCGATGTGATCTTTCATACAGAGCGGCCGATTCTGAGAACAGCGCCGGCCCCACTCTTTCTGCTTTCCAGACTTGTTCGCAATCACGGTATCAAGGTTGTACTTACCGGTGAAGGTGCAGACGAAATGTTCGCCGGGTATGACATCTTCCGCGAAGGCAAGGTACGCCGTTTCTGGGGGCGTCAACCTGCATCTGCCTGGCGCCCGCGACTTCTTGAAAGACTTTACCCTTATCTCGCACGGTCACCGGTTTCGCAGCAGGCGATGGCGCGGCAGTTCTTCGGTCGAAATATTGAAGCGTATCGTTCTCCTGGCTTTGCGCACGATATGCGCTGGCATACCACTGGCGCGCTTAAAAGGCTTTTGTCCAGGGATATGCAGGCGATAAATACGGGGCATGATGTAATCAGCGAATTGCTGGGAAATCTTCATGCGGATTTTAAGCAATGGAGTTCACTTGCGCAGGATCAGCATCTCGAAATTCGCACACTGTTGTCAGGATATCTTCTCTCGTCGCAGGGGGATAGAATGCTTCTGGGAAATTCTGTCGAGGGAAGATTCCCATTTCTCGATAAGGATGTCATTGAACTGGCGGATTCGCTCCCTGCTTCCTACAAATTGCACGTGCTGGATGAAAAGCATTTACTGAAGCGTGTGGCTGCCGATATTGTGCCACACGAAATCATATCGAGGAAAAAACAGCCATATCGTGCGCCGGATGCCCTTTCCTTCGTGGATGGGAACGCGCCGGCATATATCGACGATGCGCTGTCGGAATCTGCAGTGCGCGAAGCCAACGTCTTTGACTCACGGGCTGTCGCCCAGCTATTGCACAAATGCCGCGCGCGAGGTAGTAAAGGTCAGTTTTCGAATACGGACAATATGGCGCTTGTGGGTGCCCTGTCGACGCAACTTCTGCACCAGCAATTTATTGTGAATCGTCCTGAAAGGGATGGCGCCATTAAGGTGCTTACAGATATTGATAAATCATCAAATCCAGCGAGGCCATGAAATGCAAATCAGTCACGGTCCAGTGCCACTCCTGCACGACTATCTGCTTCAAACTGCGCGTGAGTGTGCGGACAGGATAGCGCTTGTATGCAACAAGCAACGAATCAGCTACGGCGAGATCAATGCTCGTTCGAACTCACTTGCCCATGCTCTGGTTGCTTCCGGAGTTAAGCGCGGCGACAGGGTTGTGGTGTTTGCGGACAATACGGTTGAAACAGTAATCTCATTTTGGGCTGTACTCAAGGCGAATGCGGTTGTGTCTATCGTCAATCCACTGACCAAGAGTGACAAGCTGAGTTACCTTTTGCAGGATTGTCGTCCCACTGCATTTATTACGGATGCTCACCATCATTCTGTGTTTGCCAAACCGGTGCGTGAATGTTCGCATCTGCTTTGTGTTATTGTCTCCGGCAAAATTGATGATGAAAAACTCGCAGTACTTCCGTCTGCCCGGCGCTGGGAGGACACTCTTGCTGACGGGGATGGGATGGCTCCACCAGTGCGGACATGCATTGAAATGGATCTTGCTGCCATCATCTACACCTCTGGCTCCACGGGCGAACCAAAAGGAGTAATGATGACGCATCGAAACATGCTGACCGCATGCGCATCGATCGTTTCCTATCTTGAAGTGGATGCAGACGAAGTGATTCTTAGCGTTCTTTCGCTGTCATACAGCTATGGCCTGTACCAGATGATCATGGCTTTCCGTGAGGGTGCCCGACTTGTGCTGGAACGCTCTTTCGCCTTTCCTGCGCAGATACTCAACCTGATGGTCGACGAGGAAATAACCGCCTTCCCTGGTGTTCCCACCATATTCTCGGTTCTTACCGAATTCAAAACGATTAAGGACTATGATCTCTCCAGAATACGTTGCGTGACCAATGCTGCTGCAGCGCTTCCGGTCAAGCATATTCAAATGCTTAGAAATGTTTTCTCTGCTGCGCGCATTTACTCGATGTATGGACTTACCGAATGTTCTCGCTGCAGTTATCTTCCGCCGGAAGATATCGACCGCATGCCTTTGAGCATCGGTATCGCTATTCCCAATACTGAAATGTGGATCGTGGATGAGCATGACAACAAGACTGCTCCCGGCACTGTCGGGCAACTTGTTATCCGTGGTGCCAACATCATGCAGGGATACTGGGAGAAGCCGGAGTACACGGCAAAGGCGCTCAGGCCGGGCTTGCTTCCCGGTGAAAAGGTTTTTTATACGGGCGACTACTGCAAAATGGATGAAAATGGCTATCTTTATTTTGTCGGGCGTATGGATGACATTATCAAGTCGCGTGGCGAGAAAGTGGCTCCGAAGGAAGTGGAGCATACGCTCATGAATATTCCGGGCGTGAAGGAAGCGGCAGTCATTGGTGTGCCGGATGATATGCTTGGTCAGGCGGTGAAGGCTTTCGTTGTATTCGAGGAAGGCGTTACGATGAGCGAAAAACAACTGCAGCGGGAATGCCAGAGCCGACTCGAAAGCGTCATGGTTCCAAAATATATTGTCGTATTGCCCAGCTTGCCCAAGACCGATAACGGTAAGATCAAAAAGACTGGATTGTCATGATGTTGTTGCTGAAATATCGCTATCTGTGTCTGTTTTGCAGACGCTGCTATTAAGTTGAAATCAATTCATCTGTAAGCGTACCCAAACCTGGCGTAGATGGCGGTATTGCGGGTTCCTTCAGAGTAATTTTCATATTTTGCTCCAAAATAAGCATTCCATTCTTTTGTTACCTTATAGTGCACCGTGGCTGCTGCATGGAGGAATGAGTTTGTGCTGGTATAGCTATAAGAGTTAAAACTCAAGACAACACCGGGGCTGGCAACGTAGTTGCCGGAATGTTTCTGATTATTCGCTCCGATTTTTCCGTCAATTTGAAATCCGATTTTTTCGCTTATCGGAATGATTGCACCTGCACCCAGTAATAGTATGCGGTCCTTTTGTGAGTAGATGTCCTGAAATTCCAACTCGTTTTGTGTCCCATTCGATGATTTTTGAGCATAGCCTGCCAAGGCAAATGGTATCCAGCGCCTGGACGAATATTGACGCAACCACCAGCGAACATCGATTTCAATGTCGCTGGTATGAAATGATTTGCTGATCGTCCCGGCTGCAATGCTGGCATTCACCTGTCCGTTTCCGCTTCGATAAGATGCCAATACTGTGATGTCATTAAACCCTGCCCAGGCCTTGATTCCGGGTTGGGCGTAGTTATAGCTTTGGGGCGAGGTATAGATGACTCCTGAAATGGAATAGGAGAGGGGTTCACTAACCTTGTTTCTGGAATAATCAGCTGAAATGCCGTATACCCATTGGTTCCGGGAAGGGAAAGTTGGGTCTGAATAGGCCACTTTTCTCTGGACAATTTTTCTTTTTGTTCGAGCTCGTTGTTTGATTTTTTGTTTTGGCTTCGGTTTTGGCTTTGGGCGGGGTTTAATAGCTGCGGGGGTTGTTTGTTTGCGTAGCTTTCTCAGTTCACTTTTCGCGAATACATTTCCACGTGCAGCAGCCCTCTCGATAATTTTCAATGCCCGCGAATTTCCCTGTGCGGCTGATTTTTGGAACCAGCTGTAAGCCAGTTGCTCGTTTTTAGGGGTTCCTTGCCCATTGAGGTAGAACACGCCCAGATTGAATTGGGCTTTTGGCATCCCATCCTTTGCCAAGACAAAGAATTTTGAGAATGCGGTTTTGTAATCCTTTTTTGCCAATGCAGCATTTGCTTCACGGATGAACTTGCTTTTATCTGCTTTCGTCAAGTTGCCAGCATGTGAAAACGCACTGAGAAACGGCAGGGACAGGATGAGTGTTGTAATCAATATTTTCATTCGAACCTCTGAAACAGTCATTCTGTATATGTTTCGCCTGGCAAATTTAATAATCGTTTTTGGTTACTTGTTCATTTCTCCCTGTTTATTGATTTATTGTTGTAAAGCG